>JALSKD010000119.1 GCA_026989015.1 Gammaproteobacteria bacterium
GCAGGGTCGATGGCCAGCCGCATCAGGGGTTCGAGCAAGGCCTGCAGCCGCGACGGCGCCGGTCCGTCGCTGCGTGGCGGCGTCACGGCTGGCTCGGCTCCGTTCACCGGCGTCTGTGACACGCGGGCCCCGTGTGCGGGTCCCGGTGCCCGTGCTTCCGCGGTCTTCGCGGGCGATTCCGGCTGGGCGTGTGTCCCCTGCACGAGTGGCGGCTCCGCAGGCCGCGCGGAACGGCTGGCGGTCGGCGGCGGAAGGTTGCCGGACTGAGGCGCTGGGCTGCGGGTCCCGGTTTCAACGGCGGTGTCTGTCCGCTGAGCGGGCGGAGTGCCGGGTACCTGCGGGCCGGGCGTTGTGACGGGTCGGCCTGGGGTGGGGCTTTGAGCCGTCTCGGCGGCGCGGGTTCCACTGCCGGTGGCGGCCAGCAGTACCCGCGCCAATTGCTGCAGCCGGCTCAAGGAATATTCGGAGCCGTCGCCGTGGCCGGACAGCGCGGCAGCCTGTTGTGGCAGCAGTTGCGACAGGGCCTGCCGGAGCAGGGGAAGGGGCTGAATACGCGTGGCGACAACCTGACCGGTCGAGGGTCCTGGGCGCAGCAACAGGGTGTCGCCGGTCCGCAGCGACTCCTGGCGTGGGATTTGAACGCTCTCACGCCCGACTTGCAGCAGGTTGTGGAGTTCGCCTTGACCGCTGACGCGCGCGGCCAGCAGGGGCTGATCCAACTGTTGCAGTCGCTGGTACAGACCGGGCTGGCGCAGGGTGATCTGCAGCGGCTGGTGGCTGCGGATGCGCAATCGGGGCGGGCCTTCGCCCTGATTCAGGCTGGCTTCGATGCGGTCGCCGGGCTGCAGCGCTGGCGTGGTTCCGCGCGCCATCTGCGCCAGTTCGCCGCGCACTTGTCCGAAAGCGGTATCCAGCAGGATCTGACGACCTTGAGCCAGTACCACCTGTGCCTGGAAGGAGCCGAGCTGCTGCAGCCGTTGCAGCAGGGGGCGCGCCTTGTCGTCCCCGGAAACGACTTGCAGGAGGTCGACGGGCGTGCTGCTGCTGCGGTTGATCGGGGTGGCCATTGGGCAAGCGGGCTCCGGCTAGGGGAAAGTTCTTGCCGCCGGCAGGCTGGCCTGGGGCGGCACACGGCGGTGAATACAGCGTCTGCACCCCGATCTATCGGCCACTGGTCGGTAATCCTGAGCCTCAAGGGGAGCAAACGCCACATACATGCGGCATTTCGGAGCGGAAAGCGACATGATTTTGTCGTTTTTCGATCTCTCTGACTTGTTGTTTCTGCAAGTCATTGAAAACATGGGATTATCCGTCATGGCATGATCTTCGCATGGTTTCTGCACTTCCATGTACGCACTGTCAGAGTAGCTTCATCATGTCCAATATCACATCACTGGGTAAAACCGGTTCGGATCACCCCCAGGTCATCGCCCTCGATTCGCGCAAGCCGGAGCAGGTTGTCAGCGACAAGCAGTACCTGAAGATCCTGCAATTGTCGGATCTGCTGTCCCGGCATCTCAACCTCGAGGATATCCTCAAGGTATTCTCCCACGAAATCCAGCCGATGGTGCCCCACAACAGTTACCGCTACACCTCGGAACAGGTGGCCGAGCCGATCCGCGAGGGCAAGATCGACCGGCACAGCCTGCAGTACCGGCTGACCATCCAGCAGATGGATCTTGGTGAATTGACGCTCTACCGCGATCAGCCTTTCGGCAGCAACGAAGTGTGCCAGTTCGAGGATCTGTTGTGTTCGCTGGTCTATCCGTTGCGCAACGCCTTGCTCTACCACACGGCGATCACTTCCGCCTACAGCGACCCGCTGACCGGCATCAACAATCGGGCGGCGATGGAAAAACTGCTGCCGCGCGAGATCCGTCTGGCCAAGCGCCACGACCACCGTCTGGCGATGATGATCCTCGACCTCGACGGCTTCAAGCGCATCAACGATGAATACGGCCATGATATCGGCGACCGGGTACTGGTCCGCGTGGCCGAGCTGATTCGCGCCTGCCTGCGGGACACCGATATGCTGTTCCGCTATGGCGGCGATGAATTCGTCGCTGCCCTGCCGCATACCGACATCCAGGGCGGTATCGATGTGGCCCACCGCATCCTTGAGCAGGTGCTGTCAATGAACATGGAAGCCTTTGCCATCGATGGCGCTCTCGGCATGAGCGTGGGCCTGACCATGTTGCAGGCCGGTGACGATTTTCCGCGTTTTTTCAAGCGCGCGGACGAGGCGCTGTTCCGGGCCAAGAAGAGCGGCAAGCACCAGGTGGTCATCGGCTGATCGCTCCCCGGCGGTAAAAATCCGCGCCGCGGCAGCAAAGCCCGAAATTGCTGCTATATTCGGTACTGTCATTCAGTCGCCCCGGCGGGGGGCGGCACTTTCAACACAGATTCAGGAGTAGGCAATGGCTTCAATACTGGCTGTCGATGATTCGGCCTCGATGAGACAGATGGTTTCTTTTACCCTGAAGAGCGCCGGGCACCAGGTGACCGAGGCGGAAGACGGGGTTGCGGCCCTCAATCTGGCCAGAAGCGGCAGCTTCGATCTGGTGCTGACCGATGTCAACATGCCGAACATGGACGGCATCACCCTGATTGGCGAGTTGCGCAAGCTGCCCAACTACAAGTTTACGCCGCTGCTGATGCTGACCACCGAGTCCTCCTCCGACAAGAAGATGGCGGGCAAGAACGCGGGCGCCACCGGATGGATCGTCAAGCCCTTCAACCCTGACCAGCTGCTGGCCGTCATCAAGAAAGCCCTCGGCAACTGACCGGACGCGGAGGCATGCGTGCGCCGACTGGCGATACTCAATCACAAGGGCGGCGTGGGCAAGACCACCACCTGTTTCAACCTGGCCAGCGCCTATGCCGATCAGGGGCTGAAGGTGCTGTGCATCGACCTGGATCCGCAAGGGCATCTCGCGGTCAGTCTCGGGGTGACCGAGCCGGGCCTGCAGGGCGTGGATGCGCTGTTCTTCGATGATGCGGAATTGCCCGAACTGCGGGTCGAGGCGCGTGACGGCATCGACCTGTTGCCGGCGGGCTACCGCCTCGGAGAGATCGAACGGCTGGCCGCCCAGGGCCGGGAACGCGCCGAAGTGCTGGGGCGGAAACTGGCCGCCGTCGAATCCGAATACGACCTGCTGATGATCGACTGCCCGCCCAATTCAGGCCTGCTCAATTTCAATGCACTGTTCGCCGCCGACGAGGTGCTGATCCCCGTCTCCGGTGATTACCTGGCCCTGCACGGGCTTTCGCAGTTGCTGCGCACCCTCAGCAGCGCGGAACGCTTTATGAAAAAACCCATCCGCATGTGGATCGCCCTGACCCGTTTTGCCGTGCGCCGCCGGCTGGCCAACCAGGTGAGAGACAAGCTGATCAAGTATTTTCCCGACAAGCTGCTGGCCACGGTGGTGCGCGAGAACGCGCCGCTGGCGGAGAGTCCCAGTTTCGGCAAGTCGATCTTCGACTACAGCCGGCGCAGCAATGGCGCGGAAGATTACCGCCGACTGGCCGATGATCTGCTCTATGGGCGCGTGGTGTCGTCCTCATGAGCGGCCTGATGCCCGACAGCCTGAAACAACACCCGCTGCACTGGCTGGCGGGTCTGGCGCTGCTGGGCCTGATTGCCGACTGGGTGGTGTCCGCGCCGGGTGTCGATTCGGTGCTGGCGTTGCTGTTGTGCGTGGGATTGATGGCTTCGCTGCTGCGTGAATCACGTCATGACAACAACGATCGGCAGCAGGAACAGCAGCAACAGGAACAGGGCACTACCGAATTGCTCGGCCTGTTTACCGACCTGACCGCGCTGGTTGAGGAGCAGTCGCGCGAAGTTCAGGATGCGCTGCGCCAGATCCGTTCCGTGGTCACCGATGCTTCGGGCTGCCTCAGCGGCAGCTTTCAGCAACTCGATGAGCAGACCCGGCAGCAATCCCTGCTGGTGCATGCGCTGGTCGATCATGAGCCGGATTCCGGGGGGCGGGAAGAAACCGCCGAAGCCGGTTTCGACATGAACCGCTTCATCAGTGAGACCCATCAGTTGTTGCAGGAATTCATCGACCTCACCGTCACCACCAGCCAGAACAGCATGCGCATGGTGCATGCGATCGACGATGTCTCGCGTCACATGAGCAAGGCCTTCGAACTGCTCGAAGATGTCAGTGGCATCGCCAACCAGACCAACCTGCTGGCGCTCAATGCGGCCATCGAGGCGGCGCGTGCCGGCGAGGCGGGGCGGGGGTTTGCAGTGGTGGCCGACGAGGTGCGCAAGCTGTCGCAGAATTCGAACCGTTTCAGTGAGGAGATCGGCAGCGTGGTGTCGCGGGCACAGCAGGACATTGACGGCGCCAAGGCGCTGATGGCGGGCATGGCATCGCGCGACATGAACAGCACCATCGAGGCCAAGACCCGTGTCGATGACATGCTCGATGCGATCGAGAGCTACAATCGCCGCATCGACGAGCAGGTGTCCCGGCTGGGCGCCATCAATGGCGAGATTGGGCAGGCGGTGGGTACTGCCGTGCGTTCGTTGCAGTTCGAGGATGTGGTCACCCAGCTGGTGGCCTACAGCGACGACCATGTGCAGCGGCTGGAGCAGCTCACCCACCGCCTGCGCGAGACCGCGGATGGCCTGAGGCAGGATCCTGGCCAGGCGAGCCGCCAGCGGGTGCACCAGCTGGTCGAGGAATTCAGCCAGGAGATCGCAGCGCTGAAAGCCGACTGGGAACGCCCGCTGAACAAGGCGGTCAGCCAGAACAGCATGGAAGAGGGCGATGTCGAATTCTTTTGACTCAACGCCGCCTGTGGCAGAATGGGGCGGCTTTCATTTCCGCATCGAGCTGCTAAGCTCAGTGCATTTCCAAAACAGAACTGACTACCCAGGGACAATGACATGTCGATAACGAGTACGGTTTCCGACAATGGACAAAAGGTCACCATCGCGGTGTCCGGCAAGTTCGATTTTCAACTCTACGATGATTTCCGGTCCGCCTATGTCGACACGCCGGGCGTCGGTGTCGAGTACATCGTGGACCTTTCCGGCGCAGACTATCTCGACAGTTCCGCGCTGGGCATGCTGTTGCTTTTGCGCGAGCACGCGGGCGGCGAGGGAGCGCGCATCCGCATCGTCAATGCGTCGCCGGAAGTGCGCAAGATCCTCGATGTGGCCAACTTCGGCAAGCTGTTCGATATCGAGTAGCCCGCGATGAGCGAGTTTTCCGAAAAAAGGGATTTTCACCGCATGTCCCTGGACAGCGCACTGGACTACCAGCGGGAAGGCGACAGCGAGCGAAAGCAGGGGCGGGTGCGCAACCTCAGCGCGCGCGGCATGCTGTTCGTGGCCCCGGAAGAGCTGCAGCCGGAGCAGCGTCTGACGCTGGTGCTGACGCCGGTCAATGCGATTACCCCGCCGATGTCGGCCCGTGCCCGGGTGTTGCGTTGCGATGCGGTCGAAGAAGAAGGCGAACGCCGCTGGCTGATCGCCTGCGCCCTCGAACAGGTCGACTGATTTCCCAGGCCCTCAGCTGCTGCCGTAGCGGCGCTCCACATAAGCCCTGACTCGCTCCATGAAGGCTTCGGCGATGCCGTCGCCCTTCAGCGTCACCGTTTTTTCACCGTCCTCGTACACCGGTGCCACCGGTGTCTCGCCGCTGCCCGGCAGGCTGATGCCGATGTTCGCGTGCTTGCTCTCGCCGGGGCCGTTGACCACACAGCCCATGACCGCCACATTCATCGATTCCACGCCGGGGTAGCGGCTGCGCCAGTCGCTCATCGCCGCATCCAGTTGCGCCTGAATCTGTTGCGCCAGTACCTGGAAATAGTCGCTGCTGGTGCGTCCGCAGCCGGGACAGGCCACCACCCGTGGCGTGAAGGAACGCAGCTCCAGCGCCTGCAGGATTTCCTGGGCCACCTTCACTTCGCGACTGCGCCCGGCACCCGGCTCAGGGGTCAGAGAGATGCGGATGGTGTCGCCAATGCCTTCGCCAAGCAGGATCGAAAGCGCTGCCGTAGATGCAATGATGCCCTTGTCGCCCATGCCGGCCTCGGTCAGCCCCAGGTGCAGCGCATGGCGGGACTGGGCGGCCAGATCGCGATAGACCGCCACCAGATCACCCACCCGGCTCATCTTGCAGCTGATCACGATGCGGTCGGCGCCGAGGCCGATGTCCTGTGCCATGCGCGCGCTCTCCAGCGCCGAGCGGATCACCGCCTGGCGGTTGATGGTCTCCACCGGCAGAGGGGTCTTGCGGGCGGCATTGTCGTCGAGCAGACGGGCCAGCACCTGCGGATCCAGGCTGCCCCAGTTGACCCCGATGCGCACCGGTTTGTCGAGGGCGCAGGCCAGCTCGATCATCGTCGTGAACTGGGCATCACGGTGCTTGCCACGGCCCACATTGCCGGGATTGATGCGGAACTTGGCCAGCCGTTCGGCGCAGGCGGGGTGCCGTGCCAGCAGCTTGTGGCCGTTGAAATGAAAATCCCCGACCAGGGGCACGTTGCAGCCGGCGCGATCGAGGCGGTCGGCGATGTGCGGTACCGCAGCTGCGGCGTCTTCGTCGTTGACCGTCAGCCGCACCAGCTCGGAGCCGGCCTCGGCCAGTTCGATCACCTGCCGGGTGGTGGCCTCGATATCGGCGGTATCGGTATTGGTCATCGATTGAACCACCACCGGGTGTCCGCCGCCGATGATGACCGGACCGACCGGCACCGCATGCCGGATGCGGGATGAAACAGTGTGTGCTTCGTTCATGAAGGGTGATCGGAAAACGGGAAAGCCCGCCATTATACCCCCAAGCTCAAGCTTTTGCCGTGCCGGTCGATATTCTGACTGGGCCGGGCCAATCGCGTCGGAAAGCGTCGCGGGTCCGAAAAATCACGGAAAACCCCGCAACCTTGCACTATAAACAGTGTGCGCAATCCCTACGGAGGCAGTTGCATGTCCATCGATATGGCTCAGTTTCACCAGGTTTTCTTCGAAGAGAGTTTCGAAGGACTGGAAGTCATGGAATCGGGTCTGATGGAACTGGAGCCGGGCAGCGCCGACGACGAAACCATCAACGCCATTTTCCGCGCTGCCCATTCCATCAAGGGCGGGTCCGGCACATTCGGGTTCAAGGCGATCGCCGATTTCACCCATGTCATGGAAACCCTGCTCGACGAAATGCGCGACGGCAAGCGCGAAGTGACGCAGGACAACACCGACATCCTGCTGCGTTCCGTGGATTGTCTGCGTGAAATGCTCGAAGCGGCCCAGGCCGGTGACGAAGCCGATGCGGAACGGGTGCGGCAACATCAGCGGGAACTGGAGCAGGAGCTGGCCAACAGCGGGACAGCGCCTGCCACAAACGAATCTCCGGCAGCTGCGCCCGATGCTGCTCCGGCCGCCGGTCAGTGGCGCATTGTCTTCAAGCCGGAAGCCCGCCTGTTTCAGACCGCCAACGACCCGTTGCCGCTGCTGCGTGAATTGAGGGAACTGGGTGAGCTGGAGTCGGAAATCGATCTCAGCCGCGTGCCGGATTTCGAGCAGCTGGAGCCGGAAGACTGTTATCTGCAGTGGACGATGACACTGACCGGTGATGTCGAAAAGGGACAGATCGAGGAGGTTTTTGCCTGGGTCGAGGACCTGTGCGAACTGTCCATCGAAGAGGTGCAGACCGCGGCTTCGGACAACCCGGCCCCGGCTTCCGAAGAACGCCAGATGATTCCCCAGCGCCGCGCCGAAGACCAGGGCGCCAAGGGCGCGGACCGGCGCCAGAGCGACCGCCGCAAGAGCGAACGCCGGGGCGGAGGCGGCAGCGCGCAAAGCTCGATCCGCGTCGAGACCGGCAAGATCGACGCCCTGATCAACATGGTCGGCGAGCTGGTCATCACCCAGTCCATGCTCGGCCTGCTCGGCGAAAAGATCGAGGACCGCCAGGCGGTGACCCCGCAGGACATCGAAAAAATGCTCGACGGACTGATGCAGCTGGAACGCAACACCCGGGAACTCCAGGAAAGCGTGATGCAGGTGCGGATGATGCCGATCAGCTTCACCTTCTCGCGCTTCCCGAGGCTGGTGCGTGACCTCTCGGGCAAGCTGGGCAAGAAGATCGAATTGCGGCTGGAAGGCGAAACCACAGAAGTGGACAAGACGGTGATCGAGAAGATCGGTGATCCCATGGTGCACCTGGTGCGCAACAGCCTCGACCACGGCATCGAGATGCCGGAGGAACGGGTGGCCGCCGGCAAGCCGGAAACCGGCACCATCGAGCTGAATGCCTACCATCAGGGCGGCAATATCGTCATCGAGATCAAGGACGACGGCCGCGGCATGGACAAGGACAAGCTGCTGGGCAAGGCCATCGAACGCGGCCTGGTCAGCGAGGACGACCGGCTCACCGACCAGCAGATCTACGAACTCATTTTCATGCCCGGCTTTTCCACCGCCGAGGTGGTCAGCGATGTGTCCGGGCGTGGCGTCGGCATGGATGTCGTGCGGCGCAACATCCAGGAACTCGGCGGCAATGTCGAGATCGATTCGGAGCTGGGCGTCGGCACCACCATCACCATCCGCCTGCCGCTGACACTGGCCATTCTCGATGGCCAGACGGTCACCGTCGGCGGCGAGAACTACATCATCCCGATCATTTCCATCGTCGAATCCCTGCAGGTGAAGCAGGAGCAGGTGTCGCGCGTCGGAGGTCAGGGCGAGACCTTCCGCCTGCGCGACGAATACATCCCGATCATCAAGCTGTACGAGATCTTCGGTTTCGCAGACCAGGGCGCGAAACCCCTGGAAGAAGGACTGCTGGTGGTGGTGGAAGCCGAGGGCGAGCATGTCGGATTGTTCGTCGACGACCTGCTGGGTCAGCAACAGGTGGTGATCAAGTCGCTGGAGGCCAACTACAAGAAGATCGAGGGCTTCTCCGGCGCGACCATACTCGGCGACGGCTCGGTGGCGCTGATACTCGACATGCCCGGTATCCTCAAGCTGAACAAGAACCTGCAACTGCAACAGGAGCGGGCCGCCTGAAATGACCGACATGAGCGAACACAATATCGCCGAAGACCTCAAGCAGATCTCTGCCGTCGATCAGTACCTCACCTTCCGGGTCGGCGACGAGGACTATGGCGTACCCATACTGAATGTGCAGGAGATCCGCGGCTGGGAACAGGTGGCCCGGGTGCCCAACACGCCTTCCTATGTGAAGGGCGTGCTCAACCTGCGCGGCACCGCGGTGCCGGTGATCGACCTGCGTCAGCGCATGCGCCAGGCCCGGGCTGGCTACGACGCCACCACCGTGGTGATCATTCTGCGCAATGCGATGGAAGGCGAGGAGCGCATCTGCGGCATCGTCGTCGATGAGGTCTCCGATGTGATGAACACCGGCACCGGCGACATTCGAAAGACACCGGATTTTGGCGACCGTGTCGATACCGCCTTCATCCAGGGTCTGGTGGATGTGGGCGGGCGCATGGTGATGCTGTTTGCTGTCGATGCCTTCATGCGCCACCCGGATCTCTATGATCCACCACCGGAAGAAGAGGAAGCCTGATGGCATCCCGCAACATGAGTCGAAGATCATGAATCCAATACGCAACCTCACACTCAAGCACAAGCTGGTCCTGATGTTGGTGGTGCCCCTGCTGGCGCTGCTGGGGTTCTCGGCTCTGCTCTATTCCCATGCCAGCCGTCGGGCCGATGACGCCGAACGCATGGCCGAGCTGGTGAACATGGCGGTGGCAGTAAGTCTTGCCGAAGACCGGCTGATGGACGAATTCGATATCGCCAGCCGTTACCTCAAGGCCCGCGGCAAACGGCACGGTGAGGCAGTGCAGGCCGCCGTGAACGCGACCGATCAGGCCTTCGACAGCGTGGATCAGCGCCTGGACGCGTTGCAGGGGCAGGGGTTGCCCGCAGAGTTCGCGGAACGCTTGCAGGCGGCCATGGAGCTGCGCGCGAAACTGCCCGAGCTGCGCGCTCAGTTGCAGAAGGCGCGCCTCAAGCGCAGTCGGCTGTCCGAGTTTTATCCGCAACTGAGCGATCGGCTGCTGAACCTGGTGGAACTGTTGCCAAAGCTGAGTCTGGACAAGGACCTGACCCTCGCCAGCAGTGCCTATGGCAGTTTCGTTCGTCTCAAGACCCTGGCCGAAGAAGAACGCCATGTGCTCTACAACGTGTTCGACCGCGATCAGTTCGTTGGCCGCGAGTTTGCCGAATTCACCCGGGCGGTGAACGAACAGGCGGTCTACCGCAAGCTGTTCCTCGATGCCGCCGATCGGCCGCTGCGCGAGCTGTTCCTCGAAAAGATGCAGTCAGCGGCCGTCAGCCAGGCCGAAACACTGCGTGACAAGGCCTTTATGGCCGCGGACTATGGTGCATTCAATATCGACCCCGAGGAATGGAGGCAGGCCCAGAACGCCAAGATCGCGGCGCTGGTCGAGGTCGGCGATCGTCTCACCGGCGACATACTCGCACGCGTGGATGATGCTCTGGATGCGGCGCGGCGTAACATGTGGGGCGTTCTGCTGGTGTCTCTGCTCGCGGTACTGATGACGGTACTGTTGTGGTGGCTGATTTCCGGCGGCATCGCCCGCGCGGTGGCACGGATTACACGGGTCATGGACGCCATCGCCGCCGGTCGCCTCGACAACCGTATCGAGGCCGACAGCCGTGACGAGTTCGGTCACCTGCTCGAATCGCTGGACACCATGCAGCAGGATCTGCGCCAGCGCGGCGAGGAAGAGGGGCGGGTGGCACGCGCCAATGCCCGCGTCCGCCAGGCACTGGACAATGTCAGTGCCAGTGTGATGGTGGCCGACCAGAACAACGACATCATCTACATCAACGATGCGGCGCGCAGCCTGTTCACCGATATCGAGCCGGACCTGAAAAAGGAACTGCCGGATTTCCGCGCCAGCGAGATCGTCGGCAGCAGCATCGACCGCTTCCACAAGCAGCCGCAGCACCAGCAGCGCCTGCTGGAACGGCTGTCGGGCGAGCATCGGGCCGAATTCCATGTTGGCGGCCGCACCATGTCCTTCATCGCCAACCCGGTGCTCGACGAGCAGGGCGAACGCCTCGGTACCGTGGTCGAGTGGATGGACCGCACCCATGAGGTGAACACCGAATCGGAGATCCAGGAGATCGTGCGTGCGGTACAGCAGGGCAGTCTCGACCGGCGAATCGACACCAGCGGCAAGCAGGGCTTCTTCCTGCGCCTGTCGGAAAGCATCAATGAAATGGTGGCCACCATCGGCAACACCATGGACGACATCAATGTGGTGATGTCGGCACTGTCGCGGGGCGACCTGACCCAGACCATCGAGAACGACTACTCGGGTGCCTTTGGCGCCGTCGCCGAGAGTGTCAACGAGACTGTCGAGCGGCTGTCCGGCATTGTCGGCGAGATCCGCTCCTCGGCCCAGGAGGTCTCGGCCACCGCGCGCGAGATCCTCGAAGGCAACAACAGCCTGTCGGCGCGCACCGAACATCAGGCCTCGGCGCTGGAACAGACGGCGTCGAGCATGGAACAGATCACCAGTACCGTAAAGCAGAACTCCGACAACGCCCAACTCGCCAACCAGCTGGCCGAAGATGCCCGCCAGAGCGCCAACCGCGGGGGCGAAGTGGTCAGCCGGGCGGTGCAGGCGATGGAAGAGATCAACCGCTCCAGTGAGAAGATCGCCGAGATTATCGGTGTCATCGACGAGATCGCCTTCCAGACCAACCTGCTGGCGCTCAACGCCTCGGTGGAAGCGGCGCGCGCCGGTGAACAGGGGCGCGGCTTCGCGGTGGTCGCCACCGAAGTGCGCAACCTGGCCCAGCGCAGCGCCACCGCCGCCAAGGAGATCAAGGAACTGATCCAGGACAGCGTCGGCAAGGTCAATGCCGGTTCCGAACTGGTCAATCAGTCCGGCGACACCCTGCAGGAGATCGTCAACGGCATCCGCAAGGTCGGAGACATCGTCGGCGAGATCGCCGCCGCCAGTGCCGAACAGACAGCGGGTATCGAACAGGTCAACGCGGCGGTTACCAGCATGGATGAAACCACCCAGCAGAATGCGGCGCTGGCCGAGCAGACCTCGGCCGCCAGCCAGTCGATGGTGCAGCGCAGCGAGCGGATGAGCGAGCGACTGGCCTTCTTCACGCTGGATGCCCACTTTGAATCGACCGTGGTGACGCTGGACACGCCCACAGTGGAGGCTTCGGCCTCCAGTCCGCCGGAGCCCCGCAGCGAGCCGGCCACGGTGACGCCGCTGCCGACGGCCGCCACGGCCGCGTCGGGCGGTGCTCAGCCGGAACCCGTCTTCGACGATGACGACTGGGAGGAATTCTGATGCCTCCGTTCAACCAGAAACCTGCTTCAGCAACCGGAGTTGCCTCATGAAGATCAACGAACCCGTCACCCAGAATGAGGTGAAGATGCGCGAGGGGTCGATACTCGTCTCCAAGACGAACCTCAAGGGCATCATTACCTATGTCAACCAGGATTTCATCGACATCAGTGGCTTCCGTGAGGAAGAGCTGATCGGCAAGAACCACAATGTGGTGCGCCATCCGGACATGCCGCCGGAAGCCTTCGAATGGCTGTGGCGTGACCTCAAGTCCGGTCTGCCGTGGACAGCGCCGGTGAAGAACCGCGCCAAGAACGGCGATTACTACTGGGTCAACGCCAATGTGTCGCCGATCTTCGAAAACGGGAAAATCGTCGAATACATGTCGGTGCGCACCCGCCCCACCGATGAGGAAATCCGCCAGGCAGAGGCCCTTTATGCCGATGTGCGCGCCGGCAGGGCCACGCTGGAAAAGACCGGATGGCAGAAGTTCGTCGAGCGCGTGCGTGGCATCCACACCACCACCTGGCTGTATGGCAGCGTGGCACTGGTCTCGCTGTTCATGCTGGGCATGGGCCTGATGCTGACCCAGGGCATGCTTTCGTCCGCCGCGGTCGGCTGGACGCTGATCACCGGTGCGCTGCTGACCCTGGCCATCGGGGTGGTCAATACCCGCAACAACAGCAAGCCGATGCAGTATTTGCGCGACCAGTTGTTCAACATCTCCAACGGCAATTATTTCGACTGGGTGCGCATCGACCGGCCGGACGATGTCGGTGACATGATGCGCAGCGTGTTCTCCACCCAGGTCAGGCTGGCCTTCGATGTCATGGATGCCCGCGAGCAGGCGGTCAAGGGCGAGCGCATCAAGACCGCGCTGGACAGCGTGTCGTCGAATGTCATGGTCACCGATGCCGATTACACCATCGTCTACATCAATCCGGCCATCGAAAAGATGTTCCGCGAAGCCGAACATGACATCCGCAAGGACCTTCCCGACTTCGATGCCAGTGCCCTGGTTGGCAGCAACATCGACATCTTCCACAAGAACCCGGAACACCAGCGCGCGATGCTGGATCGCCTCACTGGCGCGCACACCGCCGACATTCGCGTCGGTGGCCGCTATCTGCGGGTGATCGCCGCCCCGGTGAACGATGCCGACGGGCGCCGCATCGGTGCCGTGGCCGAGTGGCAGGACCGCACCGCCGAAGTGGCCATCGAGCAGGAGCTCAACGAGCTGGTCACCGCCGCCCAGGCCGGGCAGCTGAGCACGCGTCTGTCGATGGACGGCAAGCAGGGCTTTTTCCGTCAGCTGGCGGAAAACCTCAACGGCATGCTGGATGTGCTCGAAGCCACCTTCACCGACATCAACAGCGTGATGGGCGGCATGCGCAACGGCGACCTGTCCGCCACCATCGACCGTGCCTACGATGGCCTGTTCGGCCAGGTCAAGGACAATGTCAATGGCACCATCGAACGGCTGCGCGAGATCGTCTCCGACATCCGCGAATCGGCGGTGCAGATCGAGAGCAGCTCCAACGAGATCGCCCAGGGCAATCACAACCTCTCCAACCGTACCGAGCAGCAGGCAGCGGCGCTGGAAGAGGTGGCATCGAGCATGGAACAGATCACTTCCACGGTGAAGCAGAATGCCGACAATGCGGCCCACGCCAACCAGCTGGCCACCGATGCCGGCCAGACCGCCGATGCCGGCGGCCAGGTGGTCGAACGGGCGGTCGGCGCGATGGAAGAGATCAACCAGTCCAGCGCGCGCATTGCCGAGATCATCGGCGTCATCGACGAGATCGCCTTCCAGACCAATCTGCTGGCGCTTAACGCCTCGGTGGAAGCGGCGCGCGCCGGCGAACAGGGGCGCGGCTTTGCCGTGGTGGCCACCGAAGTGCGCAATCTGGCCCAGCGCAGCGCCACCGCCGCCAAGGAGATCAAGGAACTGATCAACGACTCGGTGAAGAAGGTGCAGGCCGGCACCGAGCTGGTCAACGAATCCGGCGAGAAGCTCGATGAAATCGTCAACGGCGTGCGCAAGGTGAAGGACATCGTTGCCGAGATCGCCGCCGCCAGTTCCGAGCAGGCCCAAGGCGTCGATCAGGTCAGCACGGCCATCACCAGCATGGACGATCTCACGCAGCAGAATGCCGCATTGGCCGAAGAAGCCTCGGCGGCCAGCACCAACATGTCGGAACAGGCCAAGATCATGACGCGGCAAATGCAGTTCTTCAACACCCAGGCCTCGGAGAAGAAGAAAGGCTCGACGCTGGACTTCGCCCTTGCGCGCAACAAGCACAATGCCTGGAAGAACCGTCTGCGCCATTTCCTCGACGGCCAGGAACCGCTCACCGATGCCCACGCGGTGTCGCACAAGGACTGCGACCTGGGCAAATGGCTCTACAGCGATGGCCTCAAGCTCTATGGCGACCTGCCGGCCATGCAGGAGATGGAAGACGTGCACGAGAAAATGCACGGCTACATCGGCGAGATCATCAAGAAATACAACAGCGGAGACAAGGACGAAGCGGAGAAACTGTTCAACCAGGTCACCCAGTGTTCCGATACCGTGGTGCGCTGCCTGAGCAGCGTGGAAAACGATGTCAAGAGCCGGCTCTGAGCGCATGAGCATGACCCCCTCCAGCGTCGGCGAGCAGGAATACCTGACCTTCACCCTGGGGCAGGAACACTATGGCGTGGACATCCTCAAGGTACAGGAAATCCGCGGATGGGAACCGCTGCGCGAGATGCACGATGTGCCGCCCTGCATCAAGGGCGTGCTCGATTTCCGTGGCCGCATCATCCCCATCATCGATCTGCGTATCCGTTTCGGCGTGGAACCGGTGGAGTACCTGTCCACCACCGTGGTCATCGTTCTGTCGCGCGGGGATGGCGACATGATGGGCGTCGTGGTCGATGCGGTATCCGATGTGCTGAGCATACACGGAGACGCCATCAAGCCACCGCCACGACTCGGTACCCATATCGGTAACGACTATGTCACCGGCATGGTCAGCCTGGAACAGGGCATGGTGATGCTGATCGATGCCGAACGGCTGATCCATCCCGATGAACTCGAAGCCGCAGAGCGGCAGGCGGTATAGCCATGGCGGGCAAGCGCAAGACGAC
>JALSKD010000120.1 GCA_026989015.1 Gammaproteobacteria bacterium
CGCTGGACGCACCCTGTGCAAAACTGGAATCTGACCTTGTCACAACTGGCGATACATTTTGACGGAAGACTGGGGAAACATATCGCTCTGTGAAATCACCTGACACAGAGTTTTGAACACCCTCGATTTTTGGAGAAAATAGGCCTGCCGCAGCTTCTTGGTGTGCCGCCATCAGCAATTGCAGAAGATGTTAAATATAGGAATATATTCCCATTAACTAGAGTTAGGGATAGCAAGGATATTGCACCTACCGTGACACGGTTTTTAGAGCTTCTCGAGATTGATGATGAGGAAATAGAGGGGGCTGTGAAATACTCTTTAGTTGAGCTGCTGCGAAATGTAGTTCAGCACTCCCGTAGTCGTATTGGCGGGGTTGTTTCCGCTGTATATTTTACGAACACTGGATTAGTGGATATCGTGGTTTCTGATATAGGCTGTGGATTGAAAGTTTCTCTTCGTGAATCATATCCAGAAATCAACACCTACCACAAAGCAGTACGATTTGCCCTAAACCCACATGTTTCTGGTACATTTAGAAGTGGCGCATACCACTCAATGAAGGATAACGCAGGGTTGGGCCTATTTTTTATTCGAGAGATTGCGTCTAGATCAGCTGGAGGTTTTTTTCTAGGATCAGGCGATGTCATGGCAGACATTTGGGGTAATCAAGATGGCACCTTGGGGAAGAAATATGTGCAAGCAACCAGAGGTGGATGGCGTGGTACTTTTGCATTGCTTCAGCTCAGAAAGGAATCAATTGGAGAGTTTGATTCCCTCCTTTCTACTTGCAGGACAATTGCTGCCGAAGTCAGGAAGGATCGATCCGAATTTATCGTGGATTTTGTTGATGAAAAAATGGATTTAGAGGGGATAAATACTGTGTGTGTCAAAGAGTTTGAAGAAAATGTAGAAGAGGCAGCGAATATTCGAGAGTCAGTTATATTACCGGCTCTTGAAGACCAAGAGTTATTGGTTCTAGATTTTACGGGTGTAAGAGCTGCTACCCAGTCATTTATCCATGCATTGATGTATCGGGTTTTTAGGGATGGAAAAAACCTAGAGACTTGTTTAACCGTATCATGCGCAGATAGGGCAACGGAGGAAGCAATTCGGGCAGTAGCAGCATATGCCGCAGTAGAACATGGCTAACAATGCCCTAAACTTGGACGCATTTTTCGTTCGCTATGCTCACTACAAATGCGCCGGTTACGGCTGACGATAAATCGGCGCCTTCCATGGCGCCGATTTGTCGTGTAGCCGAGCGGCCAACAAAGGTTCCGACCGGTGAAGGGTTAACTCTTGGCGAGATCTTCTCGCTTATTCTGCGCCCCTTGATCTGACAACTCCCCGAGATTTGACGCATGCAATTCACGCTTCAATGGGCAGTTCCCGGTCGATGCGGATCGCGCGCGGGCTGACCGAGCAGCGCCAGGCCAGGGCCTCGACGCCCCGATCGCGGGCCCGTGTCAGGGCTTCGGCGTAGTCCGGATCGATATGGTCTGCGGGGCGAAAAGCCTCCGCGTCGGCACGCTGAATACAAAAGAACACCGCCCCGCGCTGGCCGGCCGCGACCCGGCGCTCGAGTTCCCGCAGGTGTTTGCGTCCGCGTTCGGTGACAGCATCGGGAAAGCGGGCGATGCCGTCCTCCATCAGGGTGACATTCTTGACCTCGACGAAACAGTCGGGCGCCGGGCCATCCTGCAGCAGCAGATCGATGCGGCTGCGCTCCTCTCCGTAGCGGACTTCCTGGCGTATCCGGCGATAACCGCGCAGTGATGAGACCGTCCCCTCCTCGATGGCTTCGCGCACCAGGGCGTTGGCGAGCCCGGTGTCGATGCCGACCCGAACGCCTAGTTCTGTTTCCACCAGCACCCAGCTGTAGCGGTATCTGCGCCCGGGATTGGCACTGTCGCGCAGCCAGACTCGGTTGCCCGGCGTGGTCAGTCCGCGCATGCGACCGGTGTTCGGGGTATGCGCGGTGATGAGCGAGCCGTCCTGCAGCTCGACATCGGCCAGAAACCGCTTGTAGCGGCGGATCAGCCGGCCTTCGATCAGCGGCGGAAGCCGCATCAGGGCTGGCGGATCTCGACCTGGTACTCGATCCGCAGCTGGCTTTTCGGCGGCAGGTCCAGGTCGAACAACAGCTCCTGAGGTGAGGCCTTGCTCCACTTGCGGTTGGCCGACAGAATCTTCCAGCCGAGCGCGGGCAGGGTTTCGTACAGCTTGAGCGATTGCTGCTGTTCGCCGCCGTTGTTGACGAGAATCTCCCGGGTGATGCGCTGCTGTTTCTTGCTGATCTGCCGGTAATCGGTGCTGCGCCGCTGCACGCTGACATCGAAGGAGCGGCCCAGGGTCAGGGTGACCGTATCGTTGACCGCGGTATGGCCGATGCGGTCCTCGCCGAGAAACTGGGTGCGCCCCTGGCTGTCCGGACCATAGACGCGAACGATGCCGGCAGGCAAGGGCAGGCCGAGCGCGGGTTCCCGGTTGCTCAGGCGCAACTTCAGCTCCGGCTTGGATTTCTGTGGTTGCGAGGAATAGCCGCCGAACCAGGCCCGGTCGACCAGAAAACGCTCCAGCGGTACCGCATCACGGGCGAAGAGCTGCAACTGCTTTTTCTGTTTGTCTTTCAGGTCGGTGGCATAGGGCAGGCTGTAGAGGTGGAAACCGCCGATGGATTCGCGCTGCACCGGCGCGTCCATCACCTCGGCTGCCATGGCCATGACCTTGCGCTGGGGTGGGTTGCGGGTGCTGACCGTATTGACATCGCCGGCCAGCAGCTGGAGCCGGGCGTTGCGGTAGGCGGCGCCGCTCTGGTTGTCAACGGTGATCCAGTCGACCAGCCGGCCGCTGTCACCGTCGGCGGACAGCCGCAGTACATAGTCGCTGCTCCAGCCGAGTCCCCCGGTCAGGTAGTCGAGCCGGATGTCGCGGTTGCCACTGACCGCTTCCGACAATCGGAGACTGAGCGTGGGGCGTTCGCGCAGGTTGGGCGGCAGTTCCTCGTAGACGATCCGGTATGTGCCGTCGCTGGGCAGGGTTTCAATGCGGCCGTCGTCGAGGCGCAGGATCACCCCGCCGTTGACGGCCAGCACCTTGGCCCGGGTCCATTCCAGGGTCTCGCCGCTGTCGCGGGAACGGCGGGCAAGCCGCACCCTGCGCCCGACATGCTTCTGCAGCAGGGTTTGTGGTGTCAGCAGATCGAAATCGTAGTTTTGTTCGCGCACCGGCAGGCCCTGCAGGGACAGGGTCTGTGGCAGGATGCGTTGCGGCACGTCCATCAGCGCGATGCGGTCGGTGGGGCTGGCCAGCGGCAGCCGGCGCTGCTCGCGCACCAGCGCGCGGCCGCCGTTGTACACGGTCAGCGAAAGGCTGCTGCGCTGCTCGGCGCCGGAGCGGTATTCGGCGGCCTGGGCACTGGCGCCGATCAGGGACGAGAGGAGGACTGCAGCGATGGTGAGTCGGTTCATGGCGTATTCCTGTGAGGAGATCCTGTTCTCAGGGGCTGAGGTTCGGAGTATGGTTGCAGATACCAGGGACAGATGCCACCGGGAGATGATGATGGGTGATTGCCTGCGCTACAAACCCTCCGGTGATTATGCCGGGGCCGAGGACCTTCTGGAGCGGGAATGGGCGTTGCTGAAGCAGCGGCGGCCCGCGTTCGATCACCGGCATATCCGTGGGCTGGCCTTCTCTGGCGGGGGCATTCGCTCCGCCAGTTTCTGCCTGGGGGTGGCTCAGGCGCTGGCCGATGCCGACCGGTTGCGACGCTTCGACTACCTGTCCACCGTCTCCGGCGGCGGGTATATCGGCGGTGCGCTGAGCTGGTTGTGGAGCCGCCAGTGGCTGAAGGATGACCCGCAACTGGAGGACAGACTGCCGCAGGGTCTGGGGCCCGATGACTTCCCCTTCGGAACCCGCGGCCGCCGCTTCGGTGGGGATGAGCGCCAGCACCGTTACAACCGCGCACAGGCCAGCCTGATGCGTCACCTGCGCCAGAACGGCAAGTACCTCACGCCGGGGCACGGCATCACCGGGTGGTCGCTGTTGTCGATCATCCTGCGCAGCCTGGTGATGGGGTTTGTCAGCCTGATGGTGTTCGCCGGAGCGCTGTTCGGTGCCTTCTATCTGCTTGGGCTGTTCCGGCCCGAAGAGGCCACCTCGGTGTTTTTCCGCGGTCTGGCGCTGTGGCTGCTGGCGGGTTTCCTGCTGCTGCAGCTGCTGTACATGGGGACGATCGCCGCTTTCAAATACCAGAAAATGCGGCCGGGACCCGGTGGCGACAATCCCGGAGCGCGCCGAGGCTACCGCCTGCGACGTTTCTTCGAAATCTGGATCCCGCGGCCGTTGGTACTCGCCCTGCTGGCCTATCTGATGGCGGCCGTACACTGGCTGCAGCTGTCGATGCTGCAGGGGTGGGTGCTGCAGGCGGGGTCGCTGTCGGTGGTGCTGGGTGCCGTGTCCGGGGTACTGGGCGCCCATGGCGGCACGGGCGGTCTGCTCGGCCGCGTGCCGGCACGGGTAAAGGTGCTGATCGGCGCCGCGTTGATGCTGCTCGGGTTGATGGTGCTGGCGGATTGGGGCGTCGATGCGCTGATCCGCCGTTACCCCGAGGACTACGGCTATCTGCTGGGGGCCGCGCTGCTGGCGCTGCTGGCGCTCGCGGCGCTGTTGCCCATCAACACCCTGTCCATCCACCGCTATTACCGTGACCGGCTGATGGAGGCCTTCATGCCCGACCCCGGCCGTCTGCTGCAGCAGGGCAGCACGCGGGAAGCCTTGCGCGCGAATCAGACCGGCATGCACGAACTGGCCGAAGGCGGCAACCCGGAAGCACCCTACCACCTGATCAATGCCAATGTGGTGCTGGTGGAGTCATCGATCGCGAAATTTCGCGGACGGGGCGGTGACAACTTCATCATCAGCCCGCTGTACAGCGGCAGCAACGCCACCGGCTGGATTCCGACCCGCGCCTTCTGTGGCGGCGCTGTGACCCTGCCGACGGCGGTGGCCATCTCCGGCGCCGCCGCCAACCCCAATGCCGGCGTTGCCGGGAAGGGCCTGAGCATAAATCCGCTGATTTCGGTGCTGATGTCCGTCTTCAACCTGCGGCTCGGCTACTGGGTCGGCAACCCGGATCATGACGACCCGAAATGCCAGAAACGCGTTCCCAGCTATCTGTGGCCCGGTTTCTGGGAGGTGCTGTTTCGCAAGCGGATGAACGAGCGCGCGCGTTTCGTGCAGTTGTCCGATGGCGGTCATTTCGAGAATCTGGCCGTGTATGAACTGTTTCGCCGCCGCGCCCGGGTGATCGTCGTCTGTGATGCGGCGGCCGACCCGGGCTATGGCTTCGCCGATCTGGCCAATGCGCTGGAAAAGGCCCGGGTGGACTTCGGTATCAGCGTGGAGCTTGATCGCGACTGCCTGCAGCGACTGGTTCCGGTGCATGAGAACGGGGATGGCGAGGCGGTCGCCGAGCGGGGCTGGGTGACGGCCGAAATCGATTACCACGATGGCCGCGACAAGGGCGTGCTGGTGTACATAAAGACCACATTCAGCCGGGGATTGAGTGCGGAACTGTACGGCTACCGCAGGGCGCACCCGACGTTTCCCGACGAAAGCACCGGCGACCAGTTTTTCGATGAGGTCCAGTTCGAGGCCTACCGTGAACTGGGCTGGCAACTGGCGCGTCAGATGCTGGAAGAAAAAGCCCTGGAGCAGGATCCGCTGCTGAAACGGGCTTTTGGCTGATGCCTGTCGCACCCGGCCACGCTCCGGTGGCCGGGTGCGCGTTTCAGGTGCCTATTCCTCCGCCTTGATCGGGATCAGGGTCAGCTCGACGCGCCGGTTCTGCTGGCGGCCCTCGGCGGTCTTGTTGGAGGCGATGGGCCGCTCTTCGCCATGCCCCACGGTGATGATGCGCTGCGGATCGACATTCTTGCCGATCAGGTAGTCGGCGACGCTCTGCGCGCGTTGCCAGGACAGTTTCTTGTTGTATTCGGCGGAACCGGTGGAATCGGTGTGACCGGCCACTTCGATCAGCGTCTTGTCGAATTTCTTCAACACCAGTACGACCGAGTCCAGTACATCGTGAAAGCTGGGTTTGAGTGCGGAGGAGTTGGTGGCGAAGGTGATGTTGCCCGGCATGTTCAGGATCAGCTCGTCGCCGTTGCGGGTAACGCTGACGCCGGTGCCCTGCAGCTGCTGACGCAGTTCGTCTTCCTGCTTGTCCATGTAATTGCCGACCGCGGCGCCGGTCAGGCCACCGACGCCGGCGCCGACCAGAATGGCCTTGCGCTTGTCGCGCCGGCTCTTGTCCTTGGCCGACAGGTAACCGATCAGCGCACCGATGCCGGCGCCAATGGCGCTGCTCTTGGTGGTGTTGCTGGTCTTCTCTTCACCGGTATAGGGGTCGAGCGTCTTGCAGCCGCCGACGGATACGGCGACCGCGGCCGCGATCAGGGAAGTGGAAAGGCGTTTGCTCAGGAACATGCGGGTTCTCCTTAAGTCTGTGAACGAAATGGCTGCAAGGTTAGCAGCACAACGGCGAGGATTCACCTCCGCCGGTCATGTCGTCGTACTGACTGTACCGCGTCCGGCAATCGGTTACACTGCGCCTTTCCCGAGTCTATCCACACAACATGAACGCACGCTTGCTCCGTCAATGGATACTGCCGCTGCTGGTTCTGGGCCTGGCACTGGCTCTTTTCATGTGGCTGCTGTCATCGCGACCCGAGCGCAAGCCGCCGCAACTCAGCGAGAAAAGCTGGCGGGTGGCGGTGACCGGCATCCGCAGCCAGCGGCTGTCGCCGCAGTTGCGTCTCTATGCC
The DNA here is from genome assembly GCA_026989015.1 of Gammaproteobacteria bacterium. Taxonomy (GTDB): domain Bacteria; phylum Pseudomonadota; class Gammaproteobacteria; genus S144-22. The sequence goes on from JALSKD010000120.1 coordinate 6,831, forward strand.
GTGGTCGAGGCGGAGGATCGGGCGCGTATCACCGCGCCGGCGGCGGGTGAGGTGGAGGCGGTATTCGTTCAGGCCGGTGACCGGGTCGAAGCCGGTCAGCCGCTGCTGCGCATGTCGGCGGCTGACTTCGAACCCTTGCTGCGCCAGCGGGAGGCCGATCTCGAGGAGCTGAAGGCGCAACTCGATGACCTCGAGATCCGGCGCCAGAGCGACCTCAAGGCGCTGGCCGAGGAACGCGCGCTGCTGCAACTGGCGCAGAAGGACTTGCAGCGGGTGCAGCGCCTGCAGAAAAGCCGGCTCAGCTCCGACAGCGCGATCAGCGAAGCGCGCGACCGGCTGGGCCGACAGCAGCTGGCAGTGATCGCCCGCGAACAGGCAGTGAAGCGCGTGCAGACGCAGAAGCAGCAGTTGAAGGCACGGATGAAGCGCGCCGAAGCCCTGCTGCAACAGGCGCGACTGACGCTCGAGCGCAGTACGCCGGTGGCCCCCTATCCGGTACTCATCGACGCGCTTCCGGTGGCCGCGGGCGACCGGGTGCGCGCCGGTGATGAACTGGTCTCCTGGTACCGGGAAGGCAGCCAGCGCCTGCGGGCGCGTTTGCCACTGGCCTATCGCGAAGAGATTCGGCAGGCGCTGGAGGCCGGCGATGTGTTGCTGGCGCGAGCGGGCGATGCCGTTTTCCGGGTGCGGCGCATCGCCGCGCGGGCCCAACCAGCGGGTATCGATGTATGGCTTGAGCCGATGGAGGGCGGCCACGGTCTGCGCCCCGGCATGCAACTGGAAGTGCTGCTGGAGCGGCCACCGCGGGAGGCCGTCTTCGCGGTACCGGCCAGTGCCCTCTACGATGAGCGGCGGGTGTTCCGGGTGGCCGATGGCCGCATGCGCTCGGTATCGGTACGGCCGGTCGGATTCCGCGTCGATGAGGACGGGCGGCAGTGGCGGTTGATCGAGGGCCAGCAGCTGAAGGACGGCGAGCGCATCGTCGTCACCCACCTGCCCAATGCCTCCGACGGCCTCAAGGTCGAGCCCATCGATCCCCTGGACGACGGCAGTAACGCCGCCCAATGAGCGGGGACACGCATCTGCTCGGCGTCTTCGCGCGCCACAAGGTTGCGCCCAACCTGTTGATGCTGATCATGCTGCTGGCCGGGTTGCTGTCTCTGCTGCGCCTGAATGTGCAATTCTTCCCCAATTTCGAGCTGGACCTGGTCACCGTCAGCGTGGTCTGGAGCGGCGCCAGCGCCGAGGATGTGGAGCAGGCCATCACCATTCCGCTGGAACAGCGCCTGAGGCTGGTGGACAACCTCAAGGAAATGACCTCCTCGTCGGCGGCGGGTACATCCGGTATTACCCTCGAATTCGAGGAAGGTGCGGACATGACCCTGGCGATGGAGCAGGTGCGCAAGCAGGTGGACGGCTTCACCGCCCTGCCGCCGGATGCCGAGGAACCGCGGGTGGCGCAGCTGGTGCGCTACGAGTCGGTGGCGCGGCTGCTGGTCAGTGGCCTCGATGACGAGCGCGATCTGCGCTACTGGGTGCGCCGCTTCGAACAGGAACTGCTGGACCGGGGCATCGACAAGGTGGACATCGAAGGGCTGCCCAAGGAGTCGCTGATCGTCGAGTTGCCGTCCATCAAGCTGCTGCGTCTGGGCATGGATCTGCGGCAGATCGGCGAACGGCTGCGCGCCGCCAGCCAGGATCTGCCGGCCGGACTCGCCGGGCGCGAGGACGGCACCCGCGAGGTGCGCAGCCTGGAGCAGCGGCGCAGCCCCGGAGAACTGGCCAGCCTGCCGCTGCTCGATGGCCCCGGTGTCCATCTGCCCCTGGGCGAGTTGGCACGCATCGAGCGGCGCATCGAAGACGGTGCGGAAACCCTGTCGCTGGACGGAGAACGGGCGGCGGTGATGGTGCTGCGACGCAGCGAGCAGGGCGACTCGCTGAAGTCCGCCGAAATTCTGCAACAATGGCTCGACGAGGTACGACCGACGCTTCCGCCGACGGTACGGCTGGAGGTCTTCGGCGAAAGCTGGCAGCTGATCAAGCAGCGAATTCTGCTGCTGCTGGAGAACGGCGCCGGCGGGCTGCTGCTGGTGCTGCTGATCCTCTACCTGTTCCTGTCGCCACGGGTGGCCTTCTGGGTGGCGGTCGGCATACCGGTATCGTTCATGGCGACGCTGGCGGTGATGTACCTGACCGGCGAGAGCATCAACATGATCAGCCTGTTCGCGCTGATCATGGCGCTGGGCATCATCGTCGATGACGCCATCGTGGTCGGCGAGGACGCCCAGGCCCACTACGACATGGGCGAGGATCCGCTGACCGCGTCGGAGGGCGGCGCGCGGCGCATGCTGGCGCCGGTGCTGGCCTCCTCCCTGACCACCATCGCCGCCTTTCTGCCGCTGCTGCTGGTGGGCGGGCGCATGGGCAACATCATGTCGGCGATTCCGATGGTGATCATCGCGGTCATCATCGCCTCGCTGATCGAAAGCTTCTTCATCCTGCCCGGCCATCTGCGTCATGCCTTCGTGCATGCCCACCGCGGCCGCAAGACGGCCCTGCGGCGCCGGCTCGACGCCGGCTTCGAACACTTTCGCGACCGCCTGTTCCGTCCGCTGGTGCGCCAGGCACTGGTCTACCGTGGGCTGACCCTGGCGCTGGCGGTGGCCATGCTGATGCTGGCCGCCGGGCTGGTGATCGGCGGCAAGGTGGCCTGGCGTTTCTTCCCGTCACCGGAATCGAACACCGTCTATGCCAATGTACGCTTCGTGGCCGGTACGCCTGGCGAGCGCGTGGACCGGTTTCTGCGGCAACTGGAGCAGGCTCTCGAAGACCTGATGGCCGAATTCGACGAGCCGGTGGTGGATACCTGGTATGTGCGCCATGCCTCGACCACCGGGCAGGGGCGGGCCATTCGTGGTGAGCGCAACGGATCGATCTATGTGGAGCTGGTGGATTCCGACCGGCGCGCACTGCGCACCGCCGAGTTCATGAAGCGGTGGAAGGCGCGGGTGACGCTGCCGGACGGAGTGGAGAGCTTCACCCTGACCTCGCGCCGGGTCGGTCCGTCGAGCAAGGACCTGACCGTGCGGCTGACCGGTACCGATGCCCGCTCGATGAAGCAGGCGGCGCTGGCGCTGGAAGCGGCGCTGAAGGATCTGCCCGGGGTCAGCGCCATCGATGACGATCTGCCCTTCGGCTACGAACAGCGCATCTTTTCGCTCAGCCCCGAGGGGGAGGCGGCGGGCCTGAGCCTGGACGGGCTGGGCCGGCAGTTGCGCGCCGCGCTCAACGGCATCCTGCTGCAGCGCTTCCAGCAAGGACCGGACGAGATCGATGTCAGGCTGCAGCTGCCGCGCGAGGAAACCGACCGGCTGATGAATCTGGATGCCCTGCCGATCCGTCTGCCCGACGGCAGCTTCACCCCGCTGGAGAGCGTGGTCCGGTGGCGCAGTCAGCAGGGCTTCGAGAACCTGCGCCACGCCGGCGGCAAGCTGGCGGTGGAAGTGACCGCCGATGTGGACGAGTCGGTCAACAATGTGGCGCGCATTCAGAAGGAATTGCGGCAGAGCCTGCTGCCCGAGCTGGCCGGCCGGCATGCGGTGGAGTTTTCGCTGGAAGGTGGCGCCGCGCGTGAGCGCGAGACGCTCAGTGACCTGAAGCTGGGCGTCTATGTGGCCCTGGGGCTGATCTGGCTGGTGCTGGCCTGGGTGTTCTCCTCCTACGGATGGCCGCTGCTGGTGATGATGACCATTCCCCTTGGTCTGACCGGCGCCGTCTTCGGCCACGCCGTCATGGGCATGCCGATGACCATGCTGTCGCTGTTCGGGTTCTTTGCGCTGTCGGGAATCGTGGTCAATGACTCGATCATCCTCGTCACCTTCTATCGCCACCTGCGCGAACGGGGCGTGGCCGTGCATGAGGCCTTGGTGGAGGCGGCCTGCCAGCGCCTGCGCGCTGTGATGCTGACTTCGCTGACCACCATTGCCGGTTTGCTGCCGTTGATGTTCGAAACCTCGCGCCAGGCCCAGTTTCTGATCCCGATGGTGGTATCCATTGCCTTCGGCCTGGCCTATGCCACGCTGCTGATCCTGTTCGTGGTTCCGGCGCTGTTGTCGGTCTATGAGGATGTGCGTCTGAATCTTGCGCAACGGCTGGCGCGTCAACGCACAGTAGCCGACTGACGGAAGGCGCGCTGCAGCGCCAAGTTTCGCTTGAAATCCCCCGATCTTGAGTACAGAATCGGCCGGTCGATTGCAGCCGGACAGGGAGGCCCCGGTTACCGTGTCCCTGTCGGGCGCGCCGCTGCCATCGGCAGCTGCACGCGGCGTGCAACGGGTGCGACCCGTTCATTCCGCGGGTGATAACAACATTCCATAACGAGGAGAGTAACTCAATGAATCGTCGTGACATCCTGAAAACCGGCGTCGCCGCTGCCCTGGGCACTGCGGGTGCCGCGGTTTCCGCTCCGGCCATCGCCAAGAAACGCATCGAAATCAACATGGTATCCACCTGGCCGCGTGATTTCCCGGGGCTGGGTACGGGCGCGCAGCGCTTTGCGAAGAACCTGGAAGCCATGTCCGGTGGCCGCTTCAAAGTCAACTATTTCGCCGCCGGCGAGCGCGTCAAGGCCTTTGACTCGCTGGACGAGGTCGGCTCCGGCAATGCCCAGATGTTCCATGGCGCCGATTACTACTGGAAGGGCAAGCACCCGGCCATGGCCTATTTCACGGCGGTACCCTTCGGCCTCACCTATAACGAATTCTCCGCCTGGTACAAGTTCGGTGGCGGTGAAAAACTGCACGACGAGGTCGCCGGCCAGTTCGGCATCAAGGGCTTGCCCTGCGGCAACACCGGCGTGCAGATGGGCGGCTGGTTCCGCAAGGAGATCAACTCCGCTGACGACCTGAAAGGTCTGAAGATGCGCATTCCCGGTCTGGGCGGCGATGTCATGGCCAAGCTGGGCGCGTCTCCGGTCTCCCTGCCCGGCGGTCAGATCTACGAGAACCTGGTGTCAGGTTCCCTCGATGCCACCGAGTGGGTCGGTCCGTGGAACGACTACTTCATGAAATTCTACGAAGCCGCCAAGTACTACTACTATCCGGGCTTCCACGAGCCGGGCGCTTCCCTGTCCATCGGCATCAACCGCAAGTTCTGGGATGGCCTGTCCAAAGCCGACCAGGCATTGGTGCGCGCCGCGGCCGATCAGGAAAACAACACCATGATGGCCGAGTACAACGCCAACAACGGTGCCTACCTGAAGAAGCTGATCAACGAACAGGGCGTCAAGCTGCGCCAGTTCAGCGATGACATCTACGACAGCTTCGGCGAGGCGGCCCAGGAAGTGTTCGAAGAGGTGCAGAACCACTCCAAGCTGGCGAAGAAGGTCCATGAGAGCTTCCTCAAGGCACGCAAGGATGTCGGCGACTGGGCCAATATCTCCGATGTGGCCTATATCACCCAGCGCAACCGGGTGCTGGGCAAGTAAGCCTTGCCGTTTCGCGCACCGGAAAGACGGAGCCCTCGGGCTCCGTCTTTCCGTGTCTGCGCCTTCTCATCCATGCTGTAGAGACCGATGAGCCCGACCACGATTCCTCGCGTTACCGTCGCCGTGCATGCGTTCGCGGCGCTGATGGTCAGTACGCTGCTGCTGTATCTGGTCAACAATTATCTGGTGTACTGGCAGGACATGCCGGGCCCCTATGCGCTGCTCGAACACTACGGCTGGTTCGACCCGGACGAGGCCGGACAGCTCGACGAGGCGCAGATTTCCCTGGCCTGGAAGCAGATCCTGGCCTATTCCCTTTTCTATCTGGTCGCGCTGCTGCATGTATGGCAGCAGCGCGACCTGCCGTTGCGTGATCTGGCGCGTCGGCTGCAATCCCTGTCCGCCTATGTGGTGCGCGGCGCGTTCTGGGCAGTGATGCTGATCGGCTTTGCCGACATGATCATCTCCATGCTGCGCATCGAGGGTTTCCTCGGAGGGCTGGTCGGCGACGAGCTGCTCAAGCAGCTGGGTCGCCCCAGTTTCCGCGGCGAATATGTCCATTACCCGCTGCTGCTGCTGGGTTATGTGATGGCCCTGTTCCTGCGCAATGTCAGCTTCGCCTGGCTGTCGCTGCTGGTGGTGCTGGCCGAGTTCGCCATCGTCATCACCCGTTTCGTGTTTTCCTACGAGCAGGCTTACATGGGCGATCTGGTGCGCTTCTGGTATGCCGCGCTGTTCCTGTTTGCCAGTGCCTACACGCTGGTGCATGAGGGCCATGTGCGTGTGGATGTGTTCTACGCGAACTTCAGCCGCGTGAAGAAGGCCTGGAGCAACATCTTCGGCAGCCTGTTCCTGGGCATTCCCCTGTGCTGGGTGATCCTGATGCAGGGCATGGGCGGGCGCGGCAACAGCATCAACAGCCCGTTTCTCAGTTTCGAAATTTCGCAAAGCGCTTACGGCATGTATGTGAAGTACCTGATGGCGGGCTTCCTGGTGGTGTTTGCCGTCAGCATGATGATCCAGTTTCTGAGCTATCTGGCGCTGAACATCGCCCGTCTCATCGATCCGCGACCGGAGGATGAGACGGAGCTGGAAGGCGTGCATCACCCGGTGGAAATCGGCGATGCCCCCCACGCCGTTCTGCCCAACGATTCGGAGCGCTAGGGGTTTTCGATGGAAGTCTATTTTCTGCTGCTGCTGGTTCTGCTGATGGTCGCGGCACTGTCGTCGGGTTTCCCCGTGGCCTTTGCGTTGCCCGGATCGGCGATTCTCGCCATCACCATCGCCGCGGTGGCCGGCTACCTGATAACCGGCGATACCGATGCCTTCTTCGCCAACGGCGGGCCGAACCAGTGGCTCAGCGCCGGAGTCACCAATTTCCGAAGTCTGTACTGGATCGTGGAGCGGGATACGCTGATCGCGATCCCGCTGTTCATCTTCATGGGCATCATGCTGCAGCGCTCGCGCATCGCCGAGGATCTGCTGGTGTCGATGGCCCAGCTGTTCGGTCCGGTGCCGGGCGGGCTGGGCATCTCGGTGGTGTTCGTCGGCGCGCTGCTGGCCGCCACCACCGGCATCGTCGGTGCCACGGTGATTGCGATGGGACTGATCTCCTTGCCGGCGATGCTGCGCAACAACTATTCGAAGCCGCTGGCCTGCGGCACCATCTGCGCGTCGGGCACCCTGGGGCAGATCATTCCGCCGTCGATCGTGCTGATCATCCTCGCTGACCAACTCTCCAGCGCGGCCGACCAAGCCAGCACCGCGCGCAAGGCGGCCTACCGCACCATCACCGGAGAGTATTCGATGCCCGGTGACTTCGATGTGGTTTCCGCCAGCGCCGGCGACATGTTCATGGGCGCGTTCATCCCCGGCATGATCCTGGTGGGGCTGTACATGGCCTATATTCTGGTCACTGCCCTGCTGAAGCCGGAAAAGGCGCCGCCGGTGCCCTATGACGGCGCTTATGATGCCCGTTTCTTCCGCAGCGTGTTGCTTGCGCTGACGCCCCCGCTGCTGCTGATCTTCGCGGTGCTGGGGTCGATCATCCTCGGCATCGCCACGGTCAACCAGGCCGGGGCGATCGGTGCCATCGGCGCCCTGCTGATGGGCAGCTATCGGCTGACCCAGGGGCAGCGCTGGTCCTATGCGCCGGTGGTGCTGGCGATTCTATCGGTGATCGCCATTGCGTTGCTGGTTTCGAACTTCGATATCAACATCAAGAACATCAAGAGCGAGCAGGATCAGCTGGGCGTCAATCTGGCACTGATCGCCACCGCCGGTCTGCTGATTGCGGTGTTCTGGGCGATCTACCGGGCCTGGAAGATCGAAAACACGCTGATGGATGTGATGATCGACACCGCCAAGACTACCTCGATGGTGTTCATCATCCTCATCGGCGCGTCGATGCTGACTGCCGCCTTCCGTGCCTTTGGTGGCGAGGAACTGGTCAAGGAATACCTCACCAGCCTGCCCGGCGGCTTCTGGACCCAGTTTCTGGTGGTGATGCTGGTCATCTTCCTGTTGGGGTTCTTCCTCGATTTCATCGAGATTTCGGTGGTGGTGGTGCCGATCGTGGCACCCATCCTGCTGGCGGATCCGTCGGCCAACATCACCGCGGTCTGGCTGGGCGTGATGATCGGCCTCAACATCCAGACCTCGTTTCTGACGCCGCCGTTCGGTTTCGCGCTGTTCTACCTGCGCGGGGTGGCGCCCAAATCGGTGCGCACCACCGACATCTACAAGGGTGCGGTCGCCTTCATCGCGTTGCAGTTGCTGGGGCTGGGCATTGCCGCGGCCTTCCCGAGTCTGATCAACTACCTGCCCAATCGCGTGCACCTGACTTCAGAGACCGCGCCGCCACCGAACAACCCGCGGCTGCAGCTGTGTCTGGAACAGAATGTGTTTGCCGATTACGACCAGCGGCATGATGAGATTCTGGCTGCGGTCCAACGCCTGCGCGGTCAGGATGTGTCCTGGCTGCCGGACAACTACCGCCAGAGCCTGAAGGAGAGCCTCGACGGCATGGAACAGGTGTTCGA
>JALSKD010000121.1 GCA_026989015.1 Gammaproteobacteria bacterium
AGCCGATGTGGTGGAATTGGTAGACACGCTATCTTGAGGGGGTAGTGGCGAAAGCCGTGCCGGTTCGACTCCGGCCATCGGCACCATATTGAACGAACCGCCTTCGGGCGGTTTTTTCATGCCTGAGCGATCAGGCGAAGCCCTCGCAACGAGGCGGCTGTCAAGCCGAATCGGTTTATTCGGATATAACGAAACATTATCCCGGGTTTCTTGACTCACCTGGCGGCGGGCAATAGACTCGCGGCCTGTTATCGAACTCGTCAACCGCTGCAGTGGGGCTAAGTCACGATGCTGGGAAACTACCTGCCGATACTGATTTTCCTGGCGGTCACCACCGTGATGGGTTCGGCGTTCATCATTCTCGGCTGGCTGCTCGGGCCCTCCCGTCCCGACGCGGAAAAGAACTCTCCCTATGAATGCGGCTTCGAGGCCTTCGAGGACAGCCGCATGAAATTCGATGTGCGCTACTACCTGGTCGCCATCCTGTTCATCATCTTCGATCTCGAAATCGCTTTCATGTTTCCCTGGGCCGTGGCCCTCGACAGCATCGGCCATTTTGGACTGATCGCCATGGGCCTGTTCCTCGGTGTGCTGGTGATCGGCTTCATCTATGAATGGAAGAAGGGGGCGCTGGAATGGGAATAGAAGGCAAGCTCGAACAGGGCTTCGTTACCACCAGTGCCGACAAGCTGATCAACTGGGCGCGCACCGGCTCCATGTGGCCGATGACCTTCGGCCTGGCCTGTTGCGCGGTGGAAATGATGCAGGCCGGTGCCTCCCGCTACGACCTCGACCGCTTCGGTATCCTGTTCCGGCCCAGCCCGCGCCAGTCCGATGTCATGATCGTTGCCGGTACCCTGGTCAACAAGATGGCACCGGCGCTGCGCAAGGTCTACGACCAGATGGCCGAGCCACGCTGGGTGATCTCGATGGGTTCCTGCGCCAATGGCGGCGGTTATTATCATTATTCCTATTCGGTGGTGCGAGGCTGCGACCGTGTCGTACCGGTGGACATCTATGTGCCCGGCTGCCCGCCGACTGCCGAGGCCCTGCTCTACGGCATCATCCAGCTGCAGAACAAGATCAGGCGCACCAACACCATCGCCCGCTGACATGATTGACCTCGACGCACATGCCGATGCCCTGCGCGCCCGTTTCGGGAACACCATCGAACTGACACGGGCCCACGGTGAACTCGAACTGAATGTCAGTCCGGACGACCTGCTGGAGGTCTGTACCGCGTTGCGCGGCGAGGCCGATTTCGCCTACCAGCAGCTCATCGATCTCTGTGGCGTGGACTACTCCCAGTATGGCCAGGTCGAATGGGACAGCAGCGCCAGTTCGCGCGGCTTTTCCCGTGCCGTCGAGCCGGTCACCATGGGGCGGTTGAGCTTTGGCGACGCGGTGGACATCGAACGCGAAGGCCCGCGCTTTGCTTCGGTGATGCAGTTGCTGTCGGTTGCCCACAACCGCCGCCTGCGGGTCAAGTGTTTCGCCCCCGACGACGATCTGCCGATGCTGCCGTCGGTCACCGGCATCTGGGCCTCGGCCAACTGGTACGAGCGCGAGGCTTTCGATTTGTTCGGCATCCTCTACAGCGATCACCCGGATCTGCGCCGCATCCTCACCGACTATGGTTTCGTCGGCCACCCGTTCCGCAAGGATTTCCCGCTGGTTGGCCATGTCGAGATGCGCTACGACCCCGAGCAGCAGCGGGTCATCTATGAGCCGGTATCGATCGAGCCGCGAGTGCTGACCCCGCGCAGCAAGCGCGAGGACCACCGCTACCAGGTGCATCCGCCCCATGCCGCCACTGGAGGTGAGGACTGATGCCCGAGATCAAGAACTACACCCTGAACTTCGGTCCGCAGCATCCGGCGGCCCACGGCGTGCTGCGTCTGGTGCTGGAGATGGACGGCGAGGTCATCGAGCGCGCCGATCCGCACATCGGGCTGCTGCACCGGGCCACCGAGAAGCTGGCCGAATCCAAGCCCTACAACCAGTCCATCGGTTACATGGACCGCCTCGACTATGTGTCGATGATGTGCAACGAGCACGGCTATGTGCTGGCCATCGAAAAGCTGCTTGAGCTGGAGATCCCACTGCGCGCCCAATACATCCGGGTGATGTTCGACGAGATCACCCGCATCCTCAATCACCTGATGTGGATCGGTACCCATGCGCTGGATGTGGGCGCAATGACCATGTTCCTCTACGCCTTCCGCGAGCGTGAAGACCTGATGGACATGTACGAGGCGGTGTCCGGCGCGCGCATGCACGCGACCTATTACCGTCCCGGCGGCGTGGCCCGCGATCTGCCCGACCGCATGCCTCAGTACCAGGCGGACAACTGGCGCAGCCAGAAGGAGGCGGAGCGCCTCAACGAGAACCGTCAGGGCAGCCTACTCGACTTCATCGAGGATTTCACCCGACGCTTCCCCGGTTATGTGGATGAGTACGAGACGCTGCTCACCGACAACCGCATCTGGAAGCAGCGTACCGTCGGCATCGGCGTGGTCTCCGAGGAACGCGCCTACCAGCTGGGCTTTACCGGCCCCATGCTGCGTGGCTCCGGGGTGGCGTGGGATCTGCGCAAGAAGCAACCCTATGAGGTCTACGACCGGCTCGATTTCGATATCCCCGTCGGCAGCAACGGCGATTGCTATGACCGCTACCTGGTGCGTGTCGAGGAGATGCGCCAGTCCAACCGTATCATCAAGCAGTGCGTGGACTGGCTCAAGCGCAATGCCGGCCCGGTGCTGACCGACAATCACAAGGTGGCGCCGCCACGGCGCGAGGAAATGAAGGCCGACATGGAGGCGTTGATCCATCATTTCAAGCTGGCCAGCGAAGGCTACCTGCTGCCCGAGGGCGAGGTCTATGCGGCGGTGGAACACCCCAAGGGCGAATTCGGCGTGTACCTGGTCTCCGACGGTACCAACAAGCCCTACCGGCTCAAGGTGCGTGCCCCCGGTTTCGCGCACCTGTCGAGCATGAACGAAATGGCGCGCGGCCACATGCTGGCCGATGTGGTGGCCATCATCGGCACCCAGGACATCGTATTTGGCGAGATTGATCGATAATGACTGACACAGGCGACACGGCCGGGCTGCTCGACGGCCACACCCGGGCCGAGATCGACGAATGGCTGAAGAAATACCCCGCTGACCGCAAGCGCTCCGCGGTGCTGGCGGCGCTGCGTGCGGCCCAGCATCAGAACCAGGGCTACCTGACCGACGAACTGATCGCCGCGGTGGCCGATTATCTTGACCTGCCGAAGGTGCAGGTGCTGGAGGTGGCGACCTTCTATTCGATGTTCGAGACCCGTCCGGTCGGACGCCATCATGTGGCCGTCTGCACCAACATCTCCTGCATGCTGATGGGTTCCGACAGCGTGGTTGAGTATGTGGAGAAAAAGCTTGGCATCAAGACCGGCGAGTCCACCCCCGACGGGCGCATCTACCTGAAATGCGAGGAGGAATGCCTCGCGGCCTGCTCGGAAGGTCCGATGATGCAGGTGGATCATGTCTATCACACCCAACTGACCCCCGAGAAGATCGATGAGATCCTCGACGGGCTGGACTGACGGGAGCGCATTCGACCATGGCCAATGAAGTCTGCTTCGCCACGCTCCAGTACGACCGGCCCTGGACGCTGGACAATTACCTCAAGGTTGGCGGCTATCAGGCACTGAAGAAGATCATCGACGAGAAACTCACCCCCGAACAGGTCATCGAGGAGGTCAAGACTTCCGGCCTGCGCGGACGTGGCGGCGCCGGTTTTCCCACCGGCCTGAAATGGAGTTTCATGCCGCGCAACGCGCCGGGGCAGAAGTACATCGTCTGTAACTCCGACGAATCCGAACCCGGTACCTGCAAGGACCGTGACATCCTGCGCTTCAATCCCCATGCGCTGGTCGAAGGGATGATCATCGCCGGCTACTGCATCGGCGCTACCGTGGGCTACAACTACATGCGCGGCGAATTCATGGACGAGCCCTACCAGCGCTTCGACCAGGCCGTCAGGGAAGCCTACGAGGCCGGTTATCTCGGCAAGAACATCCTCGGCAGCGGCATCGATTTCGACCTCTACCCGACCCTCGGCGCCGGCGCCTACATCTGCGGCGAGGAGACGGCGCTGCTGGAATCCCTTGAAGGCAAGAAGGGGCAGCCGCGCTTCAAGCCGCCGTTCCCGGCGAATTTCGGGCTCTACGGACGGCCGACCACGATCAACAACACCGAATCGCTGGCCTCGGTGCCGTCCATCGTGCGCAATGGCGGGCAGTGGTTTGCCGATCTCGGCATTCCCAACAACGGCGGTGTCAAACTCTTTTCCATGTCCGGTCACCTCAACAATCCGGGCAATTTCGAGATCGGCATGGGTACGCCGTTCAAGGATCTGCTGGCGCTGGCCGGTGGTGTGCGCGACGGTCGCAAACTGAAGGCGGTGATTCCCGGCGGCTCCTCGGTGCCGGTGCTGCCCGGCGAAGTCATGATGGAATGCACCATGGATTATGACTCCATTGCCAAGGCCGGGTCGATGCTCGGTTCCGGCGCGGTGATCGTGATGGACGAGACCACCGACATGGTCAAGGCATTGCGGCGCATCTCGCGCTTCTATTTCTCCGAATCCTGCGGTCAGTGCACCCCGTGTCGCGAGGGTACCGGTTGGCTCTACCGGGTACTCACGCGGATCGTCGAGGGCAAGGGACGGCCCGAGGATATCGATTTGCTGGAGAAGGTCTCCCACAAGATCGAAGGCCGCACCATATGCGCGCTGGGTGACGCCGCGGCCATGCCGGTGTGGTCCTTCATCAAGCATTTCCGCCACGAGTTCGAGTACTATGTCGAACACGGGCGTTCGATGATCGAGGCGGCCTGAGATGAGCAGCGACATGAACGACACCATCACTCTGGTCATCGACGGGCGCGAGATCCAGGCCGAGCCGGGCCAGATGCTGATCGATGTCGCCGATGCCCACGGCATCGTCATCCCGCGTTTCTGCTACCACAAGAAACTGTCGGTGGCGGCCAACTGCCGCATGTGCCTGGTCGAGGTCGAGAAAGCGCCCAAGCCGCTGCCGGCCTGCGCCACGCCAGTGGCCGACGGCATGGTGGTCCAGACCCGTTCGCAATTGGCGATCGAGGCGCAGAAATCGACCATGGAATTCCTGCTCATCAACCATCCGCTTGACTGCCCGGTCTGTGACCAGGGCGGTGAATGTGAGCTGCAGGATGTGGCCATGGGCTTTGGTCCCGATGTGTCGGAATACAGCGAATCCAAGCGCGTCGTCGCTGACAAGGACATAGGTCCACTGATCGCCACCGACCTCACACGCTGCATACTCTGTACCCGCTGCGTGCGCTTCGGCGAAGAGATCGCGGGCCAGGTGGAACTGGGTGCGGTGGGCCGTGGCGAACGCACACAGATTGGCGTCTTCATCGGTGAATCCGTCGGTTCCGAACTGTCGGGCAATGTCATCGACCTGTGTCCTGTCGGTGCGCTGACCGCCAAGCCGTCACGCTTCCGTTTCCGCCCCTGGGAGCTGATCGGCCGTCATGCCGTATCCGCCCACGACAGCCTGGGCAGCCACCTCGAAGTGCATACCCGCAATTTCGAAGTGATCCGCGTGGTCCCCGCCGAGTGCGAGGCCATCAACGAAACCTGGTTGTCCGACCGCGACCGCTTCAGCTACAGTGGACTGCAGTCCCCGCAGCGCCTGTTGCGACCGAAGCTGCGCCGCGACGGCAAGCTGGTCGAAGTGGAATGGGATGAAGCGCTGGCCTACGCCCGCGAGAAGCTGCAGCAGGCCGCCAACGGTGAGGGCGCCATCGGCGGGCTGATCCACCCCGGTTGCACGCTGGAGGAACAGTTCCTGTTCCAGAAACTGCTGCGTGGCCTGGGCAGCAACGACATCGATCACCGGCTGCGCCAGACCGATTTTTCGCTGGACACACAGATGCCGGTGATGCCCTGGCTCGGGCGCGATATCGCCTCTTTCGAATCCCTCGATGCGGCATTGATCCTTGGCGGCAATCTGCGCCACGAACAGCCGCTGCTCAATACCCGCCTGCGCAAGGCGGTGGTGCAGGGCGGTGCCGCCGTGGCCTCCATTGCCGGCCTGTCCGGGCAGTACAATTACCCGCTGCGCAGCGATCTGGCCGGCAGCGCGGAGAAACAGATCAATGATCTGGCTGCGGTGCTGCAGGCGCTGGGCGGTGACGAAGGCCTCGCCTCGTTGCTGGAAAAAGCCAGCGTCAAGCAGGAGCACAAGGTCATTGCGGAGCTGCTGGAATCGGCATCCGATGCCGCCGTCATCGTTACCGCCACGGCAGCCGCCATGCCCCATTATGGGCTGTTGCTGCAACTGGCAGAGGCGGTGGCGAAAAAAAGCGGCGCCAGCCTGTCGATACTTTCCGAATCGGCCAATGCGGGCGGTGCCTGGCTGGCCGGCTGCCTGCCCCATCGTGGCCCCGCGGGCGAGGCCGTGGATGAGCCCGGCCGCAACGCCGCCTCGATACTTACCGGCGCCAATGCCGCGCTGCTGCTGATGGGCGTGGATCCTCTGCTCGACAGCGCTCACGGCCAGGCGCTGATCAAGCACATCGATGACCAGGGCTTTGTGCTCTCCATTGCGCGTTTCGAGAGCGATTTCCACCGCGAGCACGCCGATTTGTTGCTGCCGATGGCCACATTCCTCGAAACCTCTGGCTGCTTCGTCAATGCCGAAGGCCGCTGGCAACCCTTCCAGGCTGCGGCGCGAGCACCCGGCTCGGTGCGCCCGGGGTGGAAGATCCTGCACGCGCTAGAGCGCCTGCTGCTGCCCGACAGCGTCACCGATCACGACAGCAGCCAGGCCGTGCGCCAGCAACTGCAGGCGCTGTGCACGGACCTGCAGCTGGACAATTTCCGCGGCTTCGATGCCGGCGCCCGCAAGTTGCCGGCCCGGCCGCGCACCATACAGCGACTGTCGCAACCGGCGATCTACGCCGGCGATGAACTGCTGCGACAGGCCGCGCCCCTGCAACGCACCCCGCTGGCGGAGCAGTCCCGCTGCCTGCGGGTGTGCCCGGCAACCGCCGAAAAGCTGGGTCTCAGTGATGGCGGGCAGGCCCATGTCACGCAGGGCGAGGGTACTGCGATAGTGCCTGTGGCGGTGGATGCGTCGGTCGCGACCGGTTGTGTCTGGCTGCCCGCGGGGCTGCCCGAGACCGCCAACCTGGGCAGGCTGTTCGGCAGTCTGGAAGTGGAGAACGCATCATGACCGAGTTGCTTTCCCCCTACCTGAACTGGCTGCCGGCCGAGCTGTCCTGGCTGGTCATCACGCTGATCAGCATCGTCATCATTCTGGTGCCGCTGTTCATCATCGTCGCCTACTACACCTATGCCGAGCGCAAGGTCATCGGCTACATGCAGATCCGCATCGGTCCGAACCGGGTCGGCTGGAAAGGCCTGCTGCAGCCGTTTGCCGACATGTTCAAGCTGATGTTCAAGGAGATCATCGTCCCCAGCAACGCCAATACCTATCTGTTCCTGGTGGCGCCGGTGCTGGCCTTTGCTCCGGCGATGGCGGCCTGGGCAGTGGTGCCCTTCGGCGAGGGTGTGGTATTCAGCAACATCGACGCCGGTCTGCTGTACATCCTGGCGATGACCTCACTCGGCGTCTATGGCGTGATCATTGCCGGTTGGGCCTCCAACTCCAAGTACGCGCTGCTCGGCGCGATGCGATCGGCGGCGCAGATCGTGGCCTACGAGATTGCCATGGGCTTTGCCCTGGTCGGGGTGCTGATGGCCAGTGGAAGCCTGAATTTGAGCGCGATCGTCGAGGCGCAACAGGGGGGTGTCTGGAACTGGTTCATCGTGCCGCTGCTGCCGCTGTTCTTCGTCTATTTCATCGCCGGCGTGGCCGAGACCAATCGTGCGCCCTTCGATGTCGCCGAGGGCGAATCGGAAATCGTTGCCGGCTTCCATGTGGAGTATTCGGGAATGGCCTTTTCGGTGTTCTTCCTCGCCGAGTATGCCAACATGATTCTGATCTCGCTGCTGACCGCGCTGATGTTCCTCGGCGGCTGGTTGTCTCCGGTGCCGGATCTGATCGGCGACGGACCTTTTTGGCTGGTACTGAAGACCGGCTTCTTCATGCTGTTGTTCCTGTGGTTCCGAGCCACCTTCCCGCGCTACCGTTACGACCAGATCATGCGTCTGGGCTGGAAGGTCCTGCTACCGGTGACCATTGTCTGGCTGCTGGTCGAGGGTGTGGCCGTCTATTTCAGAATCGGACCCTGGTTCGCCTGAGGAGGATGATGAAATGATCAACAGGATTCGCCATTACCTGAAGAGTTTCCTCTTTCTCGAGCTGATGCAGGGGCTGTCGGTTACCGGCAAGTACTTCTTCAAGAAGAAGTTCACCGTCCAGTATCCGGAACAGAAAACCCCGCTCAGTCCGCGTTTCCGCGGTCTGCATGCCTTGCGCCGCTACCCCAATGGAGAGGAGCGCTGCATTGCCTGCAAGCTCTGCGAGGTGGTCTGCCCGGCGCTGGCCATCACCATCGAGTCGGAAGAGCGCGAGGATGGCACCCGCCGCACCACCCGTTACGACATCGACCTGTTCAAGTGCATCTACTGCGGCTTCTGCGAGGAGGCTTGCCCGGTGGATTCGATCGTCGAGACCGACATTTTCGAGTACCACTTCGAGAACCGCGGCGAGAACATCATGACCAAGGAAAAACTGCTGGAGATCGGTGACCGGTACGAGGCCCAGATCGCCGCCAACCGCGCCGCCGACGCGCCCTACCGCTAGGAGGCGAGACGAGACCATGTGGATAGAAACGCTGATCTTTTACTTCTTCGCCGCGGTGACGGTGGGTTCGGCGCTGGCGATGATCACCGTGCGCAATCCGGTGCATGCCGCGCTGCTGCTGGTGCTGACCTTCTTCTCCAGCGCCTTCATCTGGATGCTGCTGGAAGCCGAGTTCCTCGCCATCACGCTGGTGTTGGTCTATGTCGGGGCGGTGATGGTGCTGTTCCTGTTTGTGGTGATGATGCTGGATATCAACCTGGCGGTATTGCGCGAAGGTTTCGTGCGCTTTTTGCCGGTCGGCGCCGCGCTGGCGCTGGGGCTATTCACCATGATCTGGTACGCCTTTGATCGCGCGCGACTCGATATGATCGGCGCGCCGACCCCGAAACCGGCCGACTATTCGAACACCAGGGCGCTGGGCCAGGTGCTCTATACCGATTATGTGTTCGCCTTCGAGGCGGCGGCGGTGATCCTTCTGGTGGCCATCATCGCGGCCATTTCGCTGACCCTGCGCCGGCGCAAGGGCACCAAGTACCAGAATCCGTCGGAGCAGATCCGCGTGCGCAAGGCGGAGCGCCTGAAGGTGATCAAGATGGAGGCGGAAAAACGATGACCCTCGGCCTGACCCATTTCCTGGTGCTGTCGGCCCTGCTGTTCTCGATCAGCATCGCCGGCATCATCATCAACCGCAAGAATCTGATCATCCTGCTGATGTCGATCGAGCTGATGCTGCTGGCGGTGAATCTCAATTTCATCGCCTTCTCGCACTACCTGGACGATCTGGCCGGACAGGTGTTCGTGTTCTTCATCCTCACCGTGGCCGCCGCAGAAGCGGCGATCGGGCTGGCCATACTGGTGGTGCTGTTCCGCAACCGGCGCAGCATCAATGTCGCCGACCTCAACGAGTTGAAGGGGTAGGGCGATGCAGAACATCTACCTGGCCATTCCGCTCGCCTCGCTGTTCGGTGCCGTCATCGCCGGTCTGTTCGGCCGTCAGATCGGTCGAGCCGGCGCACACTGGGTGACGATTCTGGGTGTTGCCACCTCGTTCGTCCTGTCGCTGTTGGTGCTCAAGGATCTGCTGCTCGATGGCGGAGCGGTGTACAACGCGCCGGTCTATACCTGGATGGTTTCCGACGGTATCCGCTTTGAGGTCGGTTTCCTCATCGACAACCTGACCGCGTTGATGATGGTGGTGGTCACCGGCGTCTCGCTGATGGTGCATATCTACACCATCGGCTACATGCACGACGATCCGGGCTATCAGCGCTTCTTCAGCTACATCTCGCTGTTCACCTTCTCGATGCTGATGCTGGTGATGGCCAACAACTTCATGCAGCTGTTCTTCGGCTGGGAAGCGGTGGGCCTGGTGTCCTACCTGCTGATCGGCTTCTGGTACAAGAAGGAAAGCGCCATCTACGCCAACATGAAGGCCTTCCTCGTCAACCGTGTGGGTGATTTCGGCTTCCTGCTCGGCATCGCCACGATTCTCTATTTCACCGGCTCGCTGGACTATTACGAGGTCTTCGGGAAGACAGCGCAACTGGTCGATGGCGAGATCGAAATCTTCAGCGGTGCGGCCTGGTCGGCGATTACCGTTGCCTGCATCCTGCTGTTCGTCGGCGCGATGGGCAAGTCGGCGCAGGTGCCGCTGCATGTGTGGTTGCCGGATTCGATGGAAGGCCCGACACCGATTTCGGCGCTGATCCATGCCGCGACCATGGTCACCGCCGGAATTTTCATGGTGGCGCGCATGTCGCCGCTGTTCGAGTACTCGGAGACCGCGCTGTCCTTCGTCATGGTCATTGGTGCCACCACTGCCTTCTTCATGGGGCTGATCGGCATCGTGCAGAACGACATCAAGCGGGTCATCGCCTATTCGACCCTGTCCCAGCTCGGTTACATGACGGTGGCGCTGGGTGCCTCGGCCTATTCGGTGGCCATCTTCCATCTGATGACCCATGCCTTTTTCAAGGCACTGCTGTTCCTTGCCGCCGGCGCGGTGATCATCGCCCTGCACCACGAACAGGACATGCGCAAGATGGGCGGTCTGAAGAAATACCTGCCGATCACCTACTGGGTGTCGCTGATCGGTACGCTGGCGCTGATCGGCTTTCCGGGCAGTTCGGGCTTTTTCTCCAAGGATTCCATCATCGAGGCGGTGCACCTTTCCGAGTTGCCCGGCGCCGGCTATGCCTATGTGATGGTGCTGATGGGCGTGTTCGTGACCGCCTTCTACAGCTTCCGTTTGTTGTTCCTCGTGTTCCACGGCGAGGAGCGGATGGATGCGCATGCCCGCGAGCACCTGCATGAGCCGGGCGCGGTAGTCTGGTTGCCGCTGGTGTTGTTGGCCATTCCTTCGGCGATCATCGGCTGGCTGACCATCGAGCCGCTGCTGTTCGGTGATTTCTTCAAGGGGGTGCTGTTCACGCTGGAGCAGCACGATGTGGTGGCCGAGATCGGTGAGGAATTCACGACGCCGCTGGCGTTCATGCTGCACGGTCTTGGCGGTGTCGCGGTATGGCTGGCCGCCGCTGGATTCGCGCTGGCCTGGTACATCTACCTGAGGAATCCGGAAATCGCCGAGCAGGCGAAGATCCGCTTTGCACTGGTCTACCGCATTCTCGACCAGAAGTATTTCTTCGACCGTTTCAACGAGATCGTGTTTGCCGGCGGCGCACGGCTGATTGGGTCGCTGCTGTGGCGCGTCGCCGATTCGATGCTGATCGACGGACTGATCGTCAATGGCAGTGCCTATCTGGTGGGCCGGGCCTCGCGGGTGCTGCGCGTGGTGCAGACCGGGTATCTGAATCATTACGCTTTCGCCATGGTGGCAGGTCTGATCCTGCTGCTGGGCTGGGCCATGCTGGGGTGATGGCACTGTCATGAATCTGTTTGCTGATCTTCCGCTGTTGAGTCTCTCGGTGTGGTTGCCCATCGTCGGCGGCGTGCTGGTGCTGTTTTCCGGTGACCGCAATCCGGTGGGTGCCCGTCGCCTGGCGCTGGTGTTCTCGCTGGCCACTTTCCTGGTGACCCTGCCGCTGTGGGGGCTGTTCGATACCACCACCGCCGCCATGCAGTTTGTCGAGCGGCAACCGTGGATCCAGCCGTTCAATATCTACTACCATCTGGGTGTGGACGGCATTTCCATGCCGCTGATTCTGCTTACCAGTTTTACTACGCTGCTGGTGGTGATTACCGGTTGGGAGGTGATCCAGTACCGCGTGGCCCAGTACATGGCTGCCTTCCTGATCATGGAAGGGTTCATGATCGGTACGTTCGCGGCGCTGGATTCGATCCTGTTCTACATCTTCTTCGAGGCGATGCTGATTCCGATGTTCCTGGTCATCGGCATCTGGGGCGGGCCCAACCGCATCTACGCCACCCTCAAGTTCTTTCTCTACACCTTCATCGGCTCGGTGCTGATGCTGGTGTCGCTGATCTACATGTACAACAAGGGCGGCAGTTTCGCGATCCTCGACCTGCACCAGCTGCCACTGTCGCTGACCGAACAGGTCTTCATCTTCCTGGCGATGCTGGTGGCCTTCGCGGTCAAGGTGCCGATGTGGCCGGTGCATACCTGGCTGCCGGATGCCCATGTGGAAGCGCCCACCGGCGGTTCCGTGATCCTGGCGGCGATCATGCTGAAGATCGGTGGCTACGGTTTTCTGCGCTTCAGTCTGCCGATCACACCCGATGCCAGCGCCGAGCTGGACTGGCTTATCCTGACCATGTCGCTGACCGCGGTGGTCTATATCGGTTTCGTCGCCCTGGTGCAGCAGGACATGAAGAAGCTGATCGCCTACTCCTCCATTGCCCACATGGGTTTCGTCACCCTGGGCTTCTTCATCGTCTTCCGCATCATGGACCGGGGCAGCCTGCAGGGTGCGGCGCTGGCGCTGGAAGGTGGCATGGTACAGATGGTGTCGCATGGCTTCATATCCGGGGCCATGTTCCTGTCGGTAGGCGTCATGTATGATCGCATGCACAGTCGGCAGATCGCCGATTACGGCGGGGTCGTCAATGTCATGCCGACCTTCGCGGCCTTCATGGTCTTCTTCGCCATGGCCAATGCCGGATTGCCGGGCACTTCCGGATTCGTCGGCGAGTTCATGGTGATACTGGCCAGTTTCCAGGCCAACTTCTGGATCGCCTTCCTGGCGGCGACCACGCTGATCCTCGGTGCGGCCTATACCCTGTGGATGGTCAAGCGGGTGATCTTTGGGGACATCGCCAATGACAATGTCCGCGCGCTGAAGGACATCAATGCCCGTGAATTCCTGATTCTGGCTCTGCTGGCGATTGCCGTACTGGCGCTGGGTCTGTGGCCGGATCCGCTGGTCAATGTCATGCACCCGACGATCGAAAACCTGCTGCAACACATCTCGGTACCGAAGATCTAGGATGGCCTCTATGAATGCGTTTATTCCGCCCAACCTGATGCCCGCGCTGCCCGAACTGGTGCTGCTGGGCATGGCCTGTCTGGTGCTGGTCGTCGATCTGTTTCTGCCGCAGAACAAGCGCGGCTTCACCCTGTTGCTGGCGCTGGCGGCATTGCTGGCCACCGCGGCGACCCTGTGGCAGGTGGCCCCGGTGGAGATCATGGTGTCCTTCAACGGCAGTTTCGTCATCGACCGCCTGGCGGTGATCCTCAAGCTCGGGCTGTTGCTGATCCTGTTCCTGGTCTTCGTCTACAGCCGTGACTTTCTGCGTGAATTCGGCATGTACCGGGGTGAATACTATGCGCTGGGCCTGTTTGCGGCCCTGGGCATGATGATCATGATCTCCGCCTACAGTTTCCTGTTGCTCTATCTGGGCCTGGAGCTGCTTGCGCTGTCGCTGTACGCGATGATCGCCTTCCGTCGCGATTCGGCGGTCGCATCGGAGGCGGCGATGAAGTACTTCGTGCTCGGCGCCATGGCATCCGGCATCCTGCTCTATGGCATGTCGTTGTTCTACGGCGTGACCGGTACCCTGGACCTCGCGCGCCTGTCGGATGTGATACGCATCCAGTCCGTGGAGAGTCCGGTGATGCTTTCCTTCGCGCTCACCTTCATCGTGGTCGGCATCGCTTTCAAACTGGGCGCGGTTCCCTTCCACATGTGGGTGCCCGATGTCTACCACGGCGCGCCCACCTCGGTGACGCTGTTTCTCGGTACCGCGCCGAAGATTGCCGGTTTCGCGATGGCGATTCGCTTGCTGGTCGACGGGGCCGGCGCGTTGCAGGTGGAATGGGGTCAGATGTTTGTCGCGCTGGCTGTCGCGTCTCTGGCGATCGGCAATATCGTCGCCATCGCGCAAACCAACTTCAAGCGGATGCTCGCCTATTCGACCGTCTCCCATGTCGGTTTCATCATGATGGGACTGCTTGCCGGAACCGCCACCGGTTACGCCGCGGCCATGTTCTATACCCTGACCTATGCGTTGACTGCTGCTGCCGCCTTCGGCGTGCTGATGCTGCTCAGCCGTGACGGGCGTGAGGCGTCGGATCTGGCCGATCTGCGTGGCCTCAATGACCGTCACCCCTGGTATGCAGCATTGCTGGCGATCGCCCTGTTTTCCATGGCCGGAGTGCCGCCTACGGTCGGCTTCTACGCCAAGCTGGTGGTGGTCAATGCGGTGATCCAGGTTGACATGCTGTGGCTGGCCATTGTCGCAGTCCTGTTCTCGGTCATCGGCCTCTTCTACTACCTGCGCGCGGTGAAGGTGATGTATTTCGACAAACCGGAGGAAGGGCAGGAATTCCATCTTCTCGACGCGCTCGACAATCGGCTGCTGCTCAGCGCAAATGGCGTCAGTCTGCTGCTTTTGGGGCTGTTCCCGTCGGCACTGATGGCCTGGTGCCTGACCGCTTTTGTCTGATCGGCCGATCGTCCCTCGTTGATCCGGCCCGTCTGCAGCCATGAAAAACCTGTTCATCAGGAAGACCAGACGCAGCATTGTCGGCAGCCTGCTGCTGGTGTTGCTGGGTGTTGTCCTTTGGGGCGGGTTCAATACCGCCATGGAAGCCACCAATACCCTCGAATTCTGTATTTCCTGTCATGAGATGGAATCCACCGTCTATCAGGAATACAAAACCTCCGTGCACGCCCGTAATCCGTCGGGCGTCCGCGCGGCCTGTCCCGACTGCCATGTGCCCCGGGAGTGGTTCCCCAAGGTGCTCCGCAAGATCCAGGCCTCCCAGGAGGTTTATCACTGGCTGGTGGGCACCATTGATACGCCGGAAAAGTTCGAGGCCCGGCGCCCGGAACTGGCGCAACATGTCTGGCAGACCATGAAAGCCACCGATTCAAGGGAATGCCGCAACTGCCACGATTACCAGAGCATGGACTTCAACGGGCAGGCTCGGTTTGCCGCACGCATTCATCAGGATGCCTTTGCTGCCGGCAAGACCTGCATCGATTGCCACAAGGGCATTTCCCATCATCTGCCGAAAGCACGACGGGCAACGGTGGTCGCGCGCAAGAATGAATTCGACGAGGACCTCGCGCTGGACATCAACGATACCTGCGCAGGCTGCCACGGAGAAAACGGTGAAGGCACCGCGGATGGCGAATACCCTCGATTGGCCGGATTGTCGGCGGTTTACATCGCCACCCAGTTGCGGCACTTCAAGGACCGCAGTCGCCTGAACATCCCGATGGCGCCTTTCGCCAATGACCGCGAGCTGCCCGAAGAGGATGTGCAGGCAATCAGCGCCTACCTGTCGGCCATTCATCTGCCGTCGAAGCTCGAGCCGATCGATGCCGAGGAGGAACAGGACAGTTTCAATGCCTTGGGCCGTCTGCAGGCGAGCCGCCAGGTGGTCAACATCGCCCGCTATCCCGGCAATGTGGATGCCGGACAACGCGTCTATCGCAAGGAGTGCGCGACCTGTCACGGGAAAGCGGGCGAAGGCAGTGCCGATGGCCGCATACCCCCGTTGACCGGTCAGCACAGCCTCTACCTGAAGCGGCAGATCGGCAAATTCCGCAAGGGCGAACGGCTGCACGACGATCCCCGTGATGCCCGGATCTTCCGCCAGTTTGCCGACAGCGAGATCGATGACATCCTGGCCTGGCTGTCGATTCAGGACGACTGAGGAACTGTTGCCGAAATAGTCGGTCTGCACGCTTGTATTCCGTGGGCAAGATGATTAGAATCTCGCTCCTCTGATGCGGGGTGGAGCAGCTTGGTAGCTCGTCGGGCTCATAACCCGAAGGTCGTAGGTTCAAATCCTGCCCCCGCTACCACATTCAGTACGGTCATGACCGGAGCAGCCCGCAAGGCCCTTCGGGTCATGACCCCGACGAAGCGTAGCGCGTCGGGCTCAGGCTCATGAAGCCGGGCGAAGGTCGCAGGTTCAAATCCTGCCCCCGCTACCTTGAGTTTTGAAAGAGACTCCGTACAGGGCAACCGGCACGGGGCGTTGCGGAACAGCTTCCGCCACCGCGTTGTTGCACTCGATTTGCCGAGCCGGCTGAGCCGGTTCGATGGAGAAAGAGGCCCTATACGGGCCTTTTTTTATGGCGTTTTGGATCACGGGAAACGGTATAGATGCTGGATTTCACTGCCCTGTTCGAACCGGTCATCGAGAGCATGGGCTACGAGCTGGTGGGTGTCGAGTTTGTCGGCAGCGAGCACAACGGTGTGTTGCGGGTATATATCGACAAGCCCGGTGGCGTCACCATCGACGATTGCGCGGAAGCCAGTCACCAGCTGAGCGCATTGCTGGATGTCGAGGACCCGATCGGGCACAGGTACAGTCTTGAAGTGTCTTCGCCGGGTCTCGATCGCCCCCTGTTCAAGCTGGATGACTACCGCCGCTTCGTCGGTTTGCGCGCCAAGATCAAGCTGGCCGTGCCGATGCAGGGGCGGCGCAATTTCACCGGGCAGCTGCGCGGCGTCGAGGACGACCGGGTGCTGATCGAAGTGGACAATGAATTGTACGAACTGCCCTGGCCGGATATCGCCCGCGCGCATCTGGTCGATCAAGTTTAACTCTTTTGACAAGAGAGCCATCATGGAAAACAAAGAAATTCTGCTAGTCGCTGACACGGTCTCCAACGAGAAAGGCGTGGACCGTGAAGTCATTTTCGAGGCCATAGAGGCGGCACTGGCCACGGCCACCCGCAAGAAGCACCAGAAGGAAATCGATGTGCGCGTGGATATCGACCGCAAGACCGGGCACTACGATACCTACCGCCGCTGGGAAGTGGTCGAACCGGCAGAGGACGGTTCTCTCGAAGAACCGCTGCGGCAGATCACTCTCGAAGCCGCGCGCCTCGACAACCCGGACATCCAGGTGGGTGACTACATCGAAGAGCAGATCGACTCGGTCGAGTTCGGCCGTATTGCCGCCCAGACCGCCAAGCAGGTCATCGTGCAAAAGGTGCGCGAGGCCGAGCGCCAGAAGGTGATCGACGCCTATCGCGATCGTGAGGGATCCTTGGTGATGGGCCAGGTGAAGCGGGTCGAGCGGGGCAATGTCTATGTGGATCTGGGCGAGAACGCCGAGGGCTTCATACCGCGCGAGAACATGATTCCGCGGGAATCCGTGCGCCCCGGAGACCGCATCCGCGGCTACCTCTACAAGGTGGCCACCGAGCCGCGCGGCCCGCAGCTGTTCATCAGCCGTACCGCTCCGGAATTCCTCATCGAACTGTTCAAGCTCGAGGTGCCGGAGGTCGGCCAGGGCCTGATCGAGATCCTTGCCGCCGCCCGCGATCCGGGCCTGCGCGCCAAGATCGCGGTCAAGAGCAACGACCCGCGCCTCGATCCGGTGGGTGCCTGTGTCGGCATGCGCGGCTCGCGGGTCCAGTCGGTGTCCAATGAACTGGCCGGTGAGCGGGTCGACATCATCCTGTGGGACGAAAACCCGGCGCAGTTCGTCGTCAACGCGATGCAACCGGCCGAGGTCACCTCCATCGTCATCGATGAGGAAGCCGGTAGCATGGACATTGCGGTACCGGAAGAGAAGCTTTCCCAGGCCATTGGCCGAGGTGGTCAGAACATCAAGCTGGCCAGCCAGCTGACCGGATGGCGCCTCAACATCATGAGTGAGGAAGAAGCCGAAGAGAAAAGCGAAGCGGAAACCCGCAAGCTGCTGGACCTGTTCATGGAACAGCTGGATGTGGATGAGGAAATCGC
Organism: Gammaproteobacteria bacterium; assembly: GCA_026989015.1. GTDB lineage: Bacteria > Pseudomonadota > Gammaproteobacteria > S144-22. Next base: position 17,930 of record JALSKD010000121.1, read on the forward strand.
CCTGATCCTGGTTCAGGAGGGCTTGACCACCATCGACGAAGTGGCCTATGTACCCAAAAGCGAGTTGCTCGAAATCGAGGAATTCGATGAAGAAATCGTCGATGAACTGCGTGGCAGGGCCCGTGATGCGTTGCTGACCATGGCCATCGTCAGCGAAGAACAGTCCAAGCTGGACGGCGACTCCAGCATCCGCGAGCTGGAAGGCGTGGACGACGCACTGGCCGAGAAACTCGAAGCCCAGGAGATCGCCACTCTCGATGACCTGGCCGAGCTGGCCACCGATGAGCTTGAAGAAATGGCCGGCCTCGACGAGGAAGCCGCTTCCGCCTTGATCATGAAGGCCCGTGAACACTGGTTTGCCGAAGCCGAAGCCGAAGCCGAAGCCGAAGCCGAAGCCGAAGCCGAAGCCGAAGCCGAAGCCGAAGCCGAAGCCGAAGCCGAAGCCGAAGCCGGCACGGAATCATCGGCCGAAGGCGAAGCAGCCGGCGAACCCCAATCCGGCGACGACAGCGCGCCGGTCAAGGCCTGATCCGGGGGATCGATCAGGCTGTACTACCTTGCATGACGGCACGGGTCGCCATGCGTTAAACACCAGAATCAGGATCGAAAACGATGTCAAAAGCCACTGCAAAACAACTCTCAGAAGTCGTCGGGGTACCGGTCGACAAGCTGCTGGAGCAACTGCGCGCCGCCGGTGTGGAAGTGAAGGACGAAAACGATCCGATTTCAGACGACGACAAGCTCAAGCTGCTCGAATCCCTGCGCACCGGAAAGCAGAAAAAGGAAGAAGCCGGGCCACGCAAGATCACCCTGAAGCGCAAAAGCAAGACCGAACTCAAGGTCAAGTCCGGCACCGGGCGCACCGCCACGGCGCGTTCGATCAATGTCGAGGTGCGCAAGAAACGCACCTATGTACGGCGCAGCGAAGTGGAAGCCGAGGAAGCGCGACTCAAGGCTGAAGAGGAAGCGCGCCAGGCGGCGATCCGCGCCGAGCAGGAGGCCGAAGAGGCCCGCCGCCGCGCCGAGGAGGAAAAACGTCAGGCCGAGCTGGAAGCGCAGAAGCAAGCCGAGGAAGAAAAGAAACGCCAGCAGGAAGAGGAGCTGCGTCAGCGCGAGGAAGAGCGCGCGCGCCAGGCCGCCGAAGCCGAGGCCGAGCTGGAACGCCAGCAAAAGGCGGCCGCCGAAATTGCCGCTGCCGAACAGAGCGAAAAGGCCGAAAAGAAACCGGCCGAGACCAAACCCAAGAAAGCCGACAAGGGCACCCGCTACGGACGCAAGGAACTGCACGTCAAACCGGGTTCACGGGGCACGCAGCGCGGACGGGGCCGTGGCGCCGCCGGCGGCCGCCGACGGCATGTGCCCTCCGGGGACAATGTTCACGGCTTCGAGCGCCCCACCGCGCCGGTGGTGCGCAAGGTCGAGGTGCCCGACGCGATTTCGGTCTCCGACCTGGCGCAGAAGATGGCGGTCAAGGCCTCGGAAGTGGTGGGCGCCCTGTTCAAGATGGGCACCATGGCCAACATCAACCAGGTGCTGGACCAGGATACCGCCATGCTGGTGGTCGAGGAAATGGGTCATCAGGCCATTGCCGCCAAACCCGATGACCATGAGGAAGAGCTGCTGAAGGCGCCCGAGGTCGATGAATCCGATCTCAAGCCGCGCCCGCCGGTGGTCACCATCATGGGCCATGTCGATCACGGCAAGACCTCGCTGCTCGACTACATCCGCCATACCCGGGTGGCCGCCGGCGAGGCCGGAGGCATCACCCAGCACATCGGTGCCTACCATGTCAGCACCGACCATGGAGGGATTACCTTCCTCGACACGCCAGGCCACGCCGCCTTCTCGGCGATGCGTGCCCGTGGCGCGCAGGCCACCGATATCGTCATCCTGGTGGTGGCCGCCGACGACGGTGTCAAGCCGCAGACCAAGGAAGCGGTCGAGCACGCCCGCGCCGCCGGTGTGCCGCTGATCATCGCGGTCAACAAGATCGACAAGGAAAACGCCGATCCCGACCGGGTGCGCAATGAATTGGCCGCGCTCGAGGTCATCCCCGAGGAATGGGGTGGCGAGCATATGTTCGTCAATGTTTCGGCCCATACCGGACAGGGCGTTGATGATCTGTTGGAGGCGATACTGTTGCAGTCCGAGGTGATGGAGTTGAAGGCCCGCGACACGGGGCCGGCTCGGGGCATCGTTATCGAGGCCTCGCTGGACAAGGGGCGAGGTCCGGTGGCCACCGTGCTGGTGCAGGAAGGCTGTCTTGAGAAGGGCAACATGCTTCTCGCCGGTATCCGCTACGGCCGTGTGCGCGCCATGTATGACGACATGATGAAGCAGGTCAAGAGTGCCGGGCCATCGATGCCGGTACAGGTGCTGGGTCTCAATGGCACGCCCAACGCCGGCGACGAGGTGTTCGTGGTCGAGAATGAGCGCAAGGCGCGCGAGATCGCTGAAACCCGCGAAGCCAAGATCCGTGAGGCGCGCCTGGCCGAGCAGCAGAAGGCCAAGTTGCAGAACATGTTCGACAAGATGACCGAGGGCGAGGTGGCCGAGGTCAACCTGCTGGTCAAATGCGATGTGCAGGGTTCCGTGGAGGCGCTCACCGAGTCGTTGCGCAAGCTGTCCACCGATGAGGTACGGGTCAATATCGTTTCCAGCGGTGTTGGCGGCATTACCGAATCGGATGTGCACCTTGCCGCCGCCTCCAACGCCACCATCATCGGCTTCAATGTGCGTGCCGATGCCTCGGCCAAGCGCGTGGCCGGTGACTACGGCATCGAAATCCGCTACTACAGCGTCATCTATGAAGTCATCGATGATGTGAAGGCGGCGATGTCCGGCCTGTTGTCGCCGGAACTGAAAGAAACCATCATCGGCCTTGCAGAGGTCAAGGATGTGTTCAAATCGCCGAAGTTCGGCGCCGTTGCCGGCTGTATCGTGGTCGATGGCGTCGTCAAGCGCGGCCAGCCGATCCGCGTGCTGCGCGACAATGTGGTCATCTTCGAGGGCGAGCTGGAGTCGCTGCGCCGCTTCAAGGACGATGTCAACGAGGTCCATTCCGGCCAGGAATGCGGCATCGCGGTGAAAAACTACAACGATGTGAAGCCTGGTGACCAGATCGAGGTCTTCGAACGCACCGAAGTCGCGCGCAGCATCGAGTGACGGCATGCCCGCAGACTATTCACGCAGCGACCGCCTGGCGACGCGAATCCAGCGCGAGCTGGCGCAATTGATCCGCGAGGAGCTGAAAGATCCGCGCATCGCCAATCCGAGCATCCTCGATGTGCAGGTGACGCGCGATCTGTCGCAGGCCAAGGTGTATTTCAGTGTGCTCGACGAAGCCGATGCCGAGGACACCCGCAGGGGCCTCAACGCGGCAGCCGGGTTTCTTCAGCGGCATCTGGGCCGTGTGCTCAAGGCCCGGCAGACGCCAAAACTGAGCTTCCATTTCGACGACACTGACATACGGGGCCGGCGCATGGACGAGCTGATCGACTCGGTGATCGCGCGCGACAAGCGGCGCAGCGGCGAAGAGGACTGAAACATGGGCCGGCGATCACGCAAACCCCGCGACTACCGGGATGTGGACGGCATCCTGCTGCTCGACAAGCCACTGGGGCTGAGTTCCAACAAGGCGTTGCAGGCGGCGCGGCATGTATTCCGTGCCAACAAGGCCGGGCACACCGGCAGCCTCGATCCGCTGGCCACCGGGCTGCTGCCGGTCTGTTTCGGCGAGGCGACCAAGTTCTCCGCCTTTTTGCTCGAGGCGTCCAAGCACTACCGCGCGGAATGCCGGCTGGGCTGGGTCACCAGCACCGGTGATGCGGAAGGCGAGCTGATCGAGTCGCGGCCGGTCGAGGTGACCCGGGAACAGGTGGATGCGGTGCTTCCGCGCTTCATTGGCCGCATACGCCAGATACCGCCGATGCACTCGGCGATCAAGCACAAGGGTGAGCGGCTCTACAACCTGGCGCGCAAGGGCATCGAGGTGGAGCGCGAGGCACGCGAAGTGGACATCCATGCTCTGGATGTGGTCGCGTTCGAAGACGATCGCCTGGTCATCGACATCCACTGCTCCAAGGGCACCTATATTCGCACCCTGGCCGAGGACATCGGTGAGGCCCTCGGTTGTGGCGCCAGCCTGGCGGCGCTGGAGCGGACCGGCGTACAGCCGTTCCGCGAGCAGCGCCGATATACATTGGACGAGCTGCGCGCCATTCGCGAGCAGCAGGGCGATGCCGCGCTGCTCGACTGCCTGCTGCCCATCGAATCGGCGCTGGCGGAATGGCCCGAGGTCGAGCTCAGCAGCGCCATGACTTTCTACCTCAAGCAGGGGCAGCCGGTTCAGGTGCCGGGCGCGCCGCTGGAGGGGCTGTTGCGACTGAAGGGCGAGGGCGAGGGGTTTCTCGGTGTGGGCCAGATCCTCGATGACGGCCGGGTCGCGCCGAAGCGCCTGCTGAAGGCGCGCTGAGTCCATGAACCTGTCGCGGTCCTGCCGCGACACGGCCGGCACAGGCTGTGCCGGTGCGGCAGTGATGCCGCAAGCCCGGTGGATCGGAAGGTCTTCCGGGTTGCCCGCGAGGCGATGAGGACCGTCGCTTCAAGGAGCGCGATGCTGAGCCCCGAAAGCCAATGCTGCCGCGGGCTTAGTGCTTGTGACCCGGCCGGGTGCTGGGTAGAATACCCCCCTTTTTGGGGATCAACTGAGGTTTCACAACTATGGCAATGTCCGCTGAACAGAAAAGTTCAATCATCGCGGAGTTCGCTCGCAGCGAAGGCGACACCGGCTCGCCCGAGGTGCAGGTGGCTCTGCTGTCGCACCAGATCAGTCATCTGACCGAGCACTTCAAGGAGCACATCCATGACCACCATTCCCGCCGTGGTCTGCTGCGCATGGTCAACCAGCGCCGCAAGCTGCTGGACTACCTGAAATCCAAGGACCAGGCCCGCTACCGGGATCTGATCTCCAAACTGGGCCTGCGCCGCTAAGCGCTGACAAGAGGATGCATTTGTGAATCCAATCAAGAAGACTTTTCAATACGGCGATCACACGGTCACCATGGAAACCGGCGAGATCGCTCGCCAGGCGACCGGTGCGGTGCTGGTCAACATGTCGGATACCGTGGTGCTGGTCACCGTCGTTGGCCGCAAGGATGCCGATCCGGGCAAGGATTTCTTCCCGCTCACCGTCGATTACATGGAGCGTACCTATGCCGGTGGCAAGATCCCTGGCGGCTTCTTCAAGCGTGAAGGCCGCCCCACCGAGAAGGAAACCCTGACCAGCCGTCTGATCGACCGTCCGTTGCGTCCTCTGTTCCCCAAGGGATTTACAAACGAAGTCCAGGTCGTCGCCACCGTGCTGTCGATCAACAACGAGGTGGATCCGGACGTCGTCGCGCTGATCGGCGCCTCCGCTGCGGTCAGCATCTCCGGTCTGCCGTTCAACGGCCCGGTGGGCGCATGCCGCGTGGGTTACATCAACGGCGAGTATGTGCTCAACCCGACCAACAGCCAACTGAAGGACGAGTCGCAGCTGGATCTGGTCGTGGCCGGCACCGCCAATGCCGTGCTGATGGTCGAATCCGAGGCCAAGATTCTCTCCGAGGACGAGATGCTCGGAGCGGTCACCTATGGCCACGAACAGATGCAGACCGTCATCGAGGCCATCAACGAATTCGTCGCAGAGGCCGGCAAGCCGCGCTGGGACTGGCAGGCGCCGGAAGTCGACGAGGCCCTGTTCGATCGGGTCAAGGCCCAGTGTGAATCCGCCCTGGGCGATGCCTATCAGATCGCCGACAAGCTGCAGCGTCAGGACAAGGTGGCCGAGGTCAAGGCAGCCTGCGTCGAGGCGCTGGCCGACGACGAGAACGGACCGTCCGAGGGCGAGGTGCTGTCCATGTTTTCCAAGCTGGAGAAGCAGATCGTCCGTGGCCGCATTCTGGCCGGCGAACCACGCATCGATGGCCGCGACACCCGTACCGTGCGCCCGATCACCATCCGCACCGGCGTGCTGCCGCGCACCCACGGTTCCGTGCTGTTCACCCGTGGCGAGACCCAGGCACTGGTGGTCACCACCCTGGGTACCGGCCGTGACGCGCAGATCATCGATGCCATCGAAGGCGAGCGCAAGGAACACTTCATGCTGCACTACAACTTCCCGCCGTCCTGCGTCGGAGAAGTCGGCCGAGTCGGTTCCCCCAAGCGCCGCGAGATCGGCCACGGCCGCCTCGCCAAGCGTGGCGTGCAGGCGGTGATGCCGAGTCAGGAAGAGTTTCCCTATGTCATCCGCGTGGTTTCCGAGATCACCGAGTCCAACGGTTCCTCGTCGATGGCTTCCGTCTGTGGCAGCTCGCTGTCGATGATGGATGCAGGCGTTCCGCTCAAGGCTCCGGTGGCCGGCATCGCCATGGGCCTGATCAAGGAAGGCGACCGCTTTGCCGTACTGACCGATATCCTCGGCGATGAGGATCACCTCGGCGACATGGATTTCAAGGTCGCGGGCACTACCGAAGGCGTCACTGCCCTGCAGATGGACATCAAGATCGACGGCATCACCACCGAGATCATGTCCCAGGCACTGGAGCAGGCGAAGGAAGGTCGCCTGTTCATCCTCGGCGAGATGGCCAAGGCCATCGACAGCCATCGCGAGGAGATGTCGGAGTACGCGCCGCGATTGATCAGCTTCAAGATCAATCCCGAGAAGATCCGCGATGTCATCGGCAAGGGCGGTTCGACGATCCGTTCCATTACCGAAGAGACCGGTGCCACCATCGAGGTGGACGATGACGGTACCGTCAAGATCTCCTCGGTCGACAAGACCGCCAGCGACGAGGCGCGCCGTCGCATCGAGCTGGTGACCGCCGAAGTCGAGGTGGGCAAGATCTACGAAGGCAAGGTGGCCAAGATCATGGACTTTGGCGCATTCGTCAACATCCTGCCTGGCAAGGACGGCCTGGTCCACATTTCGCAGATCTCCAACGAGCGTGTCGAGAATGTCAGCGACAAGCTCAGCGAGGGTGACCGCATCCGCGTCAAGGTGCTGGAAGTGGACCGTCAGGGCCGCATCCGCCTGAGCATGAAGGCAGTCGACGAAGACTGAGGCACCCCGAACATCAGGGACGGTGGCAGAAAAGGAGCTTTCGGGCTCCTTTTTTGTGTCCGCGGCAAAGCCGCTTGAGTTTGATCGGCTTTTGCCGGAATATCGCGCTGCATGCGGTGACACCATGCACCGCCAGAAAACCACAAAAAGAGGATAGATGCATGAAAACGATCACAACCCTTGCCGCCAGCCTGCTGATCGGCGCCAGCCTGGTGTCTGCCGAGGTGCAGGCCGCCACCGAATGGAATGTTTCCCTGTGGGGCAAACGCCGTGCATTCACCGAAGGAGTGGAGAAATTGGCTGAACTGGTGGACAAGAAGACCAACGGCGATTTCAAACTGAAGCTGTCCTACGGCGGCCTGTCCAAATCCAAGGAAAACCTCGACGGCATTTCCATTGGTGCCTTTGAAATGGCGCAGTTCTGTTCCTTCTACCACAAGGACAAGAACCCGACGATCACCGTCACCGAATTGCCCTTCTCGAAGGATGTCTCGCTGAAGAAGGTCACCGAAATCTACCGCAAGGTCTATGAGCATCCGATCGTGAAGAAGGATCTGGCGCGCTGGAATGCGACCCTGCTGATGCCAACCCCGCTGCCCCAGTACAACATCGTCAGCAAGACCGAACCGCTGAAGACCCTGGACGATTTCAAGGGCATGCGCGTGCGCGGTCCCGGGGGCATCATGGGCGTGCTCGGCAAGCTGGGCGCCATCAAGACCGGCGTGCCCTTCTCTGAAGTGCGCCAGGCGATGGATTCCGGTGTCATCGATGCCGCCACCTTCGCACCCCATGCCCACCTGGCCACCAAGACCTACAAGGTCGGCAAATGGGCCTCGACCAACCTGAATCTGGGCTCGGCCAACTGTCCGGTGGTGGTCAATACCGATGCGCTCAATGCACTCAAGCCGGAACATCGCAAGGCACTGCTGGGCTCCATCGATGAGGCGCTGGACTACTATGTGGACTACTACGAGCGTGTGCCGACCAAGAAATACGAGCAGGCGATCACCGACGCCGGCCTGGTGCGGGTGACCTTTACCCCCGAGCAGACCGCCCGCCTCAATGAGCTGGCCGCCGATGTGCGCCAGGAATGGGTCAAGAAGTACGCGGGCAAGTTCGACTCCAAGGCACTGTTCGAATACACCCGGAAACTGTTCAACGAGTAGGCCTACAGCCGTTGACGCCCGTGTTCCCCGGAACACGGGCGTTTTTCTTTTGAGGGGGTAAAGCCATGGCGGGTTCGCTACTGGTTCTGCAGGACGATACGCTGCTCAGCCGCATCGATCGCCAGGTCTATCGCCTGGAGTCGCTGCTGACCCTGCTGGGCGGCATCGTCATCTTTCTGCTGGTGCTGCTGGCCACCACCAATGTGCTGGGGCGCTGGATCTTCGATCTGCCGATCAGCGGCTATGTGGACTGGATCGAGCAGGCGATGGCCTTCATCGCCTTTCTCGGGGTCGCCTACACCCAGCGCGATGGCGGGCATATCCGCATGGACATCCTGGTGCGCCACCTGCACGGCCGCTGGCTGTGGTTCACCGAGTTACTGTCCACGCTATTGATGCTGCTGGTTACCCTGGTGCTGATCTACGGTTCCTTCCTGCATTTCCGGCGGGCCTGGCAGAACGGCGACTCTTCCATCGATATCGACCTTCCGGTGTGGCCTTCCAAGCTGGTGGTGACGGTGGCGCTGACGATCCTGGCCCTGCGGCTGCTGCTGCAGGTCTGGGGGTATCTGCGCGCGCTGCTGCAGGGCGGTGACTGTCCGGTGGCGGTGCCGCTGGTCGAGGATCCGGCAACCCTGGCCGCACAGGAAGCCCAGTCGGTGCTGGGCGAGGAACTGGATGTCAGTCCGCATTGTGACACGCCCTCGGACGGAGCGCCCCGGTCATGAGCCTGTGGCAGAGCATGATGGCGATGGACGCGGTGTCCATCGGCCTGTGGGTGACCGGCTTCATGATGCTGCTGGTGGTGATCGGCGTGCGCGTGGCCTTTGCCGCCGCGCTGGCCGGTTTCGTCGGTCTGGTGTGGATTTTCAGTGCGCGCATGGGCTTCGACAAGGGCGTGGTAGTGGCGATGAAAATGGCCGGCACCATTCCTCATTCCAAGGTCTCGACGCTGGCCCTGTCACTGATCCCGACCTTTATCCTGATCGGCTTTCTGGCCTATCACGCAGGGCTGACCCGGGCCCTGTTCGAGGCGGCCAAGCGCTGGGTAGGCTGGTTGCCGGGCGGCATGGGGGTGGCGACGGTGTTCTCCGCCGCCGGGTTTGCCGCGGTCTCCGGGGCTTCAGTGGCCACCTCGGCGGTGTTCGCGCGCATTGCCGTGCCGGAGATGCTGCAACTGGGCTATGACAAACGCTTTGCCGCCGGCGTGGTGGCGGCCAGCGGCACCCTGGCCTCGCTGATACCGCCTTCGGCCATACTCGTCATCTACGCCATCATCGTCGAGCAGGATGTCGGTGCCCTGCTGATGGCCGGGTTCCTGCCCGGCGCGGTGTCGGCCGTAATCTATGGCGGACTGGTGCTGTTCCTCGCCACCACGCGCAAGAACTTCGGTCCACCGGTTCGGGGCTACAGCTGGAAGCAGCGTTTCGAATCCCTGCCGGGCGCGTTGCCCATCTTCTTCGTCATTGGGATCATCGTGGTGTGCATTTACGGCGGGGTCGGCACGCCCACCGAGGCCGGTTCGCTCGGCGCTTTCGTGATTTTCCTGATGGCCTGGTACAAGGGCATGAAGCTGAAGGAGTTCCGGGGCGCGCTGATGGAAACCGCCAAGCTGACGGTGATGATCTTCACCATCATCTGGGGCGTGCTGCTGTATGTGCGTTTCCTCGGCTTTGCCGATCTGCCGAGTGCGTTTTCGGAGTGGATCACCGGGCTCGAACACAGCCCGATGATCACCCTGCTGATGATCCTGCTGGCCTATGCAGTGCTGGGCATGTTCATGGATGCCATCGGCATGCTGCTGCTGACCCTGCCGGTGGTCTATCCGGCGGTGATCGCCCTCAATGGCGGTGTCGATGTGACGGCTGCGGAATCGGCCTTCGGCATGTCCGGCGTGGGCTGCGCGATCTGGTTCGGCATCATCGTCGTCAAGATGGCCGAACTCTGCCTGATCACTCCGCCCATTGGGCTCAACTGCTTCGTGGTTGCCGGCGTGCGGCCCGAATGCAGTGTGCAGGATGTGTTTCGTGGTGTGACGCCGTTCTTCGTGGCCGATGTGCTGACCATCGGCACCCTCATTGCCTTCCCGCAGATCGTGCTCTGGTTGCCGTCATTGATGGGCTACAACTGAAGCGTTCCCTGTCGTCGATCCGTCAAGGGGCTCCGTTCAGATGGCGGGCGAGAAAATCGAGTATCCGCCGATAGGCTTCCCTGCGGTTGGCTTCATCGTAGAAGCCATGAGCTTCCCCTTTCCTGTACAGGGTTTCAGGGGGGTTGCCGGCCTTGATGAGGGCGTTTTCCATGGCTTTGGCGTGATCGAAGGGTACCCGCAGGTCCTTCTTGCCATGAATCAGCAGTACCGGTGCCTTGATGCGGTCGGCCAGGTTGACCGGTGAGCGCCTTGCGCGATCCTGTTCGTCTTTTCCCAGTACCTGGTCCAGGTAATCCCGGCCGCGACCGGTCCACTGGATGTCGCCCTTCTCGTACATCAGGTTGAGATCATACACACCGGCGTAGCCGATGGCGCACGCATAGAGATCCGGGTCTGTGGCCGCACCCATCAGCGCGGCATAGCCACCGTAGGAGCCACCGTAAATACAGGCGTTGCCGGCCTTGGTGATCCCTTCGTCGATGGCCCACCGGGTCGCATCGGCCAGATCCTGCTGCATCTTGCCACCCCATTGCCGGAAACCGGCCTTGATGAAGGCCTCGCCATATCCGCCCGAGCCGCGGAAATTGATCTGAAGCACCGCGTAGCCGGCAGCGGCCAGCATTTGTACTTCCGGGTCATAGTTCCAGAAATCGCGAACGAAGTAGGGGCCGCCGTGGGGCAGCACCACCAGTGGATAAGGGCCTTCTCCATCGGGCCGGGTCAGGTAGCCATGCAATTCCAGACCGTCGCGCGCCTCGATGCGAACGAGTTGCATGGAGTGGAGGTCTTTGGGGTCTTCCCAGGACCGGGCGCTGAGCAGGAAGTCGGCCTTTCGTGTTGTGGCATCATGAAGGTAGTAGTCTCCGGCAATACGGTCACTGGACACCTTCAACAGGGTGTATCGCCCATCACGGCTGCGGCTGGTGATATCGATACGCATGCCCTTGAAGGCCTTGATCAAACCCCTCAATCGCCGTGCCAGAGGGCTTTTTCCGATCACTTCACTATCCGGCAGCTCCGGTTCATATCGGACCGCAACCAGTTCTCTGTCGTCATTGAACAGGGTATCGAGCGCATCGGATGCGTTTTTGTGGCTTAGGCTTTCGAGGCTGTTGTTCTCCAGGTCCAGCAATCCCACGCCTCTGGGTTTGTCGTCAAGGCTGAAATAGACATAGACGCGGCGGTTGTCAGGGTGAAACTGTATGGGCCGGATGGTGATGCCTGAGGGCATCCGCCCATCGAAGCGCTCAGACTTCAGTCGCGGAGAAGGCAACGGAGTCCACTCGCTTTCTGCATTTTCGCGATAGAGCACCCGGGTTCGCCCCTCCCAGCTGTCAACAAAAGCCAGCCGTACAACCTGCTTGTGATCGGCCAGCAGTTCGGCTCCGCGTTCGGGCGCTATGGCCAGCTTGTTCAGCTTGCCGGTATAGACATCAAGCCGATAGGCAAAAGTGAGTGGATCGACATGCTTTGCCTGTATGGGGTTGACGGAGATCAGGACATGGCGCGGGTCGTCATCCAGCGTGTCCATGACCGAGGCGTACGCGAGAAAATTCCTTTTGCTTTTCAATGCGTTGGCAGCCGGACCAAAGATCATGGCCTGCCTCTTTCCATCGGCATTGACGGCATAGATGTTTCCGGTGTCGATGGGGAAGTCCAGAAAACCGAGGTTGCGGTACAGATGGATGATCAAGCGTTCATCGTTCACCCATCGGAACGGCCCCGGTGTAAATTTGCTGCCAAAGGCGGATCGGGCAGTGACCCGTTTGTCCTTGAGCCGGATGATGACGACACTGCGCTTTCCATCGCGGCCATTGACTGTGGCAGCAAGGTATTCTCCGGTCGGTGAGATCTGCACAGTGTCGAATTCATTGTGCCGGGCGAAGTCGGACGGATCGATATCACGGGCCGCCTGGGCGGAGGTCAGTGATGCCAGAAGCATCAGCAGCAGAAGACGAAGCAGGTTCATGGCTTCCTTGTCGAGGGTTGGCAGAAGCGCAAAATATGCACCGGTTTCAGCCGAACGGCAAGATCATGGGGAGAATCCCTGGTCCTGTAACCAGTCCAGCAGCCGGGTTTCCAGCCAGTAACGGGGCAACAGGCGCAATGGGCCGTGGCCGGCAATGAAACCGACATGGCCACCGTGTTCGGACAGTTCGAAACGGATGGCGGGGGACAGTTCGTGTTCTGCCGGTAGCACCTCGGGGGTCATGAAGGGGTCGTCCCGGGCGTGCAGGATGAGGGTGGGACGGTCGATGCCGCGCAGGTATTGGCGCGAACTGCTGACCCGGTAGTAGTGGGCGGCACTGTCGAAGCCGTGTGCAGGTGCGGTGTAGGCGTCGTCGAAGGCGACAAAGCTGTGCAGGACTTGTGGGTCGATGTCCAGGCCGGTCGCGCGCAGCAGTTCGCCCTTGGCCGCCAGTTTGCGCTTCAGCCTACCCAGCAGTTCCCTCTGGTAGAGACGGGAGAAACCGCGTTCCATGCGTCGGGCACAGGCATCCAGTTGCAGCGGGGTGGAGACGGCGGCGGCACAGGCAACGGCCGGGTCGGGTGGTGCTTCACCCAGGTATTTCAGGGTGACATTGCCGCCCAGGGAGTAGCCAATCAGTGCCAGTCGCCGCATGCCCGTTTTCTTCAGATGCTCGATGACCTGACGCAGATCTCCGGTATCCCCGGAGTGGTAGCTGCGGGCCAGGCGGTTGGTGCGGCCGTTGCAACCGCGAAAGAACAGGAAACTGGCCGGGATGCCGGCCGCGTTCAGGCGGTTGAGGATGCGCGCGGCATAGGGTGAACGCAACGAGCCTTCGAGCCCGTGAAGAATCAGGACGCGATCGCTGCCCTCTGCGGTACCGTGCGCCAGTTCGATTTCGTCGCCGTCGTTCAGGGTCAGTCGCTCACGGGTGATGCGGGGCGGCGGCGGATGGATCAGGTTGGCCAGCAGGGTCTGGGCGTGCGGGTTTGTCAGCCAGAGCGGTGGTTGGAAATCATTGCGGATGATCATGATCAAACGGTACTCTGCCGGGTGCTCAGTGGGTTTGCTTCGCCGGTCGTTTTTAGCTAGCCTTCCTTGTCTTTTTTGAGCAGGTTCATCCGTGTCCACTTCCGCATTGCTGCAAACCCGGGATCTCGCCTGTGTCAAGGATGATCGTGTGCTGTTCGAAGGCCTGGATCTGGACCTGGAGCCGGGCCGCATCCTGCTGGTCGAAGGGCGCAATGGTAGCGGAAAGACCAGCCTGCTGCGAATCCTCACCGGGCTCAGTCTGCCCGAATCGGGCGAGGTGCTGTGGCAGGGCGTGCCGATCGGCGAGGCCGGACCCGAGTACTACGAGCAGGTGACCTATGTGGGCCACCATGACGGCCTGAAGCGGGATCTGACCGCGCTGGAGAACCTGCGTCTGGCCCAGGCGATGGGCAAGCCCTCGGATCTGGATCTGGACCAGGTGCTGGAGCGCGTCAATCTCTACCGGTTTGGCGACAATTTCGTCTCCACCCTGTCGGCGGGGCAGAAGCGCCGGCTGGCGTTGGCACGGCTGATCGCCACCGAGGCGCAGGTGTGGATCATGGACGAACCCTTCACCTCGCTGGACAAGGCCAGCATGGCGCTGTTCCAGGAATTGTTCGAGCAGCACCTTCAGCAGGGCGGTGTCATCGTGCTGACTTCCCATCACGATATCGAGATGCCCGACCAGGATGTGCTGAGGTTGGACCTGTCCGCATGAAACGCTTGTCCCTGTCCCAGGCCTTTGCCTTCATTCTGCGCCGCGATCTGCTGATCGCCCTGCGCAACCGCTCCGAACTGGCCAATCCGCTGCTGTTCTTCGTGCTGGTGATCACCCTGTTCCCGCTGGCGGTGGGCGCCGAGCCGAACCTGCTGGCGCGCATAGCACCCGGCATCATCTGGGTGGCGGCGCTGTTGTCCTCGATGCTGTCGCTGGACGCCATGTTCCGCAGCGACTTCGAGGATGGAACTCTGGAGCAGATGCTGCTGTCTGCTCATCCGGTGCCGGTACTGGTGCTGGCGAAGGTGACCGCCCACTGGCTGGTGACGGGTTTGCCGCTGCTGCTGATTTCACCGTTACTGGCAATGATGCTGGGGTTGGACGAGGGCGCTTATGGGATACTCTTGCTGACGGTCCTGATCGGCACGCCCATACTGAGTCTGATCGGTGCCATCGGTGTGGCCCTGACCATCGGCCTGAGAAAGGGTGGTATCATCCTCTCGCTGCTGGTGCTGCCCCTGTATGTGCCGGTACTGATTTTCGCTGCCAGTGCGGTGGACATGGCTTCCGGAGGCCTGTCCGCGATGCCGCAAATCTCGATGATGCTGGCGTTCCTGTTTCTGTCGCTGTCGCTGTCCCCCTGGGCTACCGCGGCCGCACTGCGAATGAGCATGAGCTGAGGACCGATTCTTCATGTGGAAATGGTTTCATCAATGGGGTTCGCCGCCCCATTTCTACCGCCGCGCCGGCAAGTGGCTGCCGTGGCTGGGCGGCTTGTTCGCGGTGTTCTTCATCAGCGGGCTGGTCGATGGCCTGGTGTTCGCTCCGGCCGACTATCAGCAGGGCGAGAGCTACCGCATCATCTATGTGCATGTCCCTGCGGCCTGGATGTCCATGTTCATCTACATGGTGATGGCGGTCTGCGGCATCATCGTGCTGGTGTGGCGCATGAAGATGGCCGAGATCGTGCTCATCTCATCGGCGCCCATCGGCGCCAGCTTTACCTTCCTGGCGCTGGTCACCGGCTCGCTGTGGGGCAAGCCGATGTGGGGCACCTACTGGGTCTGGGATGCTCGCCTGACTTCGGAACTGATTCTGCTGTTCCTCTACCTGGGGGTGATCGGCCTCTATGGCGCCATCGACGAGAAGCGGATGGCCGGCCGGGCGGTGGCGATACTGGCCATCGTCGGTGCGGTGAACATCCCGATCATCCACTTCTCCGTCGAATGGTGGAACAGCCTGCATCAGGGGCCGACCGTCACCAAGTTCGACAAGCCTTCGATACACTGGAGCATGCTGCTGCCGCTGCTGCTGATGGCCGTGGCCTTCCAGATCTACTATGTCTGGGCGCTGTTCCTGAAGGTGCGCGCGGAGCTGTTGCAGCGCGAGAGAAATTCCCGCTGGGTTGAGGAACTGTTTCGATCATGAGTCTGTCAGAGTTTTTCGACATGGGCGGCTATGCCGCTTTCGTATGGTCTTCCTACGGGCTGGCGCTGGTGGTGTTGTTGCTGAACATCCTGCTGCCCTGGCAGCAGCACCGCCAGACTGTCCGCAAACTCAAACGCATGCACCGCCGGGGTAAAGACGCATCATGACACCTGCCAGAAAGAAACGACTGCTGCTGATCGCGCTGATGCTTGCCGGCGTCGCCGTCGGCGTGGGCTTTGCGCTCAAGGCGCTGAACCAGAACATCATGTTCTTCTTCTCACCGTCGGACATCGTCGCCGGAAAGGCCCCTGCCAACAAGGATTTCCGGGTCGGTGGCGTGGTGGTCGAGGGAACGGTGAAACGCCCGGGAGACGGCCTGACCGTGCAGTTCGACCTGACCGACAACGCGCAGACGGTCACCGTCAAGTACACCGGTATCCTGCCGGACCTGTTCCGCGAGGGGCAGGGCATCATCGCCAATGGCCAGCTCGACGGCAACGGCGATTTCGTTGCCAACGAGGTGTTGGCCAAGCACGACGAAAACTACATGCCGCCGGAGGTCATGGAAGCCATGAAGAAGTCCGGCAAGGCCATGCCGAGCATGAATCCATCCAACTGATTCACTACCGAGAGGCCCGATCATGATTCCCGAGCTTGGACATTTTGCATTGATACTGGGCCTGTGCATCGCGCTGGCCCAGTCCTTCTTCACCTTGGCCGGGGCGCAGAAGGGCTATGCGCGCTGGATCGCGCTGGCCCGCCCGGCGGCCTATGGCCAGCTGTTCTTCGTGGCGCTCTCCTACGCGGCACTCACCTGGGTGTTCCTGACCAATGACTTCTCGGTGCTCTATGCCGCCAAGAACTCCAACTCCCATCTGCCGCTGCTGTACCTGATCTCCGGAGTCTGGGGCGCTCATGAAGGCTCGCTGTTGCTGTGGGCATTGATTCTCTCCATCTGGACCGCGGCCGTGGCCACCTTCAGCCGCAGCGTGCCCAAGGTCATGCTGGCGCGGGTCATCGGCGTGATGGGGTTGGTCAGCGTGGGTTTTCTGCTGTTCATCCTGATCACCTCCAATCCCTTTGAACGACTCTTCCCGGCGGCCATTGAAGGGCGCGATCTGAACCCGCTGCTGCAGGATCCAGGCCTGGCCGTGCACCCGCCCATGCTGTATTTCGGCTATGTGGGCTTCTCCGTCGCCTTCGCTTTCGCCATTGCCGCCCTGATTTCCGGGCAGGTTGATTCGGCCTGGGCGCGCTGGTCCCGGCCCTGGACCAATATCGCCTGGATGTTCCTCACCCTCGGCATCACGCTCGGCAGCTGGTGGGCCTACTATGAGCTGGGCTGGGGTGGCTGGTGGTTCTGGGATCCGGTGGAGAACGCCTCCTTCATGCCCTGGCTGGTCGGCACGGCGTTGCTGCACTCGCTGGCGATTACAGAGAAGCGCGGCACCTTCAAGGCCTGGACGGCCCTGCTGGCCATCTTTGCCTTCTCTTTGTCGTTGCTGGGTACCTTCCTGGTCCGTTCCGGCGTGTTGACCTCGGTGCATGCCTTCGCCAGTGATCCGGAGCGCGGCGTGTTCATCCTGATTTTCCTGGTGTTGGTGGTCGGTTCCTCGCTGCTGCTCTATGCCTGGCGTGCGCCCACCCTCAAGTCCGCGGCGGTCACCAACCTGCTGTCGCGGGACATGGCGCTGCTGCTCAACAACATCTTCCTGACCGTGGCCACGGCGGCCATCCTGCTGGGCACGGTCTATCCGATCTTTGCCGAGGCCATGGGCGGCAAGATTTCGGTGGGGCCGCCCTACTTCAATGCGGTGTTCATTCCGCTGACCGCGCCGATCGCGGTACTGATCGGCATCGGCATGCTGGTGCGCTGGAAGAAGGACAGCTGGTCGCGACTGGTGAAGGTTCTGCGTTGGCCGTTGTTGGCGACCCTGGTGCTGTCGGTGGCCCTGGCCAGCCTGTTGCCCAAGTGGAACTGGGCCGCCTACGCCGGCATTACACTCGCCCTGTGGATCGTCAGCACCGTGGCGGAAGCCCTGATGGAACGCCTGCGTGGCCGCAGCCTGGCTTCTGCCTTGCGCAGCACGCCGCGCGGCTTCTACGGCATGCTGCTGGGGCATTTCGGTATTGCCTTGTTCATCATCGGCATCACCCTGGTGAGCCTCTACACCCAGGAGAAGGACATCCGCATGAAACCTGGTGATACCTTCGAGATGAATGGCTACAGTTTCACCTTCAACGGTGTCCGGGAAATCCCGGTAGCCAACTACATGGCGGCGCGCGGCGAGTTTGTCGTCCGCGACGGCAAGGGGTTTGAGACCACCCTGCATCCGGAGAAGCGGATCTATCGTGTTCAGCAGAACCCGATGACCGAAGCGGCCATCGATGCCGGCCTCACCCGCGATCTGTTCATCGCCCTCGGCGAGGAAGTCGACAAGACCGACGGCAGCTGGGCGGTGCGGATCTATTACAAGCCCTTCATCCGCTGGATCTGGCTGGGCGGCATCATCATGGCCCTGGGCGGGCTGATTGCCGCCACCGACAAACGCTACCGGCAGATGGCGCGCCGTCGTGAAAACATACCGGATGCCGCAGCCATCGGGAGCGCCCTGTAATGCGTTTTCTGTTACCCGTCGTCATTTTCGCCCTGCTGGCCGGCCTGCTGGGCTGGGGGCTGACCCGCGACCCCAAGGAAGTGCCTTCCCCGTTGATCGGCAAGCCGGCTCCTGCCTTTACCGCGCCCACCCTGTTCGATCCGCAGAAAACCTTTTCTGCTTCAGACTATCTGGGCAAGGTCTGGGTGCTCAATGTCTGGGCCTCCTGGTGCGTGGCCTGCCGAGCGGAGCATCAATACGTTACCCAGCTGGCACGCATGCAGCTCGTGCCGGTGGTCGGCCTCGACTACAAGGATAAACCCGCCGATGGCCGCGCCTGGCTGGGTGAGCTGGGCAACCCCTATACCGTGATTCCGACCGACGAGAAGGGCCGGATCGGCATCGACTGGGGCGTCTACGGCGTGCCCGAAACCTTCCTCATCGACAAGCAGGGGATGATCGCCTACAAGCACATCGGGCCGATCAACGCCGATTCCTTGCGCGACATCATCGTGCCCAAGCTGAAGGAGCTGATGCAATGATCACCGGCATTTCACTTCGACTGCTGTGGCTGATTCCCGCCGTGTTGCTGGCGTTGCCGGCGCAGGCCGCCATCGAGGCGCTGGAGTTCAACAGCCCGCAGGTCGAGGAAGACTACTACACGCTGATCGACGAGTTGCGTTGCCTGGTCTGCCAAAACCAGAACCTCAAGGACTCCAACGCCGACCTGGCCAAGGACCTGCGCCATCAGACCTACCAGATGCTGCAACAGGGCAAGAGCAAACAGGATGTCATCGATTACATGGTGGCACGCTATGGGGATTTCGTGCTCTACCGCCCTCCGCTCAAGAACAATACGCTGCTGCTGTGGATCGGTCCCTTTGTCCTGTTGCTGCTGGTGCTGTTCCTGGTGATTCGCCGTATTCGCCGCAACCGCAGCGTCGAACCCCCCGAACCCGAAACCCTCGAGCAGGCGCGTCATCTGCTCAATGACGACGAGCAGAAAACGACATGATCTTTGGAGCCCTTGCCGTACTCCTCATTCTCCTTGCTCTGGCGTTCCTGGTGGTGCCCTTGCTGCGCGAGCCGAAGGAGGATGAAACCGTCGATCGCGAGCAACAGAACATCGCCATCGCCCGTGACAAGAAAGCCCTGCTGGAGCAGCAACTGGAAGACGGGGTGATGACCCGCGAGGAATACGATGAGGCCATGAAGGATCTCGAAGCCTCGCTGGCCATAGATCTGGAACGTCAGCAACGGCTGCAGCAGAACCGGTTGGCCGGCAAATGGGCCGCCATCGTGTTCCTGCTGCTGGTGCCGGCGCTGAGCGTGTTTCTGTATCTCGAACTGGGCGATTACCGGGTAATCGAGAATCCGCAGCTGGCAATGGCCCGTGCCGAGACCGCATCGGATCCGTCGCGGCCGCCATTGAGCATGGATCAGATGATCGAGAAGGTGAAGACCCACCTCAAGGAAAACCCGGATGACGCGCGCGGCTGGTTCGTTCTCGGTCGCGCGCTGATGTCGGTTCAGCAATACGGTGACGCGCTTGCCGCCTACCAGCGCAGTTACGACCTGGCGCCCGAGGAACCGGCGGTGGCGCTGGCGCTGGCCGATGCGCTGGCCATGACCCAGAACGGCAGCATGAAGGGCGAACCGGAACAACTGGTGGCCAAGGTGCTGCAGCAATCACCCAATGATCCGACCGCGCTGTGGCTGGGCGGGTTGGCCGACGAGCAGGCCGGCCGCTACCGTGATGCCTATGACAAGTGGAACCGACTGCTTCCGATGCTGCAGGACGACCCGGATTCGGTCAGCGAAGTCCGCAGCCTGATCGCTTCCCTGAGGCAGAAGGATCCCAGTCTGCCGGAACCGGTACAGACCCTGGCCGCAACCTCTGGCGCTACTGTGGAGTTGCAGGTCGATCTGGATCCGTCGCTGGCCGATCGCGCCAAGCCCGATGATCAGGTCTTCATCTATGCCAAGGCGGCCTCGGGTCCGCCGATGCCATTGGCAGCAAAGAAACTGACCGTGGCCGATCTGCCGGTGAGGGTGACCCTGTCCGACGCCGATGCCATGCTGCCTCAGATGAAGCTGTCGTCCTTCGACCGCATCGTCGTTGGCGCCCGGATCTCAAAAACCGGTAACCCGATCGCTGCCGATGGTGACCTCTACGCGGAAAGCGCGCCCTTCCAGCGCGACGCCCGGCAGGGGCCGGTCCGACTCAGCATCGATCGCATCAAGGGTGAAGACGCGCCGGCTCAGGCTCGCGGGCAGACCACCTCCGCGCCACCCGCCGATGGCATCCGCCTGCAGGTGGATCTCGACGCCTCGATGCTGGATAAGGCCCAACCGTCGGATACCGTCTTCATCTATGCCAAGGCGGCCTCGGGTCCGCCGATGCCGCTGGCGGCGAAGAAGCTCACCGTGGCCGATCTGCCGGTTGAGGTAACGCTTTCCGACGCCGATGCCATGCTGCCGCAGATGAAGCTGTCATCCTTCGATCGGATCATTGTCGGCGCGCGTGTCTCCAGGTCCGGCAATCCGATGCCGTCCCCGGGCGATCTCTATGCCGAGGCAGGGCCGCTGAATCGTGCCGGCAGCCCGGATCCGGTGCGGCTGATTATCGATACGGTTAAGCGCTGACCGGTAGCTGTACCGCTGGCAGCCGTTGAGGTTGCCAGTGGTCAATCGCCCATTCCAGCAGTTCCTGAACTGCCATCCCGCCCTCCTTCCCGGGCGGCTGCTGGCCGAGAAACTCCAGTGCCTGCCACAACTGGGCGGCCGGCCGCGCGCGGTCCAGTGGCTGTGCACCGGTTTGTTTCGACAGCTTGCGGCCGCCGGGCGCATAGACCAGTGGCAGGTGCAGGTACCGGGGCAGGGGCAGCCTCAACAGGCTGGCCAGATGCCGGTGCAGGAAGCTGACATCGAGCAGGTCGGCGCCGCGCACGATGTCGCTGACACCCTGAAACGCGTCGTCCACGACCACCGCCAGGTGATAGGCATAAATGCCATCGACACGCTTGAGCACCACATCCCCGACCTCCCCGGCCAGATCCAGTTCGCGCGGCCCGCAATGACGATCCTCGAAACGGATGCGCGCCGGTGTGTCGATACGCAGACGCAGGCTGTGGCCGGAAAATCCGAGTGCGCGATCGCGGCACAGGCCCGGATAGATCAGGCCCAGTGGCCCACGGCGCAGATCGAGTGCGTTCAGCTGTCGACGGCTGCAACCGCAGGCATAGAGCCGCCCCTGTTCACGCAAGCGGTGCAGCGCCTCTTCATAGGCCTCCTGCCGTTGGCTCTGGAACAGTACAGGGCCGTCCCAGTGCAAACCGAAACACTCCAGCGTGCGCAGAATGTCGTCGGCAGCCCCGGGGACGACCCGCGGCCGGTCCACATCCTCGATGCGCAACAGCCATTGTCCCTGCCGGGCCCGGGCATCCAGATAGCTGCCGACTGCGGTCACCAGCGAGCCGAAATGCAACGGCCCGGAAGGGGTGGGTGCGAAGCGGCCGATATACGCGGATGTGCCGCCGCTGCTCATGATCCGGACTGACGGTGCTGTTGCAGCTGCCGATTCAGCAGTTCGCGGTAATCGTCTTCCGCCAGTGGTCGCGAGAACAGAAAACCCTGAATCATGTGGCAGCCCCGGCGGGACAGGAACTCCAGCTGCGGCTGCTGCTCCACGCCTTCGGCGATGACTTCCTTGCCCAGTTCGCGTCCCATCAGCAGGATGGCGCTGACCAGTTTGGCGTCCTGTTCATCCTCGTGGATGTCCTGTATGAATTCACGGTCGATCTTGATGATGTCGATGGGAAAGGCGCGCAGATGCGACAACGAGGATTGTCCGGTGCCGAAGTCGTCGAGGGCGATGCGGAAACCCGCCCTGTGCAATTGCTGCAGGGTCGAGGTGGATTGCAGCATGTCACTGAGCAAAGTGTCCTCGGTGATCTCCAGTACCACGCGCCGTGGGTCGGGCGCCCGCTCCAGCAGAAGCCGGGTGATGCTCTCGCGGTAGCGCTGCTGACCGAAGATCGCCGAAGCCAGATTGATCGACATGCGCGGGCGTATGCCGTAGTCCTCCATCAGCCGTTGCTGGAAGTCGAGCGACTTGCGGATCACCCAGCAGGTCAGGTCGTACATCAGCATGCGGTTTTCCAGCAGACCGAGGAAGGCGCCGGGGTAGAGCAGGCCGCGGGTCGGGTGCTGCCAGCGGAGCAATGCCTCGCAGGCCCATTGTCTCGGGTTGTGCAGGTCGATGATCGGCTGGTAATGCAGCCGGAACTGGTCTCCGCTGATGGCTTCGCGCAGCTCGTTCTCGAAATTGATCAGGGACTGTTCCGAGTTCTCCAGCGAGGTATCGAACAGGCTGTACTGATTGCGTCCCAGCGTCTTGGACTGGTACATGGCGATATCGGCATAGCGCAGCAGGGTCTCCGGATCCCGGCCGTGCAGCGGTGCCAGCACGATGCCGATGGATGTCGAGGCGTGGATCTCCTGCCCGTCAATATCGAAAGGACGCTGGAACAGCCGGATGATCTTGCGCGCCAGTGTTTCGGCCTGCCCGCTGTTGTCGAGGCGTTCGATGATGATGGCGAATTCGTCGCCCCCCAGCCGGGCAATGGTGTCTTCCTCGCGCAGGCAATTGCGCAGACGTTGTGCGGTCTGTTGCAGCAGCTTGTCACCGAACAGGTGGCCCAGGGAGTCGTTGATCAGCTTGAAACGGTCCAGATCCAGCAGCATGACGGCCGTCAGCTGATGGTCGCGCAGGTTCAGCTTGAGGGCGTGGTTCAGCCGCTCGTTGAACATCAGGCGGTTGGGCAGCTGGGTCAGCGCATCGTGGTGGGCAATGTAGTCCAGCCGTTGCTCACGGTTGCGGATGCGGCGGCTCATTTCGTTGAAGGCCATCACCAGGTCCTCGATCTCGCGGGTCCGTGCTTCGATGTCCAGCGACTGCGAAAGCCCCTGGGACTGCAGATACAGGGCCTTGCGCAGCTGCGCGATCGGCCGCAGCAGGTGGCGGCTCAGGAACCAGTAGCCGATCATTGCAAACAGCAGACCGCCCAGGGTCAAAATCATGATCGCACGGGCGAACAGCACATTGAGCCGGTTGAGGTTCTGGATGTCGCGTTCCGACTGGCGCTGCAGTTCCCGCTGCAACAGCAGCGACAGCCGGTTGAAACGCTGCATCAGCGCCTCCAGGCGGTGCAGCTCGGGGATGTCGCGCCGCCAGTCCGGTTGGCGCAGCGAGTCGATGGTGTCTTCGCTGATGCGCCGCCACTGGCGCGAGATCTTCTTCAACTGGGGCAGATAGTAACTTTTGATGAAGAAATAACTGTCGCTGCTGATGTTGGCATTGAAGCTGTCAAGCTTCTGGTCGAAGCTGTCGAGCAGCAGATAGAGGTTTTCGATGCGGCGCGATATGGTCTCGCTGGGACGGCCGAAAATGCCCAGCCGGTTGGCGGCCAGCAGACGGAATTCGGACACGATCAGGGACCACAGGTTGCGCAGGTCCAGCAGGTCGATCAGCAGCTGATGGGCTTCGGGATTGTCGTCGCCTTCCAGATCCGTACGCATCTCGTTGAACAGGTTGCGTACCCGTTCGTTGATCGGCAGCATCTGATCGAACATGTTGCGGGTGGCGGGTATCCAGCGGGCATTGTTGCTGCGGATCGCCACCAGCCGGACGCTGGCCTGGTGCATGGCCAGTGGTATCTGGATGATGAAATCGTTGAGGGCCTCGGCCTCCACTTCGTCGAAGACCCGGATATCGACCTGGGACGCCAGATCCACCAGCCGGAACAGGGAGCCGATGACTTCCCCCTTGGGGACGATTTCCGGATCCAGGCTGAACTGGTAGATCTGTACCCGCACCCGATGGAACTGATCCATCACCTCCTTGAGCTGTTCTTCGGCCCGGTTGCGCTCGACGATGTTCTGGCGGGTGGTCTGGCTGCTGCGTGAAATCTCGAACCAGCTGTAGAAGGCGAACAGCAGCATGGACACAACCGCCGCCAGGGCGAAGGCGATGTAGCGCGACCGGTAGGAATGCAGGCCCCGGCGGGCGGCGGTTTCAGTCATCAGGCTTTGTCATGGAATTCCGTTCTCCCGACGACTCAGCCGGGAATCCCTTTATAGTAGTAAATTCTCCAGCATTTTCCGGTAGATTCGGGTCAGGGCTTCGAGGTCCGTCACACGCACATGCTCATTGATTTTGTGGATGCTGGCATTGACCGGGCCCAGTTCCAGTACCTGCGCGCCGGTCGGGGCGATGAAGCGGCCGTCGGAAGTGCCGCCGGCGGTGGACATGGTGGTGTCGATACCCTCCACGGCGCGGATGGCGTCACGGGCCGCGTCCAGCAGTGCGCCGGTTTCGGTGATGAAGGGCAGGCCCGACAGGTTCCATTCGATGCGGTGATCGAGTCCGTGCCGTTCGAGCAATTGGCCGACGCGCTGCTGGATGGCTTCGGGTGTCAGCTCGGTGGAGAAGCGCAGGTTGAAATCCACCACCAGTTCGCCGGGGATGACATTGGTGGCTCCGGTGCCCGCGTGGATATTGGAGATCTGCAGCGTGGTGGGTGGAAAAAAGTCGTTGCCCTGGTCCCATTCGATGGCGACCAGCTCGGCGAGGAAGGGCGCGGCACGGTGCACCGGGTTGTCGGCCAGATGAGGGTAGGCCACATGCCCCTGCTGGCCGAGGATCACCAGCCGTGCGCCCAGGGAGCCGCGGCGGCCGTTCTTGACCACATCGCCGAGCCGTTCGGTGCTCGAGGGCTCGCCGACCAGGCACCAGTCGATGTGTTCGTCCCGGGCTTGCAGCGTCTCGATCACCTTGACGGTGCCGTCCCTGGCGGGACCTTCCTCGTCGCTGGTGATCAGCAGGGCGATGGAACCCTGGTGCCGCGGATGTTCGGCGATGAAGCCCTCGCAGGCAACGATGAAGCAGGCGATGCTGGATTTCATGTCGGCAGCCCCACGGGCGTAGAGCAGGCCGTCGCGGAGGGTCGGTTCAAAGGGCGGACTGTCCCAGGCGTCAAGTGGTCCGGTCGGCACCACGTCGGTATGACCGGCAAAGGCGAAAACAGGGGCTTCATTGCCGCGCCGCGCCCACAGGTTGCTGACCTCGCCGAAGGGCATGTGCTCGCAGCGGAAGCCCAGCGGTTCGAGCCGCTGGCAGATCAGCTGTTGGCAGCCGGCGTCGTCGGGCGTGACCGACGGGCGCCGCAGCAGCTGCAGCGCCAGTTCCAGCGTGGGCGTCAGGTTGGTGTCGTTCACAGGGCCAGCGCCTCGCGCCACTCGGCCTCATCGAAGCCCAGCAGCTTGCGCTCACCCAGATCCAGCAGCGGGCGTTTGATGATCGAAGGCTTCTCAAGCATGATGCGGATGGCGCTTTCCTCGTCGATGCCTTCGCGCAGCGAGGCGTCCAGCCGGCGCCAGGTCATGCCACGACGGTTGAGCAGGGCTTCCCAGCCCAGTTCCTTCACCCACTGGCGCAGCCGTTGTTCGTCCAAGCCCCGCTTCTTGTAGTCGTGGAAGTCATAGTCCACGCCCTGCTCATCGAGCCAGGCGCGGGCCTTCTTCATGGTGTTGCAGTTGGCGATGCCGTAGAGAACCGGTTTCATCACTGGATGTCCCGCAGCAGTTCGTTGAGCCCGACCTTGGATCGGGTCTTCTCGTCCACCTGCTTGACGATGACCGCGCAGTAGAGGCTGTAACGGCCGTCCTTCGACGGCAGGTTGCCGGACACCACCACCGAGCCGGCGGGAATGCGTCCGTAGCTGACCTCTCCGGTCTCGCGGTTGTAGATTTTGGTGCTCTGGCCAATGTACACACCCATCGAGATCACCGAGTTCTTCTCCACGATGACGCCCTCGACAATCTCGGAGCGGGCACCGATGAAGCAGTTGTCCTCGATGATGGTCGGTGCCGCCTGCAGCGGTTCCAGCACGCCGCCGATGCCGACGCCGCCCGACAGGTGCACATTCTTGCCGATCTGCGCACAGGAGCCGACGGTGGCCCAGGTATCGACCATGGTGCCCGAATCCACATAGGCGCCGATGTTGACATAGGACGGCATCAATACCACGCCGGGGGCGATGTGGCTGCCCTTGCGCGCGGTGGCCGGCGGCACCACACGCACGCCGCTCTCGCGGAATTCGCGGGTGTTCATGTCGGCGAACTTGGATTCCACCTTGTCGTAATAGTTGGTGAACCCACCCTTGATGAAGGCATTGTCGTTGATGCGGAAGGAGAGCAGCACGGCCTTCTTCAGCCATTCATTCACCTGCCAGCCGCCGCCGCCCTTCGGCTCGGCGACCCGGGCCTGGCCGGAGTCGAGCAGTTCAATGGCTTCGTTGACGGCATCGCGCACCAGGGTTTCGACATTGCGCGGGGTGATGTCGGCGCGGCGTTCGAAGGCTTCTTCGATGATGGCTTGCAGTTCGGACATAAAGGTCTCCAGTAGGGTTGATTCAGAGTGATCGGGTGAATTCGGCAATGCGTCCGGCGGCTTCGCGGCATTCCTCCACGGGCGCCACAAGCGCCATGCGCACGAAGCCGGCGCCGGGGTTGATGCCGTCCACCTCGCGTGAAAGGAATTGCCCCGGCAATACCGTGACATGCTGCTCGGCGAACAGCCGGCGCGCGAACTCGCGGTCGTCGATGGGGGTTCTGGCCCACAGGTAGAAGCCGGCATCGGGACGCAGCGGCGCCAGGTTGTCGGCCAGTATCTCCAGCGCGGCATCGAACTTTTGTCGGTACAGGTCACGGTTGGCGCGTACATGCGCCTCGTCGTTCCAGGCGCTGATGCTGGCCGACTGGGTGGCAGGCGGCATCGCGCAGCCGTGGTAGGTGCGGTAGAGCAGGAAGCGTTCGATCAGGGCCCCATCGCCGGCGACGAAGCCGGAACGCAATCCCGGCAGGTTGGAGCGCTTGGACAGACTGTGAAAGACCAGACAGCGTTCAAAGCCGTTGCGCCCCATGGCCCGGGCCGCCTGCAGCAGCCCCGGTGGCGGGGCGTCTTCATCGAAATAGATCTCGGAATAGCACTCATCGCTGACGATCACGAAATCGTGCCGGTCGGCGCGCTCGATCAGTCGCTGCAGCAGGGCCTCGTCCATCACCGCTCCCGTGGGGTTGCCCGGCGTGCACAGATAGATCATCTGGCAGTCATCCCATTCGCGGTCGCTGAGCGCATCGATGTCGGGCAGGAAGCCGGTGGCGTCGGAGCAGGCCAGGTAGCGGGGCTCGGCTCCGGCCAGCAGCGCGGCGCCTTCGTAGATCTGGTAAAAGGGGTTGGGCATCATCACCCGCGGCCGCGCGGCGCTGCGGTCCACCACGCACTGGGCGATGGCGAACAGGGCCTCGCGGGTGCCGTTGACCGGCAGCACTTGCTCCGGGGTCATGACGCCGCCGAGGCCAAAGCGGCGATTGAGCCAGCCGGCGATGGCCTCCCGCAGGGCATCGCTGCCGCGGGTCAACGGGTATTGCGACAGTTGATGGGTGTGGGCGATCAGGCTTTCGACGACGAAATGGGGCGCCGGGTGCTTCGGCTCGCCGATCGACAGGGCGATGTGCGGCAGTCCGGCCGGCGGCTCCACGCCCTGTTTCAGCTGGCGCAGCTTTTCGAAGGGGTAGGGATGCAGCAGGGCGAGATCGGGGTTCATGCAGGGCGCGGGAGAGCTCGGTCGATGAATGGCCGGGCATTATACCTTTGCGGCGGTGATTTCTCATCCATGCGCGGGTTGCCGCTATAATGCCTGTCTGATTCCCGAGGAGAGCCAGCCATGCCCGCCGACGCCTATCTGGGCATTGATCACCACAGCATCCTGATTGCCGATGTGGCACGCTGCCGCGACTTTTACACCCGCGTCGTCGGTCTCGAGGTGGATCAAGACCGGCCCGACCTGCCCTTCGACGGGGTCTGGTTCCGAGTCGGCGCGCAGGCCATCCATGCGCTTTGTCTCGACAATCCCGACCCGGTCGAGGGTCGCCCGGCCCATGGCGGCCGCGACCGGCATGTCTGCCTGCTGTTGCGCGACCTCGGTCCCTTGCGTCAGCGCCTGGAGGAGGCGGGCGTACCCTTCACCCCCAGCCGCAGTGGCCGCGCTGCGCTGTTCTTCCGCGATCCGGACGGCAATGCCATCGAGGTGCTCGAACGGACATCCTGAATCCTGGCCCGATAGTTGCTTTATTTCCTGCGAACGGCCCGCAAGCGTCAAAAAATCCACGCCCGTTGAGCATGCTCGCGGTATTGATGGATGTGCGGGCCCGAGCGTCAAGTTATTGACCCGGGCGGTGCGCCGCCGGCGTCGAAACAGGAGGAAACATGAGCCAGATTGCGATCAACCAGGTATTGCAACAGATGCGCCAGCTCGAGGTCCGGGCGCGCAACGAAAGTCCCGAGGCCGTCAACCCCCATGACGGTGCCGGCAAGTTCGGGGACATGATGCAGCAGGCCATCGATCAGGTGAACCAGGCGCAGGGAAACGCCGCTGCCATGGCCCGTGCGCTGGAAGCCGGCGACCCGAATGTGGATCTGGCCGAGGTGATGGTCACCGTACAGAAGGCCAGCCTCTCCTTCCAGGCCCTGACCGAGGTGCGCAACAAGCTGCTCACCGCCTATCAGGACATCATGAACATGCCGGTCTGATGGTGATGAAACCACAATCACGCAACGGGTTCGCCGGCCATGGCTGAGGCGCTCCCCCAGCAGCAAGCAGCGGCCTTGCCGGCATCCGACGGCGGCACCGCCACACCCGAAGTGCCGGCGGTGAATCCCGTCGATGCCTTTCTGCAATCCCATACCGTCCGCCATCTCGGCCGGCTGATCGGACTGGCCTTCGCCATCGCGCTGGGTGTGGTGGTGGCGCTGTGGATGACCGAACCCAACTATGCACCATTGTACAGCGATGCCAGCGCACAGGACCTCAACGAGATTGCCAATGTACTGGACGCCGCCGGCATCGAATACAAGGTCGACAGTTCCAGCGGTGCCATCCTGGTGCCGCAGTCGAAGCTCCCGGAAGCCCGGCTCAAGCTGGCCGCCCAGGGGCTGCCGGGCAGCAGTTCCAAGGGCTTCGAGATGTTGCAGGAGGACCAGGGCTTCGGCACCAGTCAGTTCATGGAGTCGGCACGCTACAACCATGCGCTGGAAACCGAGCTGGCGCGCTCGGTGGAATCGATCCGCAGCGTGGAAAAGGCTCGGGTGCACCTGGCGCTGCCCAAACAGTCCATCTTCATCCGCAACCGTCAAAAGCCCAGCGCCTCGGTGGTGGTCAAGCTCTACGCCGGTCGCAGCCTGAGTCAGGCCCAGGTCGAGGCCATCGTCAATCTGGTGGCCGCCAGTGTGCCGATGATGGAACCCGAGCAGGTGACGGTGGTGGATCAGTTCGGACGCCTGCTCAGCAGCAAGAGCAATAACGAACTGGAGCAGACCAACAAGGAATTCGAATACACCCGCAAGCTGGAAAACACCTATGCCGAGCGCATCGTGCAGCTGCTGCAGCCCATCGTTGGCGAAGGCAAGGTCAACGCCGAGGTCTCGGCGGCGCTCGATTTCTCGCTGATTGAAACCACCCGCGAGGCCTATGACCCGGAGCGCAGCGTCATCCGCAGCGAAAAGATCAGCGAGCAGGAGAGCCGCGATCAGAATACCGCCATCGGCATCCCCGGTGCCTTGAGCAATCAGCCGCCCGGCGCGGGCACCACGGATCCCGCGGCCACAGACGGCGCAGACAGCCCGGTCCTGCCGGCCAACCAGAGCCGCAGCGCGACGCGCAACTTCGAGGTGGACCGTACCATCAGCCACACCCGCAACCCGCGCGGCACCATCGAACGGTTGACGGTGGCCGTGGTGGTGGATTCGCCGGTCATCACCAGGGAAGACGGCAGCACCGAAGTGCAACCCTGGAGCCAGGAACAGCTCAAGCAGTTCGAAACCCTGGTCAAGGAAACCATCGGCTACAAGGAAAGCCGGGGTGACTCGGTCAGCATCATCAATGCGCCCTTCGCGCCGGTGGTCGAGGAGATGCCTGAAGTGCCGATGTGGAAGCAGTTGCTGGGCGAGTCCTGGATCATCGATCTGGTCAAGCAGGTACTCGGTGCCATTGGTCTGCTGATCGTCTATATGATGTTCATCCGCCCCTTCCTGCGTTCGTTGAAACCCGAACCCCCGGAGCCAGCCGAGGCCCTGGAGGCGCCCGAAGGCGAGACTGCAAGTGGGGAACTGGCGGAACCCGGCGCGGGCGGCGGGGCAGGACCCGATGGCGCCACCGCAGTGGCCGAGGCGCTGATCCGTGAGGACCCGAACAGTGCCGCTGCCATCATCCGCCGCAGTGACGCCACCCATGAACAGAAGATCGAGATGGCCCGCACCCTGGTGATGGACGACCCCGCACGGGTCGCCAATGTGATGAAGCAGTGGGTGGACGAGGATCAGGGCTGACGGCCCCGGAACCGAAGAGCAGACCATGGCCGAAGAAGAAAACACCAGCACGGAACTGACCGTTCCCAAGATGAGTGGCACCGAGAAGGCGGCGCTGCTGCTGCTGACACTCGGTGAGGACACTGCCGCCGAGGTGTTGCAGCACATGAATCCGAAACAGGTGCAGGCCATTGGTGCCACCATGGCATCGATGGACTCGGTTACCCGGCCGATGGTCGAGCATGTGCTCAATGATTTCCTCGAATGCCTTGAGACGCAGACCGCGCTCGGCATCGGCAACGACAGCTACATCCGGGGCATGCTGGAAAAGGCCCTGGGCGACAAGGCCGGCAATGTCATCGACCGCATCCTGATGGGTTCCGGCAGCAACGGTCTGGAGGCGCTTAAATGGATGGACCCCAAATCCATCGCCGAGATCATCCGTCTCGAACACCCGCAGATCATCGCCATCGTGCTCTCCTACCTGGAACCGGAAAGCGCGGCCCAGGTGCTCAGCAACCTCCCGGAGAACACCCGCGCCGGCATTCTCATGCGCATTGCCACGCTGGAAGGGGTGCAGCCGGCGGCGGTCAAGGAGCTGGACCAGATCATGGAGAAATACTTCGCCGACAACGACAATGTGAAATCTTCCATGGTGGGCGGCGAGAAGACCGCCGCCGACATCCTCAACTTCATGGACAGCTCCATCGAAGGCAAGGTCATGGAGCAGGTGCGTACCGAGAACGAAGAACTGGCGACGCGCATCGAGGACCTGATGTTCGTGTTCGACAACCTGCGCGACCTGGACGACCGCAGCATCCAGACCCTGTTGCGCGAAATCTCCACCGATCTGCTGACCCTGGCACTGAAGGGCGTGGACGAGGAATTCCAGCAGAAATTCCTCAAGAACATGTCCTCCCGCGCCGCCGAGATGCTGGTCGAGGACATGGAAGCCAAGGGGCCGGTCAAGCTCAGCGAAGTGGAAGCAGCGCAGAAGGAAATCCTCAACATCGCCCGCCAGCTGGAGGAAGCCGGAGACATCGTGCTCGGCGGCGGTGGCGAGGAAATGGTCTAGACTCCATAGATGGCCCGGTCACCGATCATCCCCGCCGAAGACGCGGCCGCCGAAAAGTGGACGCCGCCCACTGTCAACGACGACGGCGCAGGCTTCTTCCGCCACGAGGAACGGCAGGAGGAAGACAGCGAGGAGATCGAGCCGCCAGGGATACCCACCGCCGAGGAGATCGAGCGCTGGCGGGCCGAAGCCCAGCAGGAAGGCTACGAACAGGGCTACCGCGAAGGCCTGGCCAAGGGTGAAGCCGAAGCGCGGCAGCACCTCGACGAGCAGGCGGCGCAACTGCGCGCGCTGTTCGATTTCTTCGAATCGCCGCTGCAACAGCTCAACGAAGAGGTCGAGAAGCAGCTCAATCTGCTGGCGGTGACCCTGGCCCAGCAACTGGTGCGGCGCGAGATCCGGGCCGAACCGGGCGAGATCATCGGCCTGATCCGCGAAGCGATCAAGCTGCTGCCCGCCAACTCGCGGCACATCCGCATCACCTTGCATCCCGAAGACGCCGAACTGCTGCGTACCACCCTGTCGCTGGACAAGGGCGATGGCCCCGCTTGGCAACTGATCGAGGATCCGATGATCACCCGCGGCGGTTGCGAGATCCAGTCGGAGCAGTCGGTCATCAACCTGACCCTGGAAAACCGGCTGCAGGCGCTGGCCGCATCGGTGCTCGGTGGCGAACGCGAGGAGGATCGCCTTGAGCCACCCGCTGATTGATCGCGCCCGTGAAGACTGGCTGCGCGCGCTGCAACGCACCCAGCGCAGCTGCGATGCGGTATGCGGCAAACCCAGGGTCGAAGGCATACTCACCCGCATGGTGGGGCTGACGCTGGAAGCGGTGGGTTGCCAGGCCCCCATCGGCGCCCGTTGCGATGTGGTCACACCCACCGGCCAGCGGGTGGAGGCCGAGGTGGTCGGTTTCTCCGGTGACAAGCTCTACCTGATGCCGACCAGCGACATCCGCGGCCTGGTGCCCAATTCACGCGTGATCCCGACCAGCCAGTCCTCTGAGGTGAGGGTGGGGCCGGAACTGCTGGGCCGGGTCATCGACGGCCGTGGCCGCCCGCTGGACGGCAAGGGGCCGTTGCGCGCGCGCAAGTCCACCCCGCTGGAAGGCCGCGAGATCAACCCTCTGGGCCGGGAACCGATCCGAGAACCTTTGGATGTCGGCGTCCGCGCCATCAACGCACTGACGCCGATCGGTCGCGGCCAGCGCATGGGCCTGTTCGCCGGTTCTGGTGTCGGCAAGTCGGTGCTGCTGGGGATGATGACCCGTTACACCGATGCCGATGTGGTGGTGGTCGGGTTGATCGGCGAGCGCGGCCGCGAAGTACGCGAATTCGTGCAGGAGATCCTCGGCGAGGAAGGATTGACCAAGTCGGTGGTGGTGGCGGCGCCGGCCGACGCCTCGCCACTGATGCGCATCCACGGCGCAATGCAGGCCACGGCCATTGCCGAGTACTATCGCGACCAGGGGAAGAATGTGCTGCTGCTGATGGATTCTCTGACCCGTTTCGCGCAGGCCCAGCGCGAGATCAGTCTCGCCATCGGCGAGCCGCCGGCCACCAAGGGCTATCCGCCCTCGGTGTTCGCCCGCCTGCCGCAACTGGTGGAGCGCGCCGGCAACGGCGATACCGCAGGTGGATCGATCACCGCCTTCTACACGGTGCTGGTCGAAGGCGATGACCACAATGACCCGATCGCCGATGCCGCGCGGGCCATCCTCGACGGACACATCGTTTTGTCGCGGCAACTGGCCGAATCCGGGCAATATCCGGCCATCGACATCGAAGCCTCCATCAGTCGGCTGGCACCACAGATCATGGGCCCAGAGCAACTGCAGCGGGTGCAGGCCTTCCGCAGGCTCTACAGCATCTACCAGCAGAACCGCGACCTGATCAGTGTCGGTGCCTACCAGCCGGGTACCGATGCGGAGATCGACCGCGCCATCCAGGCCCAGCCGCGGCTGATGGAGTTTCTCGCCCAGGACATGCAGCAGGCGGTTTCGCTGGCCGACAGCTACCAGCAGCTGCAGTTTCTCATCGACCCAATGCTGGCCGCGCCGACCGGCGCGGCATCCACACAGGGTCGTCCGGCGGCTGAAGGCAACGCTGCATGACCCGCATCCGCAAGCTTGCTCCGGTCGTCGATCATGTCGAGAAACTGGAGCAGGACGCGCTCAAGGCGGTGGCTTTCAGCCAGCAGCGTCTGCAGCAGCAGCAACAGCGTCTCGACCAGCTGATCGCCTACCGCGAGGAATATGCCGATCGCCACAGCAACGGCCCGGTGACCTATGGCGCCATGCAACTGCGCGAATTCCAGCGCTTCATGGCACAGCTGGACCAGACCATCGAACAGCAGCGCGAGGTGGTGCGGCTGGCCGAGCGTGAAGTGGAATTCAAGCGCCAGAAATGGAAGATCACCCGCACCCGCAGCGATGCCATGCACAAGATGATCGAGCGCATCTCCGAGCAGGAACGCAAGCAGCTGCAGCAGCGCGAGCAAAAGGCGATGGACGAGCACGCGCTGCGCCAGTCCGGGAAAAACGGCGAAGTCTGAGGTTGGCACGGATACTGCTGTACTCCACGCATCGGGGCCATTGCCTCCAACGGTGGAAGACATGACGACAGTATCGAGCACCCAACTGATCAGCCTGCTGCTGAACGCCGGCGGTGGCATGGATGCCCCGGCCCTGACGCTGGACCTGGAGCTTTCGGCAGGTGAATCCGGCAGAGCGCTGACCGATGGGTTACCGGCGGAACTGATGGAAGCCCTGACGGCAGAAGACGGTGGCGCCGAATTCCAGCAGCTGATGCAGCAGAAACTCGCCTCCAGTGAAGCGCCATCGGAGCCGGATCTGCAGCTCGACGACAGCGAAATATTCCCCATATTCAATGACCTGGAGTCATCCGAACCGTCCGCGGATGATGTGGCGCAGCAGACGCCGGACAGGGCGGTGAGCGTATCCGGGTCACCGGCAGAACCGCTGGAAGCCGGGGTTGCGGATGTCCCCCCACAGGCCCTCGCAGCGCCGGTGTCGATGCCGGTCGATGTGGATATGCGGTCGCTTCCGCGTGCGCTGGACGGCATGCCGCGTGAGATCCACCCCTTGCCACGCGTCCCGATGGCCGCGGAAGGGGGCACAGCCGTTGTGCAGGAGGACTCTGCCGAGGGCGAAGCCTTGCCGCCCGGGTGGCAAACCGCCTCCGCCGGCAAACCGCCCGCTGTGCACAATGCGGCGATCGACCCGGAACCACCGCTCCCTGCGGCAGAGACCGGGCGGAATGAACCCGTTCTGCCCGCCGCTATGGCCTCCCGGAAGCCCGCCGGCTCGGTGTTTCATGAACCGGCCCATACCGTTGAGGGAGAAGTGCCGGACGCCACCGGAACCGGGACCGCCGAGAAGAAGGGCGGGGCGGATGCGCCCGGGCGTCTGAAACAGGAGCTTGCCGAAGAACCAGCGGCATTCCGTGAAGCCGTGGCTGCGCGACCGAACGATGCCGTTCGCCATGAGGCCGCGCCACAACGCACGGATGTCCCGCTGCCGCCGAGCGCGGCCATGCCGAGGCCGGCTGAAGGCGGCGATCGAGGAATGAACGAATTGCCGCCCGAGCTGCGGCAGATGACCCTGTCACCCCGTGCGGGCGAGCAGGCCTGGGGGCGGGAAATGGGAGAACGGGTCGGTTTTCTGCTGCACAACAACCTGAAACAGGCCGAGATTCGCCTCGACCCACCCCACCTCGGCAAGCTGGAGATACAGCTGCAGGTGCAGGACGACAAGGCGGTGGTCAACATCCACGCGCAGACCGCACAGACCCGCGACCTGATCGACGGCTCCCTGATGCGCCTGCGCGACGCTTTGCAGGACGCCGGTTACAACCAGGTGGATGTGCAGGTATCGCAGCGTGATGCCTCGACGGGCCAGCAGGACAGCGGGCAACAGGGAGGTGGCCACGGGGGGTCCGGCGAGGGCGACGCGGTTGTGCCTTCGGCTTCCGAAGCCGCGGTTCAGGCCGCCGCGACCCGGCGGCACATCGAGCTCACCGCGCGCATGCTGGGCGGCATCGATACCTTCGCCTGAGTGGTCTCAATCCAGCGGAAAATGGCAGGCCACGGCATGCCCGTCGAGGCTGTCGCCGATCCGCGGTTTCTGCTCGGCGCACAACGGCTGGGCGCGTGGGCAGCGGGTACGGAACACGCAACCGGAAGGCGGATCCATCGGCGAGGGCAGATCGCCCTCGAGCAACTCGGTCTGTTTGTGCCGCTCTTTCTCCGGATCGGGGATCGGTACCGACGCGATCAGCGCCCGGGTATAGGGGTGCAGCGGGCGATCGTAGAGTTCCCGCGCCGGTGACACTTCGCAGACATTGCCCAGGTACAGCACCATGATGCGGGTGCTGATGTGCCGCACCACGCTCAGATCATGGGCGATGAAGATCAGCGACAGCCCCATTTCCTTTTGCAGGTCCATCAGCAGATTGATGACCTGGGCCTGGATCGATACATCCAGCGCCGATACCGGTTCGTCACAGATGATCAGCTTCGGTTCCAGAATCAGTGCGCGGGCGATGCCAATCCGCTGGCACTGACCGCCGGAAAATTCATGGGGATAACGGTTGATCTGGTTCGGCAACAGGCCGACCCGGTCCATCACCTGACGCACCCGTTCGGTGACCTGATGTTTCGGGGTCTTCGGGTGGTGAGTGATCAGGGGTTCGGCGATGATTTCGCGGATGGTCATCCGCGGGTTCAGCGAGGCCAGCGGGTCCTGGAAAATCATCTGCACATCGCGACGGATCAGCCGCAGTTTCTCTGGCCGGGCCTGCAGGATATCGGTGTCTCCCAGCCAGACGGCACTGCCACCACGGGCAGGGATCATGGAGATCACCGCCCGCGCCAGGGTGGATTTTCCGCAACCGGATTCACCGACGATGCCCAGGGTCTCGCCCGGATAGAGATCGAAGCTGACGCCGTCCACGGCCTTGAGCTGACGCGGCCGGGTCCAGGGCAGGCTGCCTTTCCTGCGGATGTCGAAGCTGACCTTGAGGTTGCGAACCGACAACAACGGATCTGGGCGGGTCATGCCAACTCCTCCGGGGCGCGCAGGCAGGCCCGCAGCCGGCCGTCGTTCATGGCTTCGAGCGGTGGTGCCTGGGTCCGGCAGCGTTCGGTGGCGAAGTCGCAGCGCGGTTCGAACGGGCAACCGGGTGGCGGGTTGAGCATGTTCGGCGGATTGCCGGGGATGGTCGCCAGTTGCGCACCGTCATGATCGATGCGCGGGATGGCGTGCAGCAGGCCACGGGTGTAGGGGTGGCTGGGGCGGTAGAACAGGTCATCGGTGGCGCCGTATTCCATTACCCGGCCACCGTAGAGCACCAGCATGTTGCGGCAGGATCCGGCAATGACGCCCAGATCGTGGGTGATCAGCAGGATCGCGGTGCCGAATTCCTGTTGCAGATCCTTCAGCAGGTCCATGATCTGCGCCTGTACCGTGACATCCAGCGCGGTGGTGGGTTCATCGGCGATCAGCAGTCTGGGCTTGCAGAGCAGGGCCATGGCGATCATCACTCGCTGCCGCATGCCGCCGGAAAATTCGTGGGGGTAGAGGTGCACGCGGTTCCGCGCCTCCGGTATGCGTACCGCGTCCAGCATGCGAATGGACTCGTCCAGCGCGTCCCGTTGGCTCATGCCCTTGTGATGCATCAACACCTCGGTGAGTTGTCGGCTGACACGAAGATAGGGGTTCAGCGAGGTCATCGGATCCTGGAAGATCATCGCGATCTGCTCGGCACGGATACGGTTCATCTCCGGCTCCGGCAGGTTAAGGATCTCACGGCCGTCGTAGCGGATGCTGCCGCTGGCCGTACCGTTCTGTGCCAGCAGCCCCATCAGGGCAAATACCGTCTGGCTCTTGCCGCTGCCGGATTCACCGACGATGCCGAGCGTCTCGCCGGCCTCGACCGAAAAGCTGACGCCATTGACCGCATCGACGCGGCCGTCAAGGGTGTCGAAGGAAACCCTGAGATCGGATACCTCAAGCAAAGCCATGTCAGCGGTCCTTCGGGTCCAGCGCGTCGCGCAGACCGTCGCCGATGAAATAGAAGGACAGCAGCGTGACTACGAAAAAGCCCAGCGGGAACAGCAACTGCCACTCCATGCCATGCTGCAGGGTCTTGGTACCCTCGTTGATCAGTGCGCCCCAGGAGGTTTGCGGCTCCTGCACGCCAAGCCCAAGAAAGGAGATGAAGGATTCGGCCATGATCATGCCGGGTACCAGCAGCGTGGCATAGACCACCACGATGCCCAGTACATTGGGTACGATATGACGGGTGACGATGGTCAGCGGCCGCACCCCGGTGGCCACCGCGGCTTCGATGAATTCCTTCTGCTTCAGCGA
Source organism: Gammaproteobacteria bacterium (assembly GCA_026989015.1). Taxonomy (GTDB): domain Bacteria; phylum Pseudomonadota; class Gammaproteobacteria; genus S144-22. The sequence goes on from JALSKD010000121.1 coordinate 55,987, forward strand.
CAGGGTCTGGCCGCGGATGATGCGCGACATGTCCAGCCACGACAGCAGGCCAATGCCGATGAAGATCATCACGATCGAGCGTCCGAACATCACCATCAGCAGGATCAGCACGAACATGCCGGGGATCGCCAGCAGGATATCCACCAGGCGCATCATGAAACCGTCGATGCGGCCGCCGAGGTAGCCGGCGATGGCGCCGTAGAGGGTGCCGACGACGACCGCGATCAGCGAGCCGATGAGGCCGACCATAAGCGAGATCTGGGTGCCCTGGATCACCCGCGAATAGAGATCGCGGCCCAGATCATCGGTGCCGAAATAATGGCCGTTTTCCAGGCTCGGTCGGCCCAGGGTGGCGACATCCTCGAGCACATCCCAATCGATGTCTTCGTAGTTCCAGGGGCTGATCCAGGGGCCGGCGATGGAGAACAATACCACCAGCGTCAGCACCACCAGCCCGGTCATCGCGGCCCTGTTCCGAAGGAAGCGATGCCGTGCATCGGCCCACAGCGAACGGCCCCGAACCTCGCTCTCGGCGAGGTTGTCGGCCAGCTTGCGGATTTTCTGCTTGTCGACGACCATGACTCAGTAGCGGATGCGCGGGTCGATCCAGGCGTAGAGGATCTCGACCAGCAGGTTGAACAGGATAGTCAGGCTCCCGACCAGGATGGTGACGCCCATGATCACCGAATAGTCACGGTTGAGGGCGGCATTGACGAAGTGCTGACCGATGCCTCCGGTACTGAAGTACTGGTCGATGACCACCGAGCCGGTGACCATGCCGACGAAAGATAGGCCCAGAGAGGTGAGTACCGGCAACAGCGCCGGCTTCAGTGCATGGCGCAGGATGACCGTGCGTGACGGAAGCCCCTTGGCGCGGGCAGTGCGGATGAAATTCGAATTGAGCACTTCCAGCATGGACGAGCGGGTGATGCGCGCGATGCTGGCCAGGTAACTGGTGGCCAGCGCGATCACCGGCATGATGATGTACTGCCACTGGCCGCCTTCCCATCCGCCGCCGGGCAGCCACTGCAGATAGACGGTGAACAACAGCACCAGCAGCGGCGCCATCACGAAGTTGGGCAGTACAGAACCAAGAATCGCGGTGCCGGTGGCCAGGTAATCGAGCCAGCTGTTGTGCTTCAATGCGGCGACGATGCCGAGGCCGACGCCGATCAGGGTCGCCACCACGAAGGACCAGAAGCCGTAGGTCAGGGTTACCGGAAAGCCGCTGGCAATCAGATCGTTGACGGTCTGGTCCTTGTACTTGAAGGAGGGACCGAAGTCGAAGTCGACGACGATGCGTTTCACATAGTTGTAGATCTGCACCGGCAACGGCTTGTCGAGATCGTACTTGGCCTCCAGATTGGCGAGCACTTCCGGAGGCAACTTGCGGTCGGCGGAGAAGGGTCCGCCCGGTGCCGCGTGCATCAGCAGGAAAGACAGGACGATGATGATCAGTATCGTCGGAATGGCGATGGCCAGCCGTCTCAGGATGAAAGTCAGCATGTCGGGTCAGAGTGAATGAACGGCCTGAGCCGTCCGCGCCCCCTGTGGAGGCCGCGGACGGGGTCAATGCTTTACTACATACAGGTTGCGCGAATACCACATGTTTTCGACATTGTCGAAGGGCCAGCCTTTCAGGTAGGGCTTGAGCAGGAAGGTATTGGTATAGTGATAGATCGGGATGATCGGGAATTCCTCGGCAATGATTTCCTCGACCCGGGTGTAGTTGGGGTTGGGATCGTCGAGGGTTTTCGATTCGGTCATCAGCCGGTCCACTTCCGGGTTTTTGTAGTTCGAATCATTGTATTCGGAGTTCGACATCATCAGTTCGAGGAAGGTCGATGCCTCGTTGTAGTCACCGCACCAGGCGGCACGGGCAATCTGGAAATCACCCACATCGCGGGTATTGAGGAAGGTCTTCCATTCCTGGTTCTCCAGCGTGGTCTTCACGCCCAGCGTGCGTTTCCACATCTGGCTGATGGCGATGGCGATTTTCTTGTGACCTTCCGAGGTGTTGTAGAGGATGGTCACCTCCAGCGGGTTGCTGCGGTCGTAGCCGGCCTCGGCCAGCAGCTCGCGCGCCTTCTGGTCGCGTTGCTTCTGGGTCATCTTCGCATAGGGCACCTCCGGCACCTGGAAGTTGGCGGTGGCGCCGGGGGTGAAGGTATAAGCCGGGATCTGGCCGGCCTGCAGGATGTTTCGGGTGATGACTTCTCGGTTGACCGCGTAGGCCAGCGCGGTGCGTACCCGCACATCGTCGAAGGGCTTTTTCTCGGTGTTGATGGCGTAGTAGTAGCTGCACAGCCGCGGAACCGAATAGACTTCATCGGGCATCTTCTTTTTCAGCCGCTTGTACTGTCCGGTGGGTACGCCGGCCATGTCCAGCTCGCCAGCCAGGTACCGGTTGTAGGCCTGGTTCTCGTCGTTGATGACCAGTGCCACTACCTTGTCGATGATCGTTTTGTCGTTATTCCAGTAGAGCGGATTGCGTTCGCGCACCAGCCGCTCGTTGAGGGTGTGTTCGGTCAGCACATAGGCGCCGTTGGAAACCATGTTGCCGGGCTGGGTCCATTTGTCGCCGTATTTCTCGATGGTGGCGCGATGGGCCGGCATGGTGGTTGTGTGCGCGACCATGCTGGGGAAATAGGGCAGGGAATTTTCCAGTTCCGCCTGGAAGGTATGGTCATCCAGTGCCTTGACCCCCAGTGACTCGACCGGTTTCTTGCCTTCGATGATTTCCGCGGCGTTGCGGATCGACATCAACCGCATGTAGCCGGAATAGGGGGAGGCCAGCTTGGGATCGACGGCACGCTGCCAGGCATAGACGAAGTCATGAGCGGTGACCGGGTCGCCATTGGACCAGCGCGCATTCCTGCGCAGGTAGAAGGTGTAGCGGTTCTTGGCGTCGTTGGCTTCCCAGTGCTCGGCCACGCCGGGAGCCAGTGTGCCGTCGGCATTCTGGGTCAGCAGCCCTTCGAACAGGTCGCGGGCAATGTCCGAACCGGTCACATCCTCGACCAGTTGCGGGTCGATCGATGGTGGCTCGGCACCCATGTTGTAGGTGAACACCTGTTGCTCGGCCAGCGGTTCGCCGGTGACCGGATGGGTCTTGGCCGCGAAGCCGGTGGATAACATCATCAGGCCGGCCAGTGCCAGCACAAGCTGCAGAAAGCGTTTCATAGGAATTCCTCGGTTTGCGAACGGCCACATCGGAAGCCGAAGGGCGTGCATACAGTGATGCGCAAAATGTCACAACAGCGAAGCAAATTCAATCAAAATCAGTTGTTTTTTGCAATTTACAACCAAGGGCATGAATCGGGGGTGAACCCAGCGCGGCTGTGGCCAGGAGAACCAGGAAGTTGTGTCAGATGGGTTCCATACTGCGTTACAAAAGAGGTTCCAGAGAACAAATCTGCTCAATAAAAGAAAAAAGCCCTGACCTAATGGCCAGGGCTCGATTCTCTCATAGATAGGGTCAGGACATTAGAAGCGGATACTTGCTCCCAGTCTTAAGGTGCGAGGCTGCTGATACACCTGGTTTACGCCCCAGCGCGGATCCTGAGTGCCCGGAGCATCCTGCTCAGCAAATTCGTACACTTCAGTTGAAGCTTGAGCATCAAGTATATTGAAAATGTCAGCCCTCAGTTCGACTTCTGCGTCGCTGAACTCCGTGCTGTAGATAATTGAAGCATCAAGCTTTGTTACCCAGCTGGTGCGACCCATCGACCCGCGAGGCAGCTTGTGAAGTTCACCATCAGGGTCGGTAACATAGAATGTGTCACCATATGGAGGCGTGCCGTTGGGGTGACCCTTTCCAAAGGCATTGATGGGCCGA
>JALSKD010000122.1 GCA_026989015.1 Gammaproteobacteria bacterium
CTCATCGAGCACGCACACCGCATCATGGAGACGCTATCCAACGAGGCGATCGAACGCTCCAAGGCCTTTCTGCGTCCCGCCGAGCTGGCCGCCCGTCTGACCCAGCGACTGGCCGATCACGAGGTCGTCAGCTCACGCAATGTGGGCGCGATGGAGCGCTATTTCTTCGAACAGTTGAGCCTGTATCCGCAGTTCTCCGGCATCTATTTTGCCCAGCCGGACGGCACCTTCGTCTATGTGATGCGCGACAGCAGTCACGGGCCGGAGGGTTACCGCAGCAAGATCATCCGCAGCCTGAACGGCAAACGGCAGGTGGAACTGACCTGGCGTGATGGCCAGTTCCGGCCCATCGCCCGCAAGCGCGACGACGGCGACGACTTTGATCCGCGCCAGCGTCCGTGGTACCGCAAGGCGGTCAACGAGGGACGCCAGGTCTGGACCGAACCCTATATCTTCTTCACCTCGAAAAAGCCGGGCATCACCATTTCCAGCCCGGTATTCAACCAGGACCGCGAGCGGGTTCTGCGTGGCGTGGTCGGCATCGATATCGAGATCGACGAGATCTCCAATTTCCTCGCGCGCCTGAAGATCGGCACCCGCGGCTCGGCGCTGATCGTCGACAACCGCGGACAAGTGCTGGCACATCCGGATCCTTCCAAGATCAAGCGTCGCGCCGGCGACAACGAGCTGACCTTTACCCGCATCACCGAGATCGACGATCCGATCGCCCGCGCTGCCTTCCGCTCGCTGGAGCTTCCTCCGGGCCAGGGCTACCGTCTCGAGCGCAAGCGCATCACCCGCTTCATCCACGATGGCGAGGCCTACCAGGCCTCGTTCACGCCGTTCCTGCAGCATCAGTGGCCGTGGATCTTTGCCATCCAGGTGCCCGAGGATGACTACCTCGGGGTGTTCCACAGGAACCAGCGCTTCAACATCCTGCTGGCCACGGCCATTACCGTGATCGCCAGCCTGCTGGGCATGCTGCTGGCCCACAGCCTCGGCAAGCCGATCCTGCAGCTGGGCGAGCAGTCGCGCGCCATCATGCGCGGCGAATGGAGTCAGGCGAAACCCATCCACACCCGCTTCCGCGAGATCCGCGAGACCACCGAGGCCTTTGCCGCCATGGCGCGCACCCTCAAGCAGCAGCAGGACGAGAACCGCAGTCTCAACGACTCACTGCAAAAAAACAGCCTGGCCACCATCTTCCGGCTGTCCCAGGCCGCTGAGTACAAGAACCCGACGCCGCAGATCCACCTCTCGCGCATGGCCCGGCTGGCGGCGCTGATCGCCCGCCAGATGGGGCAGGACCGGGCCTGGTGCGAAATGATCCTGCATGCGGCACCGATGCACGACATCGGCAACCTGGGCATTCCGGACCAGATCCTGCTCAAGCCCGGCAAGCTCGATCTGCAGGAATGGGAAGTGATCAAGACGCACCCGCTGATCGGCGACGAGATTCTGAAAAACCCGGAAACGGAGATGCTGGCGATGGCGCGGCGCATCATCCTCAGCCATCACGAACGCTGGAACGGCTACGGTTACCCGCGCGGGCTGGCGGGCAATGACATCCCGCTGGAAGGCCGCATCTGCGCGGTGGCCGATGTCTTCGACAGCATGGCCTCGGACCGGGTCTATCAGGCCGCCAGCGAGCTGGATCAGGTGTTCCGCGAGGTACGCGCCGGTCGAGGCAGCCATTTCGACCCGCGGGTGGTGGACGCGCTGATGGAGATCGAGCTGGAAGTGCGCCGCCTGTACAGCGACATACCGACCATCGACCAATTGTTCTGAGGATCAGAACAGGTCGGTGATGTTCCGCAGGTCGCGCTTGCCGGCAATGATATCCTCTCGGCTCAGGCCGGTCAGTTCATGCGGAAACACCAGCCAGTCGTCGTTTTGATGCACGAAATAGTCCGGTTCACGCTCCACTGCACGGCGGGCCGGCTTGTACCAGGCGCAGGCGACCCGGATGTCCTCCGGCGTATTGAGCCGTGACTTGCGGCGGATTTCGGCGATCAGCGCCTCGATGCTGCGCCCGGAATCGAAGACATCATCGACGATCAGCAGGCCGTCCTCGGCGTTGGCGTTCTTGATCAGGTAATCCAGCCCGTGCACACGGATTTCACGCGACTGCCGGTCGATGCCGGTATAGGACGAAGTGCGCACAGCGATATGGTCGGTGCTCACCCCCTTGTATTCGAAATACTCCTGCACCGCGATGCCGATCGGTGCGCCGCCGCGCCAGATACCGACAATGAACTGGGGCCGGAAGCCGTC
>JALSKD010000123.1 GCA_026989015.1 Gammaproteobacteria bacterium
GACCAGGTTCAGTCCGTAGAGCAGGGCCACCGCAACGAAACTGCCGAGAAAATCGGTGGCCAGCAGCGTTTTGCTGTAGCTGGCCAGATTGGGGCCGATCACCGCGGCGACCACGCCCCCGGCCATGACCAGAGAAATCGCATGGTCGCGCTGACGGGGCGGCGCCACTTCCGCGGCGGTGAAGCGGAAGTAGTTGCCGAAGGCGGTGTGCAGGCCGAACAGCGGTGTGGCCAGACAATAGAGCGCAAAGCTCTGTTCGACCAGCGCCAGCATGGCCAGTCCACTGCCGGCCAGCCCGATCAGCGCAGCGAGCAGAAATCCGCCCTTGCGGCCGATACGTTGCATGACGAACGAAGCCGGCACGCTGCCGATCATGGTGGCGAGAAACTGCAGGGCCAGCGGCGCGGTGGCCAGCGCCTTGTCTTCCGCCAGCTGATAGCCGATGATCGCCGAGGCGGTGATCAGCAACGTGTTCACCGACATCATCAGCGCCTGCGCCAGTGACAGCTGGAACACTGCCCGGTTGATGAACCACATCGGGCGGTTCAACGCCCGGCCATGGATTTCAGCCTGCGCCAGGCTTCCATCACTTCCGGGCGTGCCTTGTGGTGATCGTTGCGGGTCAGCGCCTCGGGCAGGGCGCGGGGATGAATCACCCGTTCGGGGTGGCCTTTCGGGAACTCGGCCTGATGGTCGAAAAACAGGTAACCGTCCACCGCGATGCCCGGGATGCAGGATTGGATGGCCTTGATCTGGTATTCCAGTTCGAACAGCGGGTTGTCGAAGCTGTAGCTTTTCTGGCCCAGCATCTGGGTCCAGCGGTCGATGTGGTCGGCGCAGAAGATCTTGCCCGGATACGGCTTGTATTTGAGCAGGCTGATGCCGTCGTGGCGCAACAGCAGACGGTCGATGATGAACACCTCGCCCAGGCCGTCGGTGCAACGCAGGTTCTGCATCTGCTCCAGTCCCAGCCGCGACAGGCAGCGGCGGGTGCGCCAGCGCTTCCAGCGTTCGACCAGAGGGCGACGGATGCCGATCAGCAGACTGAGCAGCACCAGCCCCAGGATAAGCCACAGCAGGGGGGCGCGCAGTCCCAGAGCTGTTTGCTCAGCAATTACATGAGAAAGATCATTCATCCCGGTGAAATGTAATGAAAAATTGCTGTTTTTGATTTAGTCTAAAAGGATTGCCAATCCGACAGTCACAGGTGAGTGCCATGGCCGCCAAACAACCGATCGCCGCGTCCCGCGAAGAGACTCCACCCACCGGTCTGGAGGTGGTTGACCCGGATCCGGATTTCGAACTCGACGATCCGCAATACTACCTCAATCGCGAGTTCTCATGGTTGGAATTCAACAAGCGGGTTTTGGCCGAGGCCGAGAACGAGGACAATCCGCTGCTCGAACGGGTCAAGTTCATCGCCATCGTCTGTTCCAATCTCGATGAATTTTTCATGAAGCGCATCGGCGGCCTCAAGCAGCAGCTGGCTTCCCGCGTCAAGCTGCTGTCGGTGGACGGGCGCACGCCGCAGCAGCAGATCGAGGAATCCTACCGCATCGTCAGCGAGATCGAGGCCCGTATCTACGAAAATTACCTGAAGCTGCATGGAGAACTGGCCGAGGCCGGTATCGAGATCTGCGACTACAAGGATCTGACCCTCGACGAACAGGCCGAGCTGCGCGAGCACTATTACCAGAACATCTTCCCGCTGGTGACCCCGCAGTCGGTGGATCCGGCCCATCCCTTCCCGTTCATCTCCAATTTCTCGCTGAACCTGCTGGTCACGCTGCAATACCCCGAATCCGACGAGAATTTGCTGGCGCGGGTCAAGGTGCCCAGCGGCGGGCCGGGCATCCGGCGTTTCATCCGCTTTGGCGAGGGCCACCGCTATGTCCTGCTCGAGGATGTGATGTCCAACAACCTCGACCTGCTGTTCCCGCGCATGAAGATCGTCGCCTGTGAATATTTTCGCGTGGTGCGCAACATCAATGTGGGGTCTTCCCGCGAGAAGGCCGAAGACCTGCTGGCGTCGATCGAGTCCGAAGTGCGCAGCCGCAAGTTTGCCACCGTGGTGCGGCTCACCGTCAGCGAGGGCATGGACCCGGTGCGCCGCGGCATGCTGGCCGCCGAGCTGGGGCTGGAAGACGAGCAGGACAGTTTCACCGCGCGCGGCATGTTGTCGATGCGCGACCTGTTCGAGATCGCCGGCATCGACCGGCCCGAACTGCATTACGAACCGCACCGCCCGATCGATCATGTCAAGCTGCGGGGGG
>JALSKD010000124.1 GCA_026989015.1 Gammaproteobacteria bacterium
TCGGTGAGCACGCGCCCGTCGGGACTCAGGGCAACGATATCGGTGAAGGTGCCGCCGCGGTCGATCCAGAATTGCCAGCCGTCGTGTCGTGTATCGCTCATCTCAGTTCTGTGTCATCTGCCGGGGTAGCCAGGTGGCGATCTCGGGGAACAGCGTGATCAGCACCACCGCCAGCACCAACAGCAGGAAAAAGGGCAGCGCGTAACGCGCCAGCCGCAGGATGTTCTTGCCGGTCAGCCCCTGCAGCACGAACAGGTTGAAGCCCACCGGCGGGGTGATCTGCGCCATCTCCACCACCATTACCAGATAGATGCCGAACCACAGCAGGTCGATGCCCGCCTGTTCCACCATCGGCAATACCACGGACGTGGTCAGCACCACCACCGAAATGCCGTCCAGAAAACAGCCCATGACGATGAAAAACAGCGTCAGCGCCACCAGCAAGCCGCCCGGCGACAGGTTCAGCTCGGCTATCCCTGCCACCAGCGCGCGCGGAATACCGGTAAAGCCCATGGCAATGGTCAGAAAGGCCGCGCCGGCGAGGATCAGCATGATCATCGCATTGGTCTTGATGGCGCCGTCCAGGCTGGCGCGAAAGGTCGCCCAGTCCAGATCGCCGCCGATCCGGGCCAAGGCCAGCGACCCCACCACTCCGAGCACCGCCGCCTCGGTGGCGGTGGCCAGCCCGGCATAGATCGACCCCAGCACGAAGGCGATCAGCAGCAGCACAGGCAGCAGCTTCCAGGAGGCCTGCACGCGCTGCATCCAGGGCAATGGCGGGTCCGCCGGCGGCAGACGATTGCGGTGCAGCAACGACCAGATCACCGTATAGCCCATGAACAATGCCACCAGCATCAACCCTGGCAGCGCGCCCGCAATGAACAGGCGGGCAATGGAAATTTCCGCCGACACCCCGTAAACGATGAGGATGATGGATGGCGGGATCAGCAGTCCCAGGGTGCCGGAACCGGCCAGCGTCCCCAGCGCCATGTTCTCCGGATACCCCCGCCGCTCGAGTTCCGGTGCGGTCATGCGGCCGATGGTGGCCACCGTGGCCGCCGATGAACCGGAGACGGCCGCGAAGATGCCGCAGCCAAGGATGTTCACATGCAGCAACCGCCCTGGCAGCCGGTTGAGCCAGGGCGACAATCCACTGAACAGGTCACTGGACAGCCGCGTGCGGAACAGGATCTCGCCCATCCACACGAACAGCGGCAGTGCGGTCAGAGTCCAGCTCGAGGAACTGCCCCAGGTGGTGGTCGCCATGATCATGTCGGTATTGGCGTTGCCGTTGAGCCACAATGCCGCAAACGCCACCAGAAACAGCGCCAGCGCCACCCACAGCCCCAGCGCCAGCAGGCCGAACAGCAACAGGGTCAGCACGATCATCATCAGGCCTTGATCCATCAGCCTTCGCCCTCCTCGGCCGCCCGGTAGTGGCTGCGGCCATGACGCCACAGCATCACCGCCTCATCGGCCAGGGCCAGGGTCATCAACACCGCCCCCAGGGCCACGGGCAACTGGGGCAGCCACAGGGGCACCGGCACATAGCCCTGGGTCAACTCGCCGAACTGCCAGGACTCATGGACCATGCTGCTCAGCGCCCAGCTGATGAACGCCATCAGCGGCAAGGCCAGCGCCAGCACCAGCGCTTCGGTAACGCGCCGCGTCAGCGGGCCGAGACGGGAAATCACCAGGGTGACGCGGATCAGCGCGCCTTCGCGCAGCGCATGAGGCAAGGCCAGGAAACTGGCGGCCGCCAGCAGATAGCCGGAGAAATCCTCGGTGGACGGCACCAGCACGCCGAACCAGCGGCCCACCACCTGAGCCAGGATCAGCAGGGTCATCAGTACCAGGCAGAGGCCGGCGACCACTGCCGCCCCACGGTACAGTACATCGAGAAAACGGCGCATGGGCAGATCGTCGCCGCGGCCTGCTCCTACAGGCCGCGGGCGACGGGGATCACTGCTGCATTGCGTCGAGGATCTGCTGGCCGACCGGGCCGGCTTCCTTCGCCCATTCCTCGGACATGATCCGACCCACCTTCTGCAGATCCGCCTTCAGTTGCGGAGACGGCTCGGAAACCACCATTCCGTGCGCCTTCAGGGTCTCGGTCTTGGCCCGGGTTTCTTCCATCGCCATTTGCCAACCGCGCTGTTCAGCGCGCGCCGCAGCATCCAGCACCGCCTGCTGCTGCGCCTTGGGCAGGCGCTTGAAGGCGCGGGCGTTGACGATCACCATGTTTTTCGGAATCCAGGCCTGGGTATCGGTGTAGTACTTGACGAAATCCCATGCCTGGGAGCTGACACCGGTGGACGGAGAAGTGACCATGGCATCGACCAGGCCGGTGCTGAAGGCTTGCGGGATTTCCGGGGTCTGCACCGTGGTCGGACTGGCGCCGAGCAGCACAGCCAGCCGCGAGGTGGCCGGGCTGTAGGCGCGTAGCTTAAGCCCCTTCAGGTCTGCACCGGACTGGATCGGCTTTTTGGTGTAGAAACCCTGCGGCGGCCAGGGTACGGCATAGAGCAGCTTGAGGCCGTCTTTTGCCAGGGATTTCTCGATGTGCGGCCGGGTTGCCTTCCACAGTTTTTTCGCACTGTCGAAATCACTGGCCAGAAACGGGATGTTGTCCGCCTTGAATACCGGGTCCTCGTTGCCCAGCAGGCCCATGAACATTTCACCGATGGGCACTTGCCCGCTGCGTACCGCACGGTGGATCTCCGGGTGCTTGTACAATGAGGCGCCGGAATGGACGACGATCTCCAGTTCGCCGCCGGTGGCCTTGTTCACATCCTCGGCAAACTGCCGCACGTTCTTGGTGTGGTGTACGCCATCGCCATAGGGGGTCGGCATGTCCCATTTTGTGGCGGCCTGGGCAATGCCCAGCGACAGGGCGCCGATCAGGCTCAGTCCGGTGATGGACAGTTTCTTCAGCTGACTCATGGTATTCCTCCTCGGAAGTGGCGGGCGAAACGCCCGTTTCAGATCAATAACACAGATGTTTTATCGATATTTTGTCTGTGTTTTACAATTGATACCACAAGCTTGGCACCGCGACAAGCCGGACGTGCCCGTGAAGTTCACTGAAAATGCCGCTTCAGTCGCAGAAAGGGCGCTTCCAGCCACTGCCAGGTCAGCGCCGCCACCGCCATCGACATCAGCAGCACGCTGAAGAAATTGGCAAGCAGGGCCGCCGGCACGCCCAGCACAGGAAAATCCGAGGGCAGCCAGGCATGTCCCGCGTCGATCCACCAGATCTTGATCGGCAGGTGCACCAGATAGATGGCGTAGCTGTACTTGCCGATCCGCATCAGCAGGCGACCCAGGCGCACCTTCCAGCCCGTACCTTGCGGCGCCTCGACCCGCAGCACCAGTATCAGCAGCAGCGCCGACCACAGGGCCACCGTGGTCTGGTTGAGCAGCCCCAGCGTCCCGGTGACGGCGCGGAACTCGTGGAACAGCAGCAACTGGCTCGCCATCAACCCCGACAGCAGCAGAAACAACGGCCACACCCAGGAACGCAGGCGTTGCCAGGCTGGCTCCGAACGCAGCAGACAGGCCAGCAACGCTCCCAGCGCCAGTGCATCCCAGCGGGCGAAGGTGAAGGTATAGGCGCTTTCCACCCAGTGCGGGTCGTACACGGACAGCAGAATGCGAAACAGGGGTGCCGAGACGATCAGCAGCAGACACAGCGCCACCATGCGCCGCCGGGGCAGGAGAATCACCAGCCAGGGCCAGACCAGATAGAACTGTTCCTCGATGGCCAGTGACCACAAATGACCGAAGCCCAGGCCTTCGGTATAGGGCTGCACCCAGTTGACCAGATAGGCCCAGAACCAGATCTGTTGCGAACGCGAGGATTCGAGCCAGGCCGGCAACGCATCCAGCGCCGGCAGCAGCAGATAGAAAAAGGCCAGAAAGCCGAAATACAGGGGGAAGATGCGCAGTACCCGACGCATGATGAAGTTGCGCCAGCGGCCCGGTTTGCCCTCGCTGTCGATCAGGATTCCGGTGATCAGAAAACCGGAGATCACGAAAAACAGCTGCACCCCGCTCCAGCCGGTACCGGAAATCAGCGCCCATAACCGCGCAAAAGGATCATCGATGCCGAATTCGGGACTGGTCCGGTTCTGCAACAGCACCGCGAGTATGGCCAGCGCACGCAGCATCTCGATACCGGCCATGCGCGTGCGCAAACGCTGCTGCAGACTGCTCCATTCCATCAAGAGGACCATAACGGCAAACCGGCATCGGGCGCAAGCCGGTGCCGCCCTGAATCCGGGCACAGCGTCAATCGGCGCCCTGCATGATGGCAAGTGCGCACAAAAAAACCGGGGAGGCCGCGGATCAGGAGACGGTGACCGTATGCGGCTTCCCCGGCAGAGGGAGACGGTTCGGGTGCCCGCTGATGCGGGTGCCCTGCCGTGCTTACTTGTTGTGGCTCAGGCTGTATACATAAGCCGCCAGCAGGTGAACCTTGTCCTCGCCAAGGAAGTCCTTGTGCGCGGGCATATGGCTCTTGCGGCCCTTGGTGATGGTTTCCTTGATGGAGCGCGCGGTACTGCCGTGCAACCAGGTCGTGTCGGTCAGGTTCGGTGCGCCGATGGCCTGATTGCCCTTCGCGTCCATGCCGTGGCAGCCGACACAACCGGCGGAGACGAACTTCTGCTTGCCGGCTTCCGCCAGCTTCGGATCCACCTCACGCCCGGACAAGGACATCACATAGGCAGCCACTTCCTCGACGCCCTGTTCGCCCAGCACCGGGCCCATCGGCGGCATCAGACCGTTGCGACCGTTGAGGATGGTTTCCTTGATCTTCTCCGGAGTGCCGCCGTACAGCCAGTCGTTGTCGGTCAGATTCGGGAAGTGCGTGGTACCCCCCGCATCCGAGCCATGGCACTGGGTGCAGTAGGTGGCGAACAACCGCCGACCGGCTTCCATCGCCTGCTTATCCTTGGCCAGCTCCGGAATGGGGGTGCCGGCGAACCTGGCGAAGATCGGGCCGTACTTGGCATCCGCGGTCTTCACCTCGTCCATGTACTGCCCCGCAGAGGACCAGCCCAGCATACCCTTGAAGTTGCCCAGTCCCGGATACAACACAAGATAGACCAAGGCAAAAACGATGGTGAAATAGAACAGCCACAGCCACCAGCGCGGCAGGGGATTGTTGTACTCCTGCAGGCCGTCCCAAGCATGGCCGGTCACCTCGCCCACGGCACTCTCACCTTCGCGCACCTTCATGGTCCACTTGATCAGCCAATAGCAGGCGAAGATGTTCACGAGGGTCAATGCAATGACCCAGTAACTTGCTAATGTCGTCATTTTATCGACCTCCTAGCGTGAGCTGACGGCAGTGCCGAGGTTTTGCAGATAGGCGATCAGGGCGTCCATTTCGGTCTTGCCCTTGACCGCATCGGCCGCACCGGCGATGTCCTCATCGGTGTAGGGCACGCCCACCGCCCGCAATGCCTTCATCTTGGCCGCGGTATCGCCGCCATCCAGCGTCGCATCCGCCAGCCAGTGGAAGGCCGGCATGTTGGACTCGGGCACCACATCACGCGGGTTCATCAGGTGCGCACGGTGCCACTCGTCGGAGTAACGGCCGCCGACGCGCGCCAGGTCCGGACCGGTACGCTTGGAGCCCCAAAGGAAGGGGTGGTCGTAGACGAACTCGCCGGCCACCGAGTAATGGCCGTAGCGCTCGGTCTCGGCGCGGAACGGGCGGATCATCTGCGAATGACAGGCATTGCAGGCTTCGCGGATGTAGATGTCCCGGCCTTCCAGCTGCAGCGCGGTATAGGGCTTGAGGCCCTCCACCGGCTCGGTGGTGTCCTTGACGAAGTACAGCGGGACGATTTCCGCCAGGCCGCCGAAGCTGATCACGATGACGATGATGATCGCCATCAGCCCGACATTCTTTTCGACTATTTCATGACTCATGATCGATACCTCCGTCAGGCGGGCTGGGTGACTTCGACTTCACTGCTGGAGGGTGCCCCGGCAATGGTCTTGAACACGTTGTAGGCCATGATGAACATGCCGGTCAGGAACAGCAGACCGCCGGCCAGACGCACCGCATAGAACGGATAGGTCGCCTGCAGCGATTCGACGAAGCTGTAGGTCAGCGTGCCGTCCGGATTGACCGCGCGCCACATCAGGCCCTGCATGACACCGGAGATCCACATCGCGGCGATGTACAGCACCACGCCGACGGTGGCGATCCAGAAGTGGACATTGATCAGCGACACGCTGTACATGCTCTTCTTGCCGAAGATCCACGGAATCAGCGCGTACAGGGAGCCGATGGAGACCAGAGCCACCCAGCCGAGCGCGCCGGAGTGGACATGGCCAATGGTCCAGTCGGTGTAGTGGGACAGTGCATTGACGGTCTTGATCGCCATCATCGGCCCCTCGAAGGTGGACATGCCGTAGAAGGACAGGGACACCACCAGGAACTTGAGGATGGGCTCGTCACGCAGCTTGTGCCACGCGCCGGAGAGGGTCATGATTCCGTTGATCATGCCGCCCCAGGACGGTGCCAGCAGGATCAGCGAGAACACCATGCCGAGGGACTGGGCCCAGTCCGGAAGCGCGGTGTAGTGCAGATGGTGCGGACCGGCCCACATGTAGGTGGAGATCAGTGCCCAGAAGTGCACCACCGACAGCCGGTAGGAATAGACCGGGCGCTCGGAAACCTTCGGGATGAAGTAATACATCATGCCGAGGAAGCCCGCCGTCAGGAAGAAGCCCACCGCGTTGTGGCCGTACCACCACTGCACCATGGCGTCAATGGCGCCCGGATACACGGAATAGGACTTGAACCAGTTGCTGCCGCCGTAGGCCACAATCGGCATCTCCAGATTGTTGAAGATGTGCAGCACCGCGATGGTCAGGATGAAGGCGCCGTAGAACCAGTTGGCCACATAGATGTGCTTGACCTTGCGCTTCATGATGGTGCCGAAGAACACGATCGCGTAGGCCACCCACACCAGGGTAATCAGGATGTCGACCGGCCACTCCAGCTCGGCGTACTCCTTGGAGGAGGTCAGCCCCAGCGGAAGGGTGATCGCCGCCAGCACGATGACCAGGTTCCAGCCCCAGAAGGTAAAGGCCGCCAGGCCATCGCTGAACAGGCGCGTATGGCAGGTGCGCTGCACCACATAGTAGGAAGTCGCAAACAACGCCGATCCACCAAAGGCGAAGATGACGGCGTTGGTGTGCAGGGCACGCAAGCGACCGTAGGCAAGCCACGACTGTCCCATGTTCAGGTCGGGCCAGATCAGCTCCGACGCGATGAACACACCGACGGTCATGCCCACGATCCCCCAGATTACGGTCATGATGGCAAACTGCCGCACAACCTTGTAATTGTAGGTTTCCATAGATCAAGGCCTCGTATAGAATTGACACATAAAGCGGTGGCGAGTGTGTCAACTTGTCGCGCCCCGGAAAATGACATGGGTCAAGACTTGATATTGATCAAGGAACCCGACCCACAGTACAGAGTCCAATTTCCTTGGCCCAGAGGCACGCGCCGCACGATACCTACACACAAGGGCATACACCGATGAGCCAAGCTCAACTCGTCAAGCAACTGAAGGTCAGCTGTGAAGCCTGCAGTCTGTCGGAACTGTGTCTGCCACGGGGGTTGACCCACGATGAACTGGTCAAGCTCGACGCCTACATCGAGCGTCCCCGTTCCACCGACGCCAACACCCAGATCTTCCAGCCCGGCGATGAATTTCATGCCTTCTATGCGGTGCGCACCGGCGGCGTGAAAACCTACCTGACCCAGAAAACCGGCGAACAGCAGATACTGGGCTTCCACCTGCCCGGCGAGATCTTCGGCCTCGACGGCATGGAAACCGGAAAACACCGCTGCTATGCGGCCACCCTCGAAAACACCAGCTACTGCGCTCTGCCCTACGACAAGCTGGACGGACTCTGCGAAGTCATGCCCGACCTGCGCCACCAGATCTGTCACCTGGTCGGCCACGAACTCAATGCCGACCACACCCACCTGTTGCTACTCGGCCAGCAGACGGCCCACGAACGGCTGGCCTCGTTCCTGCTCAGCATCTCCTCGCGCTTCAAGCGGCGCGGCTTCTCGGCCACCAGCTTCATTCTGCCGATGTCCCGGCACGACATCGCCTGCTACCTCGGCATCGCCGTGGAAACCGTCAGCCGCCTGTTCAAGTCACTGCAGGACAAGGACATCATCCAGATCAACCGCAAGCAGGTGGACATCCTCGACATGGACGCACTGAACGAAATGGTCTCCAACTGCAGCGAGGAAGACGTCTGAACGGTGTATTCATTCCCCCTGAAATGCACAAGGCCGCGCGAGCGCGGCCTTGTCGTTTGCGGAAGCCAATGATCATTCAGCCGACATTGACGCCCAGTTGATACACCAGTTCACCGCCGAACAGCGCCGTGGTCAGGATCAGGCCCAGCACGCCCAGGGTGGCCAACAGCATCATCCAGCCCAGGCCGCGGCTTTCCGTTTTCTTCGCGTAAAACCAGGACTGAAACACCGCAAGGCCCAGACTGGCCCAGGCGGTCAGGAAGCCCAAATCCTCATGCTCCTCGAGTTGCGCGTCGGGCACGCCCTTGTCCACGGCAATATCCAGCGCCACATCGCCCATCGCGGCCGCGGCCAGTGCCGAAAGCGCCACCAGCCACATCAGCCCCAGCAGATTGCGCGAGGCGCAGCTGCGGTCGAAGGGGTTGCCACCCCTCAGTTGTATCCAGGCATAGAGCAGCGCCGTCAGCGGCAGTAACGCCAGCGGGAATGCACCAGCATCGGGTGGATATGGGCCAGATCGATCATCGGAATTCTCCTTGCGGTGTAAAAGACGACCGCAAGCATAGGCGCGCCGGGGTTAACGCGCCGTTACCGCCCCGCAGGCAATGGCATCAGTCGCAGGTCCCGAGTTCGACCCGGTCCACATTGCGCCAGCCCTGGGGCAGCTTGTGGCCGCGCTTGCCGCGCTCGATGCGGTAACCCTGCAGTTCCTTCCAGTCCATGGCCTTGAACTTGCGCCCCACATGCAGCACCAGCCGATCGTCCTCGCTGACGACCTGTACGGCGATCAGGGTTTCCTCGCCGGACTTCAGGCGCTTGGCGGGTATGCCGAGGATCTTGTTGCCCTTGCCGCGCGCCATCTGCGGCAGCTCGGAAACCGGCAGCACGCCGATGTAGCCGGCGCTGCTGATGGCCACGATCCACTGGGACTCGGCATCACCGACAGGCACCGGGGGCAGCAGCCGGGCTCCGGCGGGCAAGGTGATGAGCGCCTTGCCGTTGCGGTTGCGGGTGACCATGTCGCCAAAGCGGCCGATGAAGCCATAGCCGTGACTGCTGGCGAGCAGGAACAGGTCATCATCCTGCCCCATCACCACGGCGGCAATGGCGGCGCCCGGCGGCAGCTTGAAACGGCCGGTAACCGGCTCGCCCTGGCCCCGCGCCGAGGGCAAGCCGTGCGCCGCGGTGGCATAGCTGCGACCGCTGGAATCGATGAACACCACCTGCTGGTTGCTCTTGCCCCGGGCGGCGGCGAGAAAGCCATCGCCGGCCTTGTAGCTGAGCGCCGCCGGGTCCACATCGTGGCCCTTGGCGGCGCGTACCCAGCCACGCTCGGAGAGCACGACGGTCACCGGCTCGGAAGGCGTCAGGTCCGCCTCGCTGAGCGCCCGCGCCGCGGCGCGCTCGCGGATCGGCGAACGCCGTGCATCGCCGTGCAATTCCGCATCGGTCTGGATCTCCTTGCGGATCAGCGTCTTCATGCGCCGTTCGGAGCCGAGCAGGGTTTCGATCTCCTGCTTTTCCTTCAGCAACTCCTCCTGTTCGGCGCGGATCTTCATTTCCTCCAGCCGCGCCAGGTTGCGCAGCTTGGTTTCGAGGATGGCTTCGGCCTGAATCTCGCTGATCGAGAAGGCATCCATCAGCTTCTGTTTGGGTTCCTCCTCGTAACGCACGATGCGAATCACCTCGTCCAGGTTGAGGTAGGCCACCAGCAGGCCCTCGAGGATATGCAGCCGCTTGTCGACCTTGTCGAGGCGCCAGTTGAGGCGCCGGCGCAGCGTGTCCATGCGGAAACCGATCCATTCCTTGAGGATGACGAGCAGGTTCTTCACCTGTGGCCGCCCGTTGACGCCGATCATGTTGAGGTTGACGCGGTAGGTCTTCTCCAGGTCGGTGGTCGCGAACAGGTGGCTCATCAGTCCCTCCACATCGACCCGGCGCGAGCGCGGCACGATCACCAGCCGGGTCGGGTTCTCATGGTCGGACTCGTCGCGCAGATCATCGACCATCGGCAGCTTTTTGGCCTGCATCTGGCTGGCGATCTGTTCCAGCACCCGGGCGCCGGACACCTGATGCGGCAATGCGGTAATGACGATATCCCCGTCCTCGCGCTGGTACACCGCGCGCATGCGGATGCTGCCGTGGCCGGTCTCGTAGAGGGCGCGAATGTCGGCGCGCGGGCTGATGATCTCCGCCTCGGTGGGGTAGTCCGGCCCCTGGATGTGCTCCAGCAGGTCATCCAGGGTGCTGCGGGAATGCTCCAGCAGGCGAATGGTGGCACTGGCCACTTCGCGCAGGTTGTGCGACGGAATGTCGGTGGCCATGCCGACGGCGATGCCGCTGGCGCCGTTGAGCAGGATATTGGGCAGACGCGCCGGCAACAGCGAGGGTTCCTGCAGCGTACCGTCGAAATTGGGCACCCATTCAACGGTGCCCTGCCCCAGTTCCTGCAGCAGCACCCGGGCATAGGGCGAGAGCCGCGATTCGGTGTAGCGCATCGCGGCGAAGGATTTGGGGTCGTCGGGGGAGCCGAAATTGCCCTGTCCGTCGATCAGCGGATAGCGATAGGAAAAGTCCTGCGCCATCAGTACCATCGCCTCGTAGCAGGCGGCGTCGCCGTGGGGATGGAATTTGCCGAGTACATCGCCAACGGTACGCGCCGACTTCTTGTGCTTGGAGCTGGCCGACAGCCCCAGTTCGGACATGGCATAGACGATGCGCCGCTGCACCGGCTTGAGTCCATCGCCGATATGCGGCAGCGCGCGGTCGAGGATGACATACATCGAATAGTCGAGGTAGGCCTTCTCGGTGAAGGCGTGCAGCGGCTCGCGCTCCACGCCTTCGAAATTCAGTTCGGGCGTTTCGTTCATCGCTTCAGATCTCCGCCAGATCGCCGCGTTCCTGCAGCCAGGCCTTGCGGTCGGAGGCCCGCTTCTTCGACAGCAGCATGTTCATGATTTCGTAGGTCGGGTCCCCCGGCTCAATGGACAGTTGCGCCAGCCGCCGGGTATCGGGCGCGATCGAACTCTCGCGCAACTGCATCGGGTTCATCTCGCCCAGCCCCTTGAAGCGGGTCACCACCACCTTGCCCTTCTTCTTTTCGGCGGCGATGCGGTCGAGTATGCCGTCACGCTCCGCCTCGTCCAGCGCGTAGTACTTGTCCTTGCCAACATCGATACGGTACAGCGGCGGCTTGGCCACATAGACATGCCCGCCCTCCACCAGCGGGCGGAAATGGCGCAGGAACAGCGCGCACAGCAGGGTGGCGATGTGGGCGCCGTCGGAATCGGCGTCGGCGAGGATACAGATCTTGCCGTAGCGCAGGCCG
This sequence comes from Gammaproteobacteria bacterium, assembly GCA_026989015.1. Lineage (GTDB taxonomy): Bacteria > Pseudomonadota > Gammaproteobacteria > S144-22. Next base: position 11,634 of record JALSKD010000124.1, read on the forward strand.
GAGAGGTCATCGGAGCCGGGTTCCACCCCGATGGCCACCGAAATGTCGTGCACTTCCTGCGAGGCCAGCACCTGGTCCGAAGGCACTTCCCAGGTATTGAGGATCTTGCCGCGCAACGGCATGATGGCCTGGAACTCGCGGTCGCGGGCCTGCTTGGCGGAACCGCCGGCCGAATCGCCCTCCACCAGGAACAACTCGGTGCGCCGCAGGTCCTGACTGGAACAGTCCGCCAGCTTGCCCGGCAGCGCCGGACCGGCGCTGACCTTCTTGCGTACCACCTTGCGCCCCGACTTGAGCCGCCGCTGGGCGTTGCTGATCGCCATCTGCGCCAGCTCGTCGCCGATGTCCGCATGCTGATTGAGCCACAGGCTGAAGGCATCCTTGACCACGCCGGAGACGAAGGCTGCGGTCTCGCGCGACGACAGCCGTTCCTTGGTCTGGCCGGAGAACTGGGGCTCCTGCATCTTCACCGACAGCACATAGCTGACCTTGTCCCAGACATCGTCGGGGGCCAGCTTGACCCCGCGCGGCAGCAGGCTGCGGAATTCGCAGAACTCGCGGATCGCCTCGGTCAGCCCGCTGCGAAAGCCGTTGACATGGGTGCCGCCCTGAGCGGTGGGGATCAGGTTCACATAGCTTTCGGCCACCGGCTCACCGCCCTCGGGCAGCCAGGTCACCGCCCAGTCCACCGCTTCCTTCTCGCCCTGCATGGAACCGGTGAACGGCTCCTCCGGCAGCAGGCGGAAGCCCTGCAGCGCCTCCTTGAGGTAATCGGCGAGACCGGCCTCATAAAACCATTCTTCCTTGTCACCGGTTTTCTCGACGAAGAATTTCACCCTCAGGCCCGGGCACAGCACCGCCTTGGCGCGCAGGATGTGCTTGAGACGGGGCAGCGAGAAGGCCGGGCTGTCGAAGTACTTCGGGTCGGGCCAGAAACGGATGGTGGTGCCGGTGTTCTTCTTGCCAACGGTGCCGATCTCCGTCAGCTCGCGCACCTTCTCGCCGTTCTCGAAATCGATGGCGTATTCCTTGCCGCCACGGCGCACGCGCACCTCCAGGCGCTTCGACAGCGCGTTGACCACCGACACCCCGACCCCGTGCAGGCCTCCGGAGAACTCGTAATTCTTGTTGGAGAACTTGCCACCGGCGTGCAGCTTGGTGAGGATCACCTCGACCCCCGGGATGCCCTGCTGCGGATGGATATCCACCGGCATGCCGCGGCCGTCGTCGATCACCGTCAGCGACTGATCGGCATGCAGGATCACCCCGATCTGGCTGGCATGGCCGGCGATCGCCTCGTCCACGCTGTTGTCGATGACCTCCTGGGCCAGGTGGTTGGGCCGGCTGGTATCGGTGTACATGCCCGGGCGCTTGCGCACCGGGTCGAGACCGGTCAGGACTTCGATCGAAGCCGCATCGTAGCTGCTGCTCAAGGCTGCTGTTCCTGTCAGTTGAAGGCGGGCGCAGTATATCCGCGGGCGCTTGATTTTGTAAGCCACGCAACCATATAGTGCCCCATCCATTTCCCGAGGTAGCGATACACCATGAGCGATTCACCCTTTGTCATCAATGTCACCGCCGAGACCTTCCAGCAACAGGTCATCGATGCCTCCTTCAAGCAGCCGGTGCTGGTCGATTTCTGGGCCGAGTGGTGCAACCCCTGCCAGATGCTGGTGCCGGTGCTGACCAAACTGGCCGAGGAATACCAGGGTGCCTTCATCCTGGCCAAGGTGAACACCGATGAGCAGCAGGAGCTGGCGGCCCAGGCCGGCGTGCGCAGCCTGCCCACGGTCAAGCTGATCGTCAATGGCCAAGTGGTGGACGAGTTCATGGGCGCGCTGCCGGAATCGGAGGTGCGCAAGTTCCTCGAACCCCATCTTCAGGGCCCGACCAACGAGGTGCTGGAGGCGGCCCAGCAGGCCTTCGACGCGGGCCGCGACGAGGAAGGCCTGGAGATCCTCAACAAGGCGCTGGCCGAGGACCCGGACAATGCCACGCTGAAGGTCAACATTGCCCGCATCGCCGCTGGCCGTGGCGACCACGACAGCGCCCAGGCGCTGCTCGACAGCCTGCCGCCGGAGGACCGGGACCGCGATGAAGTGCGCGAACTGCAGGCCCAGATCAAGCTGGCGAAATCGCTGGCCGACATCGGCGACCCGCGCGAACTGCAGCAGCGCATCGAGCAGAATCCGGACGACCTGGACGCGCTGCTGAAGATGAGCCACTACATGACCGCCCAGGGTGAATACGAGGCGGCGATGGAGCTGTTGCTGCAGATCATGAAAAAGGACCGCTCCTTCGGCGACGACGCCGGCCGCAAGGGCCTGCTCGACCTGTTCGAACTGCTCGGCGCCGATCATCCGCTGACCAAGACCTGGCGGCGCAAGATGTTCTCGCTGCTGCACTGAGGGGTTCAGCCGCGGGTGCCCTGCCCGCGGCATTCGATGGACAGCGCTTGCGCCCGGCCGCTTCACCGTGCCCAAGGCGCCATGAAGCCATCCGCTATCCGCCGCCTTCTTGGCCTGGATCAATGCCCGCGTGATTCACTTGCCCTAGCCTGATGGCATCCCGGCTTCGGAGCACAGCATGAGCGGCACTACAGGCATCATCGACGGCAACCAGGCCACGGCGCACATCGCGCACAAGACCAACGAAGTCATCGCCATCTACCCGATCACTCCGGCCTCGCCGATGGGCGAGCTGTCCGACGAATGGTCGGCCCAGGGCCGCCGCAACATCTGGGGCGGCATCCCCGAGATCATCGAAATGCAGAGCGAGGGCGGCGCCGCCGGCGCGGTGCACGGCGCGGTGCAGGCCGGAGGGCTGACCACCACCTTCACCGCCTCCCAGGGCCTGCTGCTGATGATCCCCAACATGTACAAGATCGCCGGCGAGCTGTCGCCACTGGTGATCCATGTGGCATCCCGCTCGCTGGCGGCCCAGGCGCTGTCCATCTTCGGCGACCATTCGGATGTGATGGCCACCCGCGCCACCGGCTTTGCGATGCTGGCCTCCGGATCGGTGCAGGAAGCAATGGACATGGCGCTGATCGCCCAGACCGCCACCCTGCGCGGGCGCATCCCCTTCGTCCATTTCTTCGACGGTTTCCGCACTTCCCACGAGTTGATGAAGGTAGAACTCATCGACGATGAAGTGATCCACTCTATGGTCGATGCCGACTGCCTGATCGCGCACCGCGAACGCGCGCTGACGCCGGACCGACCGGTGTTGCGCGGCAGTTCGCAGAACCCCGATGTCTACTTCCAGGGCCGCGAAAGCGTCAACCCCTGGTACGCAGCCCTGCCCGGGATCGTGCAGGAGGTGATGGATGAACTGGCGAGTCACACCGGCCGCCGGTACCGCCTGTTCGACTATTTCGGTGCCCCGGATGCGGAACGGGTGATCCTGCTGATGGGCTCCGGCGCCGAAGCGGTGGAAGAGACGGTGGAAGACCTGATGGCCCAGGGACAGAAGGTGGGCCTGCTGCGGGTACGGCTGTACCGGCCCTTCTCGGCGCAGCACCTGATCG
>JALSKD010000125.1 GCA_026989015.1 Gammaproteobacteria bacterium
ACCCATCCTCGCAGATCGCCTGCTCCATCGGTGGCAATGTGGCGGAGAATTCCGGCGGTGTGCACTGCCTCAAATACGGACTGACGGTGCACAATGTGCTCGGCCTGAAAATCATCGACGCCGACGGCGATCTGATCGAGATCGGCGGCGGCGAATGCCTCGACACCCCCGGGTACGACCTGCTCGCCCTGCTGCACGGTTCGGAAGGCCTGCTCGGCATCGTCATCGAGGCCACCCTGCGGCTGCTGCCCACCCCGCCGGCGGCCCAGGTGGTACTGGCCACCTTCGAACGCATGGCCGACGCCGGACAGGCCGTCTCCGACATCATTGCCAGCGGCATCATTCCGGCCGGACTGGAGATGATGGACCGCTACACGCTGCAGGCCGTGGAACGCCACCAGCAGGCCGGTTACCCGGAAGCCGATGCCATGCTGCTGTGCGAGCTGGACGGCCTGTCCGAGGAGATCGAGCAGCAGATGGCGCAGGTACTCGACCTCCTCGAACGCAACGGCGCCGGATTCATCCGCCGTTCGCAGACGGACAGCGAGCGCGAACGCTACTGGCAGGCGCGCAAGGCCGCGTTTCCGGCGGTCAGCGCGGTGCAGCCCGACTTCTACCTGCTCGACGGCACCGTCCCGCGCCGGGAACTGCCCGCGGTACTGGAACGCATCGGCGAGCTGTCCCGCGCCTACGGCCTTGCGGTGGCCAATGTGTTCCACGCCGGCGACGGCAACCTGCACCCGATCATCCTCTACGACGCCAACCGCGAAGGCGATTACGACAAGGCCGAGGCCCTGGGCGCGGAGATTCTCGCCGAATGCATCAACCGCGGCGGCGTGTTCACCGGAGAACACGGCGTCGGCAGCGAAAAAACCGACAGCATGTGCCGCCAGTTCGGCCGTGGTGAACTGGCGCAGTTTCATCGCATCAAGGGTGCGCTGGACCCCGAAGGCATCCTCAACCCCGGCAAGGCGATACCCACCCTGCACCGCTGTGCCGAGCTGGGCGCCATGCATGTACACCAGGGGCGCATGCCCCACCCTGAACTCGACCGTTTCTGATCATGACGACCCCTACCGACCAGGACCTGACCCAAGCACTGCGCGAACAACTCGCGGAGGCCGTCAACGCCCGCCACGCCGTTTCCATCCACGGCAGCGGCAGCCACGGCTTCATGCTTGGCGACTTCGCCGAGCCCCATCGACTGGAACTCGCCGGCCACCGCGGCATCCTCGACTACCAGCCCACCGAACTGACCCTCAAGGCCCGCGCCGGCACTCCGCTGCGCGTGCTGCGCGAGGCGCTGGCCGAGGGCGGTCAACGGCTGGCCACGGATTTCCCGGCCCTGTCCGAAGACGCCACCCTGGGCGGCGCGCTGGCCATCGGCCAGACCGGATCGGCGCGCCCCTTCCACGGCGCGATCCGCGATGCCGTGCTCGGCGTGACCCTGCTCGGCGCCGACGGCGAGGTGCTGCGCTTCGGCGGCCAGGTGATGAAGAATGTCGCCGGCTACGATGTCTCGCGACTGCTCTGCGGCAGTCGTGGCAGTCTTGGCGTGATGCTCGACATCACGCTCAAGGTGATGCCCTTGCCGGAAACCTCGATCACCCTCGCCTTCGAACGGGACGAAAACAGCGCCCTGCGGGACATGAACCACCTGGCCGGCCAGCCGTTGCCCCTGAGCGCGGCGATCTGGCTCGACGGACGCCTGATGTTGCGGCTGGAAGGCTCCGCGGCCGGCGTCGAAGCGGCCGCGCAGGAACTGCTCGGCGAACGCGACGGCCAACGACTGGAGCCCGCCGAAGCCGATGCCCTGTGGACCGGCATCAATCGTTTCAGCCATCCCTTCTTCGACGGCGATACCCCACTGTGGCGGGTGATCGTGCCGCCGGCCACGCCAAAGCTGGAGCTGGAAGCCGGGCACCGTGTGCTGACCGACTGGTGCGGCGGACTGCGCTGGCTGCGCGCCGATGCGCTCAGCGAGGCCGATTTTGCGCATGTGCGCAACGCCGGCGGTTACATCGAAAGCTTCCGCGGCGGCCGACGGATCACGCCCGCCGAACTGATGACAGCTTTGCAGCGCAAGCTGCACCGCAGGGTCAAAAAGGCCTTCGATCCGTTGAACATTTTCAACCCGGCGCTATCCAAGTTTGACGACTGACCGTTCGCGCCGGTCATCCCCACAACAACCACAAAGGAGACGCTTCATGAAAAAACCCATCGCTATTGCCCTGTGTCTGTTCGCGCTGTCACCGCTCGCGGCCAGCGCCCAGGAAATCGACGCCGATGCCGCCATCAAGTACCGCAAGGCGGTGATGACCGCGGTCAAGGGACACAACGCGGCGATCAAGGGCATCGTCACCGGCAAGGTGCCGTTCAACGGCAGCCTGAAGGGCCATGTCGCCGCCATCAACGACCTGTTCTCCGAGCTCAACCGCATCTTCCCCGAAGGCAGCGACTTCGGCGAAACCAACGCCAAGGAAGCGATCTGGGACAAGCCGGAGAAGTTCAAGGCCACGGTCGACAAGGCGCAAAAGGCCGCCGCCGCGCTGAAGCAGGCGGTGGACAGCGGCGCCAGCGGTGGCGATCTGGTCAAGGCCTACAAGCAGTTTGGCAAGAACAGTTGCGCCAGCTGCCACAAGCAGTTCAAGGCCAAACCCAAGTCCTGAGATGGGGCGTTACCTGCTCTGCCTGCTGGCCGCCCTGGTCGGCAGCGGCGCCCTCGCCGAATCGGATGACAACGGCCTCGAAAGAGGCCGTTACCTGTTTCAGGCCGCCAACTGCCTGAGCTGTCATACCGATTTCGAAAACGACGGACAACCGCTCGCCGGCGGACGCGAGCTGCAGACGCCCTTCGGCAGTTTCTACACCCCGAATATCACGCCGGACCGGGACACCGGCATCGGCAACTGGAGCGACGACGACTTCATCCGCGCCCTGACCGAGGGCATCGCCCCCGACGGCCGCCGCTACTACCCCAGCTTCCCCTGGCCTGCCTACCGTGGCATGACCCGCGACGACCTGCTGGCCCTCAAACGCTACCTGTTCAGCCGCCCGGCGGTACGCCAGAACAACCGCCCCCACCGGCTCAAATGGTTCGTCAGCCGCAAGACCCTCGGCCTGTGGAAATGGCTCAACCCCCCGCCGGAACGCTATCCGGGGGACACCGGCTCGCGCGGCGCCTACCTGGTCAATGTGCTCGGCCACTGCCAGGAGTGCCACACCCCGCGCGACATCTTCGGCATCTTGCAACTGGATGCCGCGTTCAAGGGCAACCCGGAGCTCGACGCGCCGGACATCAGCGCCAGCGGCATCGGCGACTGGAGCGACGAGGAACTCAGCGACCTGTTCACCGACGGCATGTTGCCCGACGGCGATTATGTATCCGGCCACATGGCGGAAGTGGTAGACTACGCCAGCTCGAAATGGACGGCGGAAGACCGTCGAGCCGTCATCGAGTACCTGCGATCCATAAAGTAGTGCCGAACGCCGACGAGCCGCCATGCAAACCCAGATCCTGCCCGAGCTGCTGGACACGCCAGCCGGCCAGCGCGCCGACGCCATCCTGCGCAAGTGCGTGCATTGCGGCTTCTGCACCGCCACCTGCCCTACCTACCAGCTGCTCGGCGACGAACTGGACGGCCCGCGCGGTCGCATCTACCAGATCAAACAGATCTTCGAGGGACTGCCCGCCGACCGGGCAGTGCAGGGGCACCTGGACCGCTGCCTGACCTGCCGTTCCTGCGAAACCACCTGCCCTTCCGGCGTCGATTACGGAGAGCTGATCGACATCGGCCGCGAACGCGTGGAACACACCGTGCCCCGCCCTCTGCGGGAACGCCTGATGCGCCGTCTGCTTGGCGCCCTGCTGCCCCACCCGTCGCGCCACGCCCTGCTGTTCCGCGCCGGCAGCGCGCTGCGCGGCCTGCTGCCCCGCCGCCTGCGCCAGAAAGCCCCGCGCATCCGCCCGGCACGGGCATATCCTCGCGGCACCGCTGACGGACCGACCGTACTGCTGCTCGACGGCTGCGCCCAGTCCACCCTCAGCCCCAACACCAACGCCGCCGCGGAGGCGGTACTCTCCGCGCTGGGCTACCGCGTGCTGCGTGAACCGGCGCGCAGCTGCTGCGGCGCAGTCAACCAGCACCTCAGCCAGACCGAACAGGCCCGCGACTGGGTACGCCGCAACCTCGAACAGTGGCGGCAGGTGGACCGGGAGCACGGACTTCATGCCATCGTTTCCAGCGCCAGCGGCTGTGGAGTGATGCTCAAGGACTACCCCAAGATACTGGCCGGCATGCCGGGCGACCACCATGACGACCTGGACCTGGTCGCGCGCATCCGCGACCTCTCGGAGCTGTTCGATGCCGATACGCTGCGCGCGCGGCAGCCCGGCTTCCGCGCGCCCGAGGTACGCATCGGATGGCACGCCCCCTGCACCCTGCAGCACGGCCAGCGGCTCGCCGACCGTCTTCAGCGGCAGCTGCAGCAACTGGGCTTCCGCCTCGAAATCCCGCGCGACGCCCACCTCTGCTGCGGTTCCGCGGGCACCTATTCGGTCCTGCAGCCGGAGTTGTCACGCCGCTTGCGCGACAACAAGCTGCAGGCGCTGGAAGCTTCCGCACCGGAAGTGATCGCCACCGCCAATGTGGGCTGCGAGCACCACCTCGGCAGCGCCGGCGACACGCCGGTGCGTCACTGGATCGAACTGGTCGCCGACGGCCTGTCCGGCTGAGCCGTGCTCGAAACCTTCGTCATCGCCTTCACCACCTTCTTCGCCACCATCGGACCGGTGGATGTGGCCGTGCTCTATGCGGCCATGACCCACGGCTCCGGCGCCCACGCCAAGCGGATCATGGCACTGCGCGGCAGTTTCATCGCCTTCGTCATTCTCGCCAGCTTCGCCTTTGGCGGCCGGCTGATGCTGGAGACCCTCGGCATCTCGCTGGCCGCGCTCAAGGTCGCCGGCGGCATCCTGCTGCTGCTGATCGCCATCGACATGGTGTTCGCCCGCAACTCGGGGATGACCTCGACCACCGACGAGGAACAGGACGAAGCCCTGCACAAGACGGATGTCTCGGTATTCCCTCTGGCCACACCGCTGATCGCCGGTCCCGGATCGATGGGCGCCACCATGCTGCTGATGGCCAATCACCAGGGCGACACGCTGGCCCAGTCGGCGGTGTTCGGCGCGCTGGTGGCGGTGCTCTTGCTGACCCTGCTGCTGTTGCTGCTGGCCAGCCAGGTGCAGCGTCTGCTCGGGGTCACCGGCATGCATGTGATCAGCCGCGTGTTCGGCGTGCTGTTGTCCGCGCTGGCGGTACAGTTCATGTTCGACGGCTTGGCGGAGAGTGGATTGTTCGGCTGATTCGACCATGGGCGGCAAACCGGACAGAAACAGCTATGCTCCAAGGGTTGCCAACAACCCGACTGCGACATGCCCGACATCTGGAACCGCGTCCTCGAAGAAAGCGAGCTGATCAGCCTCCCCGAAGTCTATCTGCGCCTGCAGCAGGTGCTGTGCCGAGAGGATTTCGCGATGCAGGAAGTGACCGAAGTCATCCAGTACGACCCGGCCATCACCACCCGCCTGCTCAATCTGGTGCGCAGTGCCTACCTCGGACTCGGACCGCGCATCGACACCGTCAGCCACGCAGTCAATTACCTCGGCGCCAAGTCGGTGCACGATCTGGTTTTGACCACGGTGCTGGCCGACAGCCTCGGTCAGATCCACAGTGAAGGCTTCGACCTGAAGGACTTCTGGCACCGCAGCGTGAACACCGCACTGATCGCCCGCCTGCTCGGCAAACGCCTGCAGTTGCCGGAGGCCGAACGGCTGTTCATCGCCGGACTCGTACATGACATCGGCCTGCTGCTGATGCAACAGGTGATCCCCGATGAGGTCGCAGAGATTCACCGGCGCTGCCTGCAACAGCAGAAACCCCGCCACCGCATCGAACGGGAACTGCTGGGCTTCGACGCCGCCGCCTTGGGCGCGGCCATGCTCGAACGCTGGCAGCTGCCGCCGAGCCTGGTGCAGACCACCGCCGCGCGGCTGGAGCCGGCACAAGCCGGCGATTTCTCCACCGATGCCGCGCTGCTGCAGCTGGCCGCCGAACGGGCCGACCCCCTGCCGTTCGTCGATGATGCCTCGCCCCCTGTCACCCAGCGACTGCAAGCACTGGAACTCAAGCCCGAAGACCTCGACCAGGCCGAAGTCGGGGCAGAAGAGGAACTCGGCGCCGTCATCCGGCTGTTGTTTCCTCACCTCATCGGCTGAAGCCCGGTTGCATCGCCCGTCGCGCCGGCCGATACTCGGCGCATGCCCTATCTGCTGCTTTTCCTGCTGATCCTGATCCTGGCGTTCCTGCCCCAGTGGTGGGTGAAACGGACGCTGCAGCGCTATCACCGGCGCGACGAGGCCAACTTTCCCGGCACCGGTGGCGAGCTGGCGCGCCATCTGCTCGACCGCTTCGGGCTGCAGCAGGTGCGCGTGGAAACCACCGAACAGGGCGATCACTATGACCCCTCCGCGCGCGCCGTGCGCCTGACCGAAGACAAGTACCGCGGCCGCAGCCTGACTTCGATCACGGTGGCGGCCCATGAATGCGCTCATGCCCTGCAACACGCGGCCGGCGAGCCGTTGTTTGCCCTGCGCACGCGGCTGGCCGGCACCGCGGTGTGGGCTTCGCGAATCGGCGCGCTGCTGCTGTACGCAGCGCCATTGCTGACCCTGATCCACCGCGCGCCGCCGGTGACGGCGATCCAGATGCTCGGCGCCTTTCTGGTCATCGGCTTCGCGGTGCTGATCCAGCTGCTGACCCTGCCGGTGGAACTGGACGCCAGCTTCAACAAGGCCCTGCCGGTGTTGCGTTCCGGTTATCTGGAACCCGGCCAGCAGCAGGCCGCGCGCAAAATCCTGCGCGCGGCGGCGCTGACCTATGTGGCTGCGGCCTTGGCCTCGCTGCTCAATGTCTGGCGCTGGCTGGCGCTGTTGCGCCGGTGAGGGGATTCAACCCCTTGCGCTGGTGGCGACGGCGGCGACAGGCCCGCCTGCTGTGCCGATCGCGCATTCCGCTGCCGTTGTGGCAGCAGCTGCGCCGCGAACTGATCGACCATTACCATCTCTCCGCGCAGGAACACCATCGCCTGCGGCGCCTGTCCAGCCTGTTTCTGCAGCGCAAACAGATTGTCGGCGCCGGCGACCAGCAGGTGACGGACTACCAGCGGGCGGTGATCGCGGCGCAGGCCTGCCTGCCGATCCTCGAACTGGATCTTTCCGATTACGACGGCTGGACCGAGATCATTCTCTACCCGGATGCCTTCTACGCGCCCCACGAACGCATCGACGAAAGCGGTCTGGTGCACCGTCAGCAACGGCTGCTCGATGGCGAAGCCTGGGACCGGGGCCCGCTGATTCTGTCGTGGAAGGATGCGCGACCGAGCCGACGGCACCACCGCCTGGGCGATAATGTGGTGATCCACGAATGCGCCCACAAGCTGGACATGCAGAACGGCGCCGCCAACGGCATACCTCCCCTGCACCGCGACATGGACCGCCGCGAATGGACGCGGGTGTTCAGCGCCAGTTACCGTCGGCTGTTGCGGCAGATCGAGCGTCACCGCCATACGGCCATCGATCCCTATGCGGCCGAGAGTCCGGCGGAGTTCTTCGCCGTGGTCAGCGAGGAGTTCTTCGAGGCGCCGGCGCGCCTGCATCAGGCGGAACCCCGTGTCTACCGGCAGCTGCGGCTGTATTACCGTCAGGATCCGCTCAGTCGCATCCTGCGCAGCCGCCGTTGGCAGCCCGCAGACGGGGGAACGCCAAGGCATGCTGTGCTAGCATGACCGCTTTTCGCAACGGTGCGTGCCATGCCCCTGCAAGGAATCCAGCAACAGTATTCACTGATGCCGCCGGTCATCCGATTTCTGCTGATCGCCAATGTACTGGTGTTTCTGTTCGAGTCCCTGGCCGGCCCGGTACTGATCCGCGAGTTCGGGTTGTGGCCCGTACTGCCGGACGAGTTCGTGCGCCTGGCCCAGGAACGGGGGTATTTCGTCAACGGTTTTGCGCCCTGGCAACTGCTCAGCTATGCATTTCTGCACGGCAACCTTATGCACCTGCTGCTCAACATGTACGCCTTGTGGCTGTTCGGCGTGGCGCTGGAGAATCTGTGGGGTTCGGCCCGCTTCGCGGTCTATTATCTGGTCTGTGTGCTGGGCGCAGGGCTGGTACAGCTGCTGGTGGTGAGCCTCAATCTGGAGCCGGGCAACTATTACCCCACCATCGGTGCCAGTGGCGGGGTGTTTGGCGTGCTGCTGGCCTACGGCATGATGTTCCCGCGCGCCATCATCTTTCTGCTGATCCCGCCGATGCCGATCGAGGCGCGCTGGTTTGTGCTCATCTATGGCGGCATCGAACTGTTCTTCGGCATCACCGGCACCGATTCAGGGGTCGCCCATTTCGCCCACCTCGGCGGCATGATCTTCGGCTACTTCCTGATTCGCCACTGGCGCCACCTGCCACCGGCTCATCCCGACCGCCTGCCCGGCCCTTAGCCCGGTGCTTCGTCTTCCAGCGACGGGTCGTACATGCCCTGCCGCGCCAAGCTGTTGAGCCGCGCCCGCTTGAGCAGCGCCTGCTGGGCGGCTTCGACATGCTCCGGCTTGCCCGCCCAGGCGTGCAGCGCCGGCTGCTGCAGTGCCCGACCGTAGGATATGCTCAGCTGCCAGGGCGCATTGCCACGCAACTGGTTGATGGCATTGAGGTTGAGGGTGGCTTCCTCCGGTCCCTGTCCCCCGGACAGGAAGTGAATGCTCGGCACCGCCGCCGGCACACAGCGGCGCAGTGTTCTCAGCGTGGTTTCCGCCACTTCCTGTGGCGCCGCCTTGCGGCATTCCTTGCCCGGCAACACCATGTTGGGCTTCAGCAACATCAGTTCGAACACCACCCCGTGCCGATGCAAGGCATGGAACACCTCGCGCAACACCGCTTCGGTCACCTCGGCGCAGCGGTCGATGTCGTGATCGCCGTCCATCAGTACCTCCGGTTCGACGATGGGCACGAAACCGGCTTCCTGACAGACCGCCGCATAGCGCGCCAGCATCTCGGCATTGGCCTGCAGGCCGACCGCTGTCGGGTTGGCCGTGGTGATCGGGTAGACCTCGCGCCACTTGGCAAAACGGGCCTTCTGCTGCCGGTAGGTTGCAAGCCGTTCGCCAAGACCGTCCAGACCGCAGGTGATCAGATCGCCCGGCACGCCGGACAGCGGCCCCTTGCCCTTGTCCACCTTGATGCCCGGCACAATTCCCTGTGAAGCCGCCACCTCGGGCAACGGACGCCCCGAGTCGTCGCATTGCGACAGGGTTTCCTCGAACAGGATCACGCCGCTGATGTATTCGCCGAGGCCGGGTGTGGAGAGCAGCAACGATCGCCAGGCACGGCGTGTGTCTGCAGTGGATTCAACGCCAATCGCCGAAAAGCGTTTGGCGATGGTACCGGTGGATTCGTCGGCGGCCAGAATTCCGCGCCGTTCATCGACGACATCATCAATGGTTTTCTGCAGTTCGTCTTGCGAGATCATCGTGCACACTCCTTCGTATGTTCATGCCTTCATCCTACTCCGTCCGCCGCAGGACCGCCATGCGCTGGATCATCAACGGTTCACTGTGACCGTGTTCGGCGCTACCATCCGGACATGATGTCCCGTCCCATCCCAGCGTATCTCCTGCTGCCCCTGATCCTCTCTGCCTGTGTCACCGACCCGGCAGCGCCCGATCACCTGCCCAGTGCCGAACCGGCACGGGCCAGCCATCGGCTGACCGCCACCGAAACGGCACCCGACAGCCTCGAACAGGGCCGCCTGAGCCGCGGAACCCTGGAACATGAAAAGCAGCGCCTCGACCGCATCGGCCGCGCCGCGCTCGGCGTGGATGATCCCGACGCACCCCATCAGTTCGAACTGACCCGCATCCTGTTCGACCCGCACCCGCGCCAGTGGCTGGAATACCGTGAGCGTTTCCGGGGGATTCCACTGCTGGCGACGCCGGTCCGCCTGTTGGTGGAAGAGGGGCGGATAGTGCGTGTCGAGGGCAGCCTGCACCCGTTGCCCGACGATTTCGACACCAAAGCGCGCATCGACGCCGAATCGGCAATCGAACTGGCGCGCATCTATGTGTCGGCAGCACCGAATGCCGCATCCACGGCCGAACAAGTGATCTTCTTCGACGAAGAGGCCCTGCCGCGGCTTGCCTGGCAGGTGCTTCTGCCGCGGCAAAAGGTCTGGATCGATGCCCTGGAGGGCCGCATGCTGGATCAGGAACGGCGCTGATCCACGGCATCACAAACCGTGCAGCGCCAGGCCAGATACAGACTGAGCAGAATCAATCCGGTCAAGGAGAAGCGGACGGCGGAATCAAAGCCGTAGCGCGCCCAGAGCTGACCGATGACCAGTGCCCCGGTGGCCCCGGCGAGCGCAATGCCACCGTAGAACAGGCCGAACACGAAGGCCTTGCTGCGGGCCTGTTCGGAGATCAGTGCGCGCATCGCGTTCAATGACACCACGGTGAACAGCCCGTAGAACACGAACCCGAGCCACAGCCAGCCGATGTGCAGCAGGAATACCGAAGCCATCGCGGCCAGCAATGCATGGAGCAACATCCGCCGGCTGCCGATGCGATCGCTGAGCAGGCCACTGTAGTAACTGGTCAGCGTCTGGGTCAGGGTCGAAACCATCACCAGCAACGGGATCAGCGCATCGCCCAGACCGGCATCCCGCGCCCGCACGATCATGAACTGATCGCTGAACATGAAGAACAGGGCCAGGAAATAGACCAGCAGTGTCGGCATCAGCGCCCGGTCGCGACGGTCCCAGACCAGCCGTTTCGGGGTCGCGTGGACAGCAGGGGCATCCTCGACCCGTCGCCACAGCAGGTACATCCCGAAAAGCCCGGGCAACAGGGTGGCGGCGAAGATCCAGCGGATGCTCTGACCGTCCAGCGGCACACGCATCAGCACCAGAAACACCAGCAGCGCTCCGGTCAGTTCGCCGGCGATGTCCAGGGTCTTGTGGAAGCCGAAGGTCTTGCCCGAGTGCTTGCGTTCGCTCCAGGCGCTGATCAGCGCGTCCTTGGGCGCACTGCGCACCGCCTTGCCCATGCGCTCCAGCGCTCGCATCAGGGCCACGCCCTGGTAACTGGACACCAGCGCCAGCATCGGCTTGGTGACAGCGGAGATGCCATAGCCCAGCAGCACCAGCGGCTTGACCAGGCCCAGGCGCTGGCTGAGGTAACCGAACAGGATGCGGAAGGCGTAGGAGACGAAGGTGGCCACCGCCACCACTACCCCCAGCTTGTCGACCCCCTGATCGAGGATGTAGACCACATACAGCGGCAACAGCGTGGTGACCACAGAAGAAGCCAGGTCGGTCCAGAAACTGACCCAGCCCAGGGCGCGGATGTTGGGACTGATGTCGCGCCAGCTCATCGGCTAGAGGGCATAGTCATGGCGGATCTTGCGGTAATAGTCGAGCACCATCACCTTGACGAAATCGTTGAACAGGAACCACGCGAGGGCATAGCCCCACATCGCCATCGCCCAGTACCAGCCGATGGGCTCCATCAGTCCGAAGCCATAGACCGCGATGACGGTACCGACCACCCGGCTGGTGAAGGTGGCCAGAAACAGGGTCCACGAGGGCCAGGGCTTCCTGAAGAACCAGTCGCCGATGCGGGTGTTGTAGATGGTGCCGTGTCCGGCGATGACCAGTTTGGCGAAAAACACCGACTGCACGAAGGCAAGGTCCATGTGGCGGTACATCATCAGATACCAGAACAACAGAAAGGACGACAGCACGCCGGCCAGGCCCAGCCAGGTCGCCATCACCAGCACCTCATGCATGTCCCAGCGTACCGGATGTTCACGGACCCGCGTGTTGTCATAGGCAATGGCCAGTATCGGGATGTCGTTGAGCAGAGCCAGCACGATGATCATCACCGCGGTCACCGGGTAGAACTGGAACACGCCAATGGCCAGGCTCATGAAGATGATGATGCGTATCGTTTCGGCAATGCGAAACACGGTATAGCTTTGCATGCGCTCGAAGGTGATGCGCGCCTGGCGGATGGCATCGGCGATCACCGACAGCCCCGGCGCCATCAGCACGATGGCCGCGGCCGCGCGCGCCGCATCGGTGGCGCCACTGACCGCGATGCCGGCGTCCGCCTTCTTCAGGGCCGGCGCGTCGTTGACGCCATCGCCGGTCATGCCGACGATGTGCCCCGCCTTCTGCAGTTTGTCGACGATGAAATACTTGTCTTCCGGATAGACCTGGGCGAAGCCGTTGGCCTGCTGAATCTGTTCGATGATCTCCGATTCATGCTGACGCAGGGTCGCCTGCCCAAAACGGCGGTCCTGCAGTTCCTTGCGGACCTGTTCCACGGTGCGATGCACCCGTGCATCGATTTCCTCGCGCGACCAGCCGCGTTCCAGCATCGGCAGCAAGGCGCGGGTGATGACCTCGGCCAGCATCAGGTACTCATCCAACTTCTCGCCTTTCAGTTCACGCACATCCTCGATGCGGTCACCGATATCCAGCAGGCGTGCGATATAACGCGCCACGGCCAGGTTGTCGCCGGTGACCATCTTGGTCTCCACGCCCTGCCGGCGCAACTCCGCCAGTGCCTGCTTCGAATCCTCGCGCGGCGGGTCATAGAGCGGGATCAATCCGACAAAATGATACGGTTCCTCGTCCGCGGCACGCCAGGCCACGGCGAGGGTACGGAAGCCCTTGCCGGCAAATTCATCCACTGCCCAGTAGGCGGCTTTCTTGTCGAACTCCTGCTCATCGCACAGCTCGATGACCACCTGGGGCGCACCCTTGGTGACGACCCGGCATCGGCCATCCCTGTCTTCCACCAGGGCCTCGCTGCGCTTGCTGACCGGGTCGAAGGGGGTGAAGCGCCGCAGCGTCCACTCGCCCATCCGCTCGCGCAGATTGCGCCGGTCAACGGCTTCGAAGATCGGTTGTTCGATGGGATCGTGGTTTTCCTCGCGGCTGGCCAGAGCGGCGTAAAAAAACAGGTCATCCGGATGCACCCCTTCGGATACATAGGGATCCGACAGGGTCATGCGGTTCTGGGTCAGTGTGCCGGTCTTGTCGGAGCAGAGCACATCCATGCCGGCCAGCTCCTCGATGGCATCGAGCCGGCTGACGATGGCCTGCTTGCGCGCCAGTACCGTGGCACCGATGGCCATGGTGACGGTGAGCACCGCCGGCATCGCCACCGGGATGGCCGAAATGGTCAACACCAGCGAGAACACCAGCAACTCGGTGATCGATTCACCGCGCAGGATACCCAGCACCAGGATGATGGCGATCATCACCAGCGTCAGCAGAATCAGAAAATTGCCCACCTTGATCACCATGCGCCGGAAATGGCTGCGGCTCTCCTTTTGCGCCTTTGCCACCAGCCCCACGGTGCGCCCGAAATAGGTATCCAGCCCGGTGGCAGTGACCCGAGCAATCATTTCTCCCTGTTTCACCACCGAATTGGCATAGGCCTCTTCGCCGGGCTTGCGGTTCACTGGCAGCGATTCGCCGGTCAGCGCCGACTGGTCGATCTGCAGGAACTGGCCGCCGCCGATCAGGCGCACATCAGCGGGCAGCAGATCACCGATCTTCAATTTGATGATATCGCCCGGCACCAGCTCCGCGGCGGGGATCTCCCGCCACTGGCCATTGCGCCGTACCAGTGCGGTGAGCGCCAGTTTTTTCTTCAGCGCCGCGATGGCATCCAGCGCCTTGGATTCCTGATAGAAGTCCACGAAGGCATTGACCAGCAGCATCACCATGATGATGCTGAAATCTTCCCAGCGCTGAACCGAGGCGGACAGCAGTGCCGCGATCTCGATCATCCACGGGATCGGCCCCCAGAAGCGGCGCGCCAGGCGTTTCCAGCGACTCTGCCCCTCGGTTTCCAGCCGGTTCGGGCCAAAGCGTTCGAGCCGCCGCGCGGCCTCGGCTTCATCGAGACCGATTTCGGGGTCGGTGTCGAGCAGATTCGGGTCGATGGCCTGCATGGCGGAATCTCCTGTCTTCATCCCGTCATGAAACCGCAGATCAGGCTGCCTGTGAAGTGCTGAATGCGACAGCCTTGTTCCAGATCAGAACCCGCTTACAGGTAGAGGTACAGCAGCATTGCCCCGAGCAGCAGGCGGTAGATCACGAAGGGCATCATACCGATGCGGTTGATGAGGCTGAGAAACAACTTGATGCACAGCCAGGCGCTGACCGCCGAAAGGCCGATGGCCAGCAGCAACAAATCCCATTCGATGGCCTGGGTGGAGGCGATCAGGTCGCGGGTCTTGAACAGGCCACTGGCGAGAATGATCGGGATCGACAGCAGAAACGAGAAACGCGCCGCGGCATCACGATTGAGGCCGAGGAACAGCCCCGCGGTCATGGTGATGCCGGAGCGCGAAGTGCCCGGAATCAGCGCCAGCGCCTGGAACAGTCCGACCGTCAACGCATCGCGCAGGCCCAACGAATACTCGTCGCGGTGGTGCCGGGCCATGCGGTCGGCGAGGCCAAGCAGCAGGCCGAAGCCGATGGTGGTGGCCGCGATCACCAGCGGCGAGCGCAGCGAGGTTTCGATCGTGTTCTGAAATATCTCACCAAAGGTGACCGCCGGAACGGTGCCAATGATCACCCACCAGGCCAGCCGTGCATCGGCACTCGCCTGCCTGTGGAATACATGGGCCAACCAGGCCCGTGTCATGCGCAGCAGTTCATCGCGGAAATAGACCACCACCGCCGACAGCGAGCCGACATGCATGGCCACATCGAACAGCAGCCCCTGGTCGGGCCAACCGAGTATGGCCGGCACCAGGATCAGGTGCGCCGAACT
>JALSKD010000126.1 GCA_026989015.1 Gammaproteobacteria bacterium
ACCGCCATCTGGACTGGCACCGGGAACAGTTCGGTTATGCCCGCTCCAATGTGGCCTTTCGCAAGGGCTACATCGAAAAGCTCGATGAACTGGATCTCGATGACGGGAGTTTCGATCTCATCATCTCCAACTGCGTGATCAACCTGTCTCCGGACAAGCCGGCGGTGCTGGAGCAGGCCTGGCGGCTGCTCAAGCCCGGAGGCGAGATGTATTTCTCCGATGTCTATGCCGACCGCCGGGTGCCGCCGGAACTGCTGGATGACCCGGTCTTGTGGGGTGAATGCCTCAGCGGAGCGCTGTACTGGAACGACTTCCTCAATCTGGCGAAGCAGGCCGGATTCGCCGATCCTCGACTGGTCGAGGATCGGCCGCTGTCCATCGACAACGAGGCGATTGCCGAAATGCTCGACCCCATCCGTTTCTTCTCCGCCACCTACCGCCTGTTCAAGCTCGACGGTCTGTAAAGCCACTGCGAGGATTACGGCCAGGCGGTGCGCTACCGGGGCGGCATTCCCCACCATGAACACCGCCTGCAGCTGGACAAGCACCATGCCATCGACAAAGGGCGTCTGTTTCCGGTCTGTGGCAATACCTGGCGCATGCTCCACGACACCCGTTTTGCGCCGTTCTTCGACTTTTACGGGGATTTCTCGACCCACTTCGGCATCTTCGAGGGCTGCGGCACGGCCTTGCCCTTCGGTACCGAAACCGCCGGCGAGATGGGCGGCTCCGGCGGTTGTTGCTGATTGTGGTTATTCCCTGAGCTGTTTCTTGAGGGTGCCGTAGTCGATGTGGCGCACATCCTTGCCGCGCACCAGGAAGATGACATATTCGCAAATATTGCTGGCGTGATCGCCGATGCGTTCCAGCGCCCGTGCGCACCAGCTGACCCGCAGTGCGTTCTTGATGCTGCGCGGGTCTTCCATCATCAGGGTGATCAGCTGGCGGGTCAGGGCTTCGTATTCGGCGTTGATCTTGTTGTCACGCTTGATGGTCTTGAGCGCCGCTTCATCGTCGAGGCGGGCAAAGGCATCCAGTGCCTTGCGCAGCATGCGGATCACCCGTTCACCCAGATGTTCGAGTTGGGCGTACTGGCTCGAGGTGCTGCCCTCGGCGATCAGTTCCAGCTCGAAACGGCCCAGTTTCTCGGCCTGATCGCCGATGCGCTCGAGGTCGGTAATGGTCTTGATGATGGCGACCACCAGCCGCAGGTCGCTGGCGGCGGGCTGGCGGCGGGCGAGGATATCGACGCATTTCTCGTCGATGGCCACTTCCATGGCGTTGATGCGGTGGTCGTTTCCGGCCACCTGTTCGGCCAGCGCAGCGTCGGATTCGATCAGTGATCTGAGACCGTTGGCCACCTGTTCCTCGACCCGGCCGCCCATGGCCAGTACCTGGCTGCGCAGGTCTTCCAGTTCCGTATCGAAGCGCTTGGAGATATGTCCTGTGAGATGGGTTTCGTTCATGGCTTATCCAAATTTTCCGGTGATGTAGTTTTCCGTCAGCTGGTGACGCGGGTTGGTGAAGATCTGTTTGGTGTCGCCGACCTCGATGATGCGGCCCATGTGGAAATAGGCGGTGCGCTGGGAGACACGCGCGGCCTGCTGCATGGAGTGGGTGACGATGACGATGCTGTAGTTTTCGCGCAGCTCGTCGATCAATTCCTCGATGATGGCGGTGGCGATGGGGTCCAGCGCCGAGGCCGGCTCATCCATCAGGATCACTTCCGGGCCGACGGCGATGGTGCGGGCGATGCACAGACGCTGTTGCTGCCCGCCCGAAAGCCCGGTGCCGGGCGCGTCGAGACGGTCCTTGACCTCGTCCCAGAGTCCGGCGCGGCGCAGGCTGGTTTCCACGATTTCATCCATGTCGGCGCGGTTGCGCGCCAGGCCGTGCAGCCGCGGGCCATAGGCCACATTGTCATAGATCGATTTGGGAAAGGGGTTGGGTTTCTGGAACACCATGCCGACCCGCGCGCGCAACAGTACAGGGTCCATGGCGCGGTCGTAGATGTCTTCGCCATCCAGTTTCAGCTCGCCCTCGACGCGGCAGATGTCGATGGTGTCGTTCATCCGGTTGAGGCAGCGCAGCCAGGTCGACTTGCCGCAGCCGGAAGGTCCGATCAGGGCGACCACCTCGTTGTTGCCGACATCGAGGCTGGCGTCGAAGATCGCCTGCTTGTCGCCGTACCAGACATCGACATGACGGGTCGAGATCTTGGGGTCGTCGATGAAAGGGGTGCCTACGGTTTCTTGTGCCGGGTCAAGGGCTTGGGGTTGTGCGTTCATGAATGCATACAAGTCAGTGAAAAAAATGAAAGTTTACCAGCGCCGCTCGAAGTGCTTGCGCAGGAAGATGGCCAGTGCGTTCATCGTCGCCAGAAAGCCCAGCAGCACCAGGATGGTCGCTGCCGTCAAGGCGCTGAAGGCCCGCTCCGGGCTGTCGGACCAGAGGTAGATCTGTACCGGCAGCACGGTGGCCGAATCCAGCACGCCCTCGGGTATCTCGACGATGAAGGCGACCATGCCGATCATCAGCAGCGGCGCGGTTTCGCCCAGCGCCTGGGCCATGCCGATGATGGAGCCGGTGAGGATGCCCGGCATCGACAGCGGCAGCACATGGTGGAACACCACCTGCATCTTCGAGGCGCCGAGGCCGTAGGCGGCTTCCTTGATCGATGGCGGTATCGACTTGATGGCGGCCCGTGCCGAGATGATGATGGTCGGCAGTGTCATCAGCGTCAGCACCAGGCCGCCGACCAGCGGCGCCGAGCGCGGCATGCCGAAGAAGTTGATGAAGATCGCCAGTCCCAGCAGGCCGAACACGATGGACGGCACCGCCGCCAGGTTGTTGATGTTGACTTCGATGAAATCGGTCAGCCGGTTCTGGGGCGCGAACTCCTCCAGATACAATGCCGCCGCGACACCGATCGGCAATGTGATCACAAAGGTGACCAGCAGGGTCCAGAAGGAGCCGGCCAGCGCACCGCGAATGCCGGCCATCTCCGGTTCGCGTGAGTCGCTGCGGGTGAAGAAGTGGGTGTTGAAGGCGGTACGGATCCGGTCCTGTGTTTCGAGTGCCTGGATCAGTTCCGCCTGCAGCGGCTTGATGCGGCTGACCTGGGTGTCCAGCTTGTACCAGGTGTCCACATCATCGTCGGCGGTCAGCCACAGGCTTTGCGGCGGGCCGTCGATCCATTCCGGGTGCGCCACCAGCCGGTCGCGGAGATCGAATTCGGCGCCGCTGGAGATCAGCTTGTAGAGCAGTTTTTTCTGCTTGCGCTTGCGTATGTCCGGGAACAGGCTGCGCAGGCTTTTCTTGATGATCTGGCTGTAGGGCAGGGCGCGCAGGGTGTCTTCGCTGATCTCCGCGTCCTCGGCCAGGCCCAGGCTCTCCCGGTCCATCGGGATGTCCAGGCGCAGCTCGGTGAGACTGAAGGCCGGCAATGCCTTGGTGACGATGTCGGTGAGCAGGAAGCCGAGGAACAGGAAGCCGGTGGCGACGGCGATCATGCCGTAGGCGCGGAACCGGCGTTCCTTGCGGTAGCGCCGCTTGAGGCTCTGGCGAACGATATCGGTGTTATTCATAATGCTCTCGATACTTGCGGACGGTGCGCAGGGCGATGATGTTCAGCAGCAGGGTGGTGACGAACAGCATCAGCCCCAGCGCGAAGGCAGCGAGGGTTTTCGGGCTGTCGAATTCCTGATCGCCGGTGAGCAGGGTGACCATCTGCACGGTGACCGTGGTGACCGCTTCCAGCGGGTTGGCGGTCAGGTTGGCGGCGAGGCCGGCGGCCATGACCACGATCATGGTTTCGCCAATGGCGCGCGAGGCGGCAAGCAGCACGCCGCCGACGATGCCGGGCAGGGCGGCGGGAATGATCACCTGGCGGATGGTTTCCGAGCGGGTCGCACCCAGCGCCAGCGAACCGTCGCGCATGGCCTGCGGCACGGCGTTGATCACATCGTCGGACAGCGAGGAGACAAAGGGAATGATCATCACGCCCATCACCAGTCCGGCGGCCAGCGCGCTTTCGGAGGATACATTGAGGCCCAGCGACTGGCCCGCGTCACGGACCAGGGGAGCCACCGTCAGTGCGGCGAAGAAGCCGTAAACCACGGTCGGTATGCCGGCCAGCACTTCCAGCGCCGGCTTGGCGAAGGCGCGCATGCGCTTGCCGGCGTATTCCGACAGGTAGATGGCGGACATCAGTCCCAGCGGGACGGCGATCAACAGCGCGATGGCCGAGATCAGCAGCGTGCCCGCGAATAGGGGGATCGCGCCGAAGGAACCGGAGGAGCCCACCTGATCGGCGCGCAGCGCGGTCTGCGGGCTCCAGACGGTGCCGAACATGAATTCGCTCAACGGCACAGAATGGAAGAAGCGCAGTGACTCGAACAGCACCGACAGCACGATGCCCAGGGTGGTCAGAATGGCCACGCCGGAACTCGCCATCAGCAGCAGTTTGATCGTCCCCTCGACCTTGCGCCGCGCATGCAGCCGGATGATCCGGCGGCTGCCGGCAAAGACCAGTGCCGACAGTGCCAACGCCAGCGACAGTGCGGTGATGATCCAACGGCTTTCCTTTCGGTGCGCGCGGTAGAGCTCGATGGCCTGCTCGATGACCGGATCGCCATCGGCCTCGCCACTGTCGATCTTGAGCTTGATGCGGTTCAGCTCAAGCTGCTGCTCGGTGGACGACAGTTGTGAAAGCTCCGGCAGGTTGGCGGCCAGTTGTCGGTCGAGGACAATCGGCTCGGCCACCAGCCAGGCCAGCAACAGCAGCAACGCCGGCAGGCCCGCCCACAATGCGGCCAGCGCACCGTAATGCTCGGGCAGGGACTTCAGCTGTTCCTGGCCGAGCCGTCGCGCACGGTGCAGGCCCAGCGCATAGGCGCCCAGGCTGACCAGAGCGATGACGAGCAGAAGGTAGTAACTGTTCATTTCGGGTCCGGGTTTGATGTGCAAAGGCCACCGGCGCTTTCGCACCGGTGGCCGGGGTTACACGAAGCGTGGGCAGTTTACAGCTTCAGCGGCGTCAGTTCGCGCACGGCCTTGCGCATGGCCTCGCGCTGCTCGGGCGCCAGCGGGATCAGTCCCTTGTCCACCAGATAGCCCTCGTCGCCAAAGGCGGCTTCGCTGGTGAATTCGGTCATGTATTCCTTCATGCCCGGTACCGACTTGATGTGCGCGTTCTTGCTGTAGAAGAACAGCGGCCGCGAGATCGGGTAGGAGCCGTCGGCGATGGTTTCGAACTCGGGTGCCTTGCCTTCGATGATCGAACCCTGCACCTTGTCGTCGTTCTGCTCCAGGAAGGAGAAGCCGAAGATGCCCAGTGCGTTCGGGTTGGCCGCCAGTTTCTCGACGATCAGGTTGTCGTTCTCGCCGGCCTCGATATAGGCGCCGTCCTCGCGGATGCCGTGGCAGATGGCCTTGTATTTCGGCTTGTCGGTTTTCTTCATGGCCTTGATCCAGCCGAACTGCTTGCAACCGCCTTCCATCGCCAGTTCGGCGAAGGCGTCACGGGTGCCGGAGGTCGGAGGCGGGCCAAGCACCTCGATGCGGGCGTCGGGCAGCGTCGGGTTGACCTGTTTCCAGGTGGTGTAGGGATTGTCGATCAGTTTCTGGCTGCCGTCGGTGGCGGGCACCTTCTTGGCCAGTGCCAGGAACAGATCCTTGCGGCTGAGCTTGAACAGGGGGGCCTTGACCGAATTGGCGATGGCGATACCGTCAAAGCCGATCTGGATCTCGGTGATCGAGTTGACGCCGTTCTTCATGCATTTGTCGTATTCCGACTTTTTGATGCGGCGGGACGCGTTGGTGAAGTCGGGGGTGTTGAGGTCCACGCCCGCGCAGAACAGCTTCATGCCGCCGCCGGAACCGGTGGATTCGATCTTCGGCGTCTTGTACCGGGTCTTCTTGCCGAACTTCTCGGCCACCACGGTGGCGAAGGGGTAGACGGTTGAAGAGCCAACAATGGCAATCTGGTCACGACCGGCGGCGTAGGCGGACGGGCCTGCGGTCAGCAGTGTGGCGGTCACCAGGGCGAGGGCTGTAGTGCGGGTTTTCATCATCATGTCTTTCCAGTGGTTGATTGATGCGGCGCATTATGGGAGCGGAATATGACGGCTTTGTGACAAATAGGGGATGAATTCGCGGGGTTTTTCGATTAGCCTTGCGGCCGCATTCCTGATCACGGTGGTTTCAATCATGGATCTCAAAAACATCAACCAGCTCGAACGGGCTGCCGAGCCCAGCCAGGGCGAGCTGATGCGCCTCGGCGTGGGTTCGCTGTTCGTCATCGTCATCCTGCTGTTCACCGGTGGTTCCTACGCCGATCTCGACGGTGGCTACATGCTGGCCGCGGCGGCGATGATCGGTGGTTACATGGCGATGAACATCGGCGCCAACGATGTCGCCAACAATGTGGGTCCGGCCGTCGGTTCGCGGGCCCTGACCCTGGCCGGCGCGATCCTGATTGCGGCCATCTTCGAAGCCGCCGGGGCGTTGATTGCCGGTGGCGATGTGGTCAGTACCATCAAAAAGAGCATCATCGACCCGGCGCTGATCGCCGACAAGGACATGTTCGTGTGGCTGATGACCGCGGCGCTGCTGGCCGGCGCCATCTGGCTCAACATCGCCACCTATCTGGGCGCGCCGGTATCCACCACCCATTCCATCGTCGGCGGCGTGCTCGGCGCCGGCATCGCGGCGGGCGGCATGGACATCGCCAACTGGGGCAAGATGGCGCAGATCGCCGCCAGCTGGGTCATCTCGCCGGTACTGGGCGGCATCATCGCGGCCTTTTTCCTGTACATGATCAAGCGCTTCATCACCTACCGCAAGGACATGCGCGCCGCCGCCAAGCGGGTGGTGCCGGTGATGGTGTCGCTGATGGCCTGGGCCTTTGCCACCTACCTCATTGTCAAAGGACTGAAGAAACTCATCAAGGTGGAGTTTCCGATGGCCCTGGCCCTGGGACTGGCCGTTGCCATTGCCATCTATTTCGTGATCCGCCCGATGATTGTCAGAACCGCGGACAAGGGCGGGAACGACAAGGAAGGCGTGAACAAGCTGTTCACACTGCCGCTGATCTTTGCCGCGGCCCTGCTCAGTTTTGCCCATGGCGCCAACGATGTGGCCAATGCGGTCGGGCCATTGGCGGCCATCAACGAAGCCATCGTTCACGGCGATGTCGCCACCAAGGCACCGATCCCGCTGTGGGTGATGCTGGTAGGCGCCATCGGCATCGCCATCGGCCTGGCGCTCTACGGCCCCAAGCTGATCCGCACCGTCGGCAGCGAGATCACCGAGCTGGACCAGATGCGTGCCTTCTCCATCGCCATGGCGGCCGCGATCACGGTCATCATCGCCAGTCAGCTGGGTCTGCCGGTCAGTTCCACCCACATTGCCGTGGGTGCGGTCTTCGGCGTGGGATTCCTGCGGGAATTTCTCAAGGCCAGTTATGCGCGCATGGAGCAGGAGATCATCGAGCACCACAAGGGTCAGGATCAGGCCGTGGTCGAAGAGTTTCTCGAGCGCTTCCGCCATGCCTCGGTGGATGAAAAGGGGCAGATGATCAAGGAACTGAAACGCCACGCCGCGCCGGCCGATTTGAGCAAGAAAGAGCGCAAGCGGCTGGCGAAGGTCTATCGCAAGGAGTTGGTCAAGCGTTCGGCACTGATGAAGATCGTCGCCGCATGGCTGGTCACGGTGCCGGCTTCCGGCTTCATGGCCGCCATACTCTACTTCACCATCCGCGGCATGATGTTGCCGTAAACGGAATGCGCTGACGGTTCATCACCCAAACGCGGCTTCGGCCGCGTTTTTTCGGAATGACCGATGGACAGTGCTTCAGCTACAGACGAACAATTCCCGGTGCATCCTTGTCTTTGCGCAGGTTGCGCCAGGCCGGGAAGATCACGCGGAAGCGGCTGCCTCGCTCTGGATCGCTGTCGATCTCCAGCCGCGCGCCGTGCAACCGTGCCGCTTCCTCGACGATGGCCAGCCCCAGGCCCGAGCCCGGAATGCGGCGCGCGGTAGTGTCCTTGCCGCGGTAATAGTGGCGGCGGATGGACTGCAGTTCTTCCCTCGGAATCCCCGGCCCCTGATCCTCCACTTCGAGCACGATCTGCCCGTCTTCGTCTTCCGCGGCCTTCAGCTCGACCTTCCCTTCGGTGTACTTGAGGGCGTTGTCGATCAGGTTTTGCAGAATGCTTTCCAGTTCCAGGCGCGAACCGCGCAGTTTGAGTCCGGGGACGGTATGAACGCGGACGCGCCTGCGCTGATCCGCGTCGGGCAGGCCGTCGATCAGTCGCTGGCTGACTTCCAGAAGGTCCAGTTCCTCGCCTTCGTCCGTTTCCAGGGTTCGGCTTTCCAGCCGTGACAGTTGCAAAAGATCGCGGATCAGTTGTTCCATGCGCCCCGCCTGTTCGTTGGCGACGGAGAGGGCCTGGCGGCCGGCATCACTGATGCCCGGCTCGTCCTCGAGCATTTCCAGGTAACCGCTGATGGTGGTCAGCGGGGTCTTCAGTTCGTGGGAGGCGTGGGCCACGAACTGCTTCAGTGCCTGTTCCATCTGCTTCTGTTCGCTGATGTTGCGCACGATCAACAGGCGTTGCCTGCGGTCGATGGGTACTGACCGAAAGCGCAACTGGATTTGTGGGTCCACCGGCGACGGTGCTTCGAAGGGCTTGCGTCCGATGGGGTTGCGAATGTAGCGCAGCAGTTTCTCGTCACGCAGCAGGTTGCCCAGCTGCTGACCGCGATCGGCGGGATGGCGGATACCGAGCAGCAGCTCGGCGGGGGCATTGCTCCATTCGATCTCCAGCTGCGGACCGAGCACCAGGGTGGCGTCGGGGAGGGCGGCGATCTGGCGGTTGATGCGCTTGAGCAATTGATTGATGCGTTTCTTGCGTTTGCCCTGGGCCCGTGCGCGGCGGACCAGTTGACGCAGGATTTCCCCGACCAGGCCGCTGTCGTGGGGGGCATCGGCAGGCTTCATGCCGTTGTCGATCCAGCGTTCCAGGCGCAACAGGCGCAGGTACAGCCACCAGGCAAGAAACAGGAAGGGCACAAAGGCCAGACGCCAGTCGTCACTGCCGAGGGCCAGCAGCAGCGCGCTGACCAGGGTGATCAGCAGGGCCGGGGCTTCATGGCGCAGCAGTTGCTTCACTGCCCGTGTTGCGCCTCATCGCAGTGAAAGCGGTAGCCGCTGCCGCGCACGGTCTGGATGCAGCGGTCCAGCCCCCAGGGCTTGAGCAGCTTGCGCAGGCGCAGTACATGAACATCGACGGTGCGGTCCTCGAGGTAACGGTCGCTGCCCCATACCGCATCGAGGATGCGGTCGCGGCTGAACACCCGGTTGCGGTGGCCGAGGAAGAACTTGAGGAGCTGGAATTCCTTTTTCGACAATTTTACCGGTTGACCGTCGATGGCGAGTTCATGGGTTTCGATATTGAGCTGGATCGGCCCGTCGCGCAACAGCTGGGGCTGATCCTGCCATTGGGCGGGGCGGCGCAGCAGGGCCTTGATGCGCGAACGCAGCTCGCGCAGAGACAGGGGCTTGGTCATGTAATCGTCGGCGCCGGCCTCGAGACCGGTGATGGTGTCGGTCTCCTCGGACCGGGCGGTCAGCATCAGTACCGGTATCTGTTGCAGGCCGGGTTGACGGCGCAGCCAGTGGACGAGATCGATTCCGGAATCGCCAGGCAGCATCCAGTCAACGATCAGGCAGTCGGGTTTCCATTCGACGATCTCGCGGCGCGCGGTCTCGGCATCCGCGCAGCCGCTGACGCGGTAGCCTGCCTGTTCCAGCGACAGGCGGATCATGTCGCGAATGGCGGCTTCGTCTTCGATGATGAGTATGTGCATCCGGTACCAATGGGTATGGGGAGGGCAAATGCGTTGTACCCTCCAAAGATGACAGTTTCGTGACAGTGCATGCTCTTTGCAAGCATGGGTTGCATTGTGACCAGAACAAATATCAATAATGACAGTTATTTATCATGAGTAATTAAAGTGTTTTGTACGATCGGATTCCTGCTGTTTTTCATGCGCCTCGCGGCGTATCCTGTGCACATGTTCCCTTTCACAATCGAGGTGTGACCAATGAAAGCCGTTGCCTATACCCGGAATGCCGCGGATGACGATCCGCTGTCCCTGCAGGATGTGACGCTGGATACCCCCAGCCCGGGGCCACGCGATTGCCTGATCGAGGTCCGCGCCATTGCCATCAATCCGGTGGACCTGAAGATCCGCCAGTCGGTACAGCCCGACGAGGGCGAGTTCAAGGTTCTGGGCTGGGATGCGGCCGGTGTGGTGGTCGATGTCGGCGATGAGGTGCGGGATTTCATCGTGGGCGACGAGGTCTGGTATGCCGGGGAGGTCAACCGTCCCGGCTGTCAGGCGGAATTCCAGCTCGTCGACGAGCGCATTCTTGCGCACAAGCCGGAATCGCTGAATTTCGCCGAAGCCGCGGCCCTGCCGCTGACCGGTCTCACCGCATGGGAGATTCTGTTCGACCGGCTGGAGTTGCACCGTCACCCCCACGAGGACAAGCGCCTGCTGGTGACCGGGGCCGCCGGTGGGGTAGGCTCCATTCTGTTGCAGCTGGCGCGCCGCCTGACCGGCGCCACGCTGATCGCCACGGCATCACGCCAGAAAACACGGGACTGGGTGCTGCAGATGGGAGCGCAGTGGGTGCTGGATCACCGCAACCCGCTGAGCGAGGAGATGGCCGCTCTCGGATTCAAGGACATCAGCCACGCGGCCAGCCTGACCCACAGCGATACCCATTTCCCGGAGCTGGTGAAACTGTTGCGACCGGAAGGCCGTCTGGCGCTGATCGACAGCCCCGCCGAGCCGCTGGATATCCTGTCGATGAAACAGAAGAGCCTGTCCCTGCACTGGGAGTTCATGTTCACGCGCGCGCTGTTCGATACAGACCTGCGCTCGCGGCAGGGAATGATTCTCTCAAGGCTCGCGGCGCTGGTGGAGCGTGGAGACATCCACACCACCATGACGCGGCATCTGGGCGTGATCGATGCGCAGCATGTACGGGAGGCCTTCAACATCATCCAGAGCGGCCAGTCCATCGGCAAGATTGTGCTGGAAGGTTTCTGAGCGGCAAGAGACGGTAGCGGGGGCCTTGCGTTGAAGGCCCCGCGGAGGAAAGAAGGGGCTCAGAGTTTCTTCTTGGCGTGCTCGCGGTACAGTGCCTTGTGCACATCGCCCAGGCTGAGCATGCCGACCAGGCGGTCGCCGACAGCGACCGGGATGCGCCGGAAGCGTTTGCCGACCATGCGAGCGGCGGCCTTGAGGATCTGCATGTCCGGAGAGACGGTGATGACATTGCGGGTCATCAGGTCGCTGACCTTCTTGGCGGTGACGTCATTGTACTTGTCGAGCGCGGTGCCCAGGTCCATTGCCGGCGCGGCACCGCCGTCGAGCATGTCCTCGAAGGTCGGGAACAGCGGGTCCAGCACATCGCGCTCGGCGATCATGCCCACCAGCTTGTTGTCGTCCTCCACCACCGGTATGCCGCTGAGACGGAACAGGCACATCATGGTCACGACCTCGGACATGGGGGTGTCAGGGTTCACGGTCTTGAGCGAGGTGGTCATCACATCTTCTACCAGCATGGCGAAATCTTCCGGTTGTTGTTCGAACGGGCAGTATATCCCAAGCCCTCAAAATTCGGCCAATTGTCAGTTGATATGCCTCAATTAGGGGCATGAATGACCGGGTTGGCCGATGATGCGTCAGCCGGACTCCGCCGATAGCGCACTATGGTCAGGTCTTCATGGGGGATTTCAGGTTGCCGTCCCGATATCAGGTCCGCCAGCAGCCGTGCCGAGCCGCAGCTCATGGTCCAGCCCAGGGTGCCGTGTCCGGTGTTGAGCCACAGGCCTTCCACCGGGCTGCGGCCGACCAGAGGCGTACCGTCCGGCGTCATCGGGCGCAGCCCGCACCAGAAGGCGTCGTCCGCATCGCCATCGAAGGCATCGGGAAACAGATCGCCAACCACATGACGCAGGGTGGCGCGGCGCTCCGGTTTCAGACGCAGGTCGAAACCGGCCAGTTCGGCGGTGCCGGCCACGCGTATGCGGTCACCGAGACGGGTGATGGCCACCTTGTGGGTTTCGTCCATCAGAGTGGACAGGGGTGCTGCCCTGTCATCGCATACGGGCAAGGTAATGGAATACCCTTTTACCGGATAGACCGGGCTGTGGATTCCCAGCGGCCGGAGCAGTGCGGTGGAATAGCTGCCCATTGCCACGACGCAGGCGTCGGCCTCGAAGCGGCCGGCGTCGGTCTCCACCGCGCTCAGCCGACCGGCTTCCTGAATCAGGCTTCGCACCTCGATTCCATAGAGGAAGCGCACCCCCTGTGCCGTGCAGCGTTCGGCCAGTCCACGGGTGAAGGCCTGGCAATCACCGGTCTGGTCCAGCGGCAGGAACAGGCCCCCGACCAGCTTGTGACGCACCCGTTCCAGTGCCGGCTCGATCTGCGCACAACCCTGAACCGTCAGCAGTTCATGGGGGATGCCCTGGCGTTCCAGCAGAGCGATATCGGCCCGCGCCGCATGCATCTGCTTGTGGCTGCGGAACAGCTGCAGCGTACCCCGCTCGCGGTGATCGAACTCGATCCCCGTTTCGGCGATGACCTCGGCCAGCGCCTGACGGCTGTATTCGGCAAGGCGTAGCATGCGGTCCTTGTTAACGGCATAGGCGCGGGGTGTGCATTGCGCCAGCATCCGTGCCATGAACCGCAGCTTGTCCCATTCCGGCTTCGGGTCAATGCGCAAGGGGGAATGCCGCCCGAGCAGCCATTTTACGGCTTTCAGGGGGATGCCCGGCGCAGCCCAGGGGGCGGAATAGCCGGGCGAGATCTGCCCTGCGTTGGCGTGGCTGGTTTCCTCGGCGGCCGCCGGCTGGCGCTCCAGCACGGTGACCCGGTGGCCGAGACGGTTCAGTTGCCAGGCGGTGGTGACGCCGATCACCCCGGCGCCGAGTACGAGGATGTTCATGGTGATGTCCTGCGCGATGTAAAATTCGGATATTAGCGCCGATTCACCATGAAAAAATTCTGAATTTCATTGATCACCGGAATAAAATTCGAAATATAGCAAATACACAGGAAATACCATGGCTGACAAGCACCGGAACCCGGACCGTATCGATCGACGCATACTGCGCGAACTGCAAGGCGACGGTCGCATCCCTTATGTTGAACTGGCCGAGCGGGTCGGCCTGTCCACCTCGCCCTGTCTGGAGCGCGTGCGCAAGCTGGAGCGGGGTGGCTGGATCACCGGCTACCATGCCCGGCTTGCGGCCGACCGCCTGGGGGCCGGTTTGCTGGTCTTCGTCGAGATCAGCCTCGACTACACCCGTGGCGGGGAAAAGGTGTTCGAGGATTTCCGTCGCGCGGTCACCCGCTGGCCGGAAATCCAGGAATGCCATCTGGTATCCGGTGATTTCGATTACCTGCTGAAGATTCGCATCGCCGACATGGCCGCTTACCGCGCGTTGCTCGGCGAAATCGTCCGCGATCTGCCCGGTGTGCGCGATTCACGCAGTCTGGTAGCGATGGAGACCATCAAGGAGTCGGGCGAAATCGCGGTGCCCGAGTGACGGCCTTCTGCGGCTGGGCGGTTTGCAGTATCCTCCCGCCCATCGCAAACAGGAAAACCAGGGAACTACCGCATGACTGAACAGATCCTGATCGGGGGCGCCGAAGACGGGCAGATCTTCCTCGATGCCGCCATGGGCAATCGCCACGGCCTGGTATCGGGCGCCACGGGAACCGGTAAAACCGTCACCTTGCAAATACTCGCAGAGGGTTTTTCACGTATCGGCGTACCCGTGTTCGTGACCGACATCAAGGGTGATCTCTCCGGCTTGTCGCAGCCAGGCAAGCCTCATCCCAAGATCGACGAACGGGTGGAAAAGATCGGCATCGAGGATTACCGGCCGCGCGCCAATCCCACCGTGCTGTGGGACATCTTTGGCGAGCAGGGGTTGCCGTTGCGGGTCAGCGTCTCCGACATGGGACCGCTGCTACTGTCCAGTCTGCTGGAACTCAACGACACCCAGACCGGCATCCTCTACGCTGCCTTTGACCTGGCCGACGAGGAAGGCCTGCTGCTGCTCGACCTCAAGGACCTCAAGGCCCTCCTCAACTGGATGGCTGACAATGCCAAGGCGTTGAAGGCCGACTACGGCAATATCTCCGGCAGCAGCGTGGCGGCGATCCAGCGCAAGCTGCTGGTGCTCGACGAACAGGGCGCCGAGGATTTTTTCGGCGAGCCAGCACTGGATCTCAAGGATGTGATGATCACCGATTTCTCCGGGCTGGGCCTTATCAGCATTCTCGACGCCACCCGGCTGTCGTCACGATCACCGCGGGTCTATGCAGCCTTCCTGCTGTGGTTCATGTCGGAACTCTACGAGAATCTGCCGGAGGTCGGCGATGCCGACAAGCCGCGATTCGTCTGTTTCTTCGATGAAGCGCACCTGCTCTTCGACCAGACCTCGAAACCGCTGCTGGAAAAGATCGAACAGGTGGTGCGGCTGATCCGTTCCAAGGGGGTGGGCATCTATTTCGTCACCCAGAGCCC
This sequence comes from Gammaproteobacteria bacterium, assembly GCA_026989015.1. Taxonomy (GTDB): domain Bacteria; phylum Pseudomonadota; class Gammaproteobacteria; genus S144-22. The sequence continues at coordinate 14,621 of JALSKD010000126.1, forward strand.
GCTGGACATCCCGGAGGACGTGCTCGGCCAGCTGGGTCTGCGCGTGCAGCATGCCCTGCGCGCCTTTACGCCCAAGGACAAGAAGGCGATCAATACCGTGGCCGACACCTTCAGGCCCAATCCGAAGATCGACATTCGCAAGGTGATCGGCCAGCTGGGCACCGGCGAGGCGCTGGTCTCCAGCCTCGACGCGGAAGGCGTGCCGACTCC
>JALSKD010000127.1 GCA_026989015.1 Gammaproteobacteria bacterium
GTTGCACGATCAGTTGGGGCTGCCCAAACAGGGCGTGCAACGGCAGTTACTGCACTGGGCCGCGCGGCTGCATGAAGTGGGGCTCAACATTTCCCACAGCAACTATCCGGACCACAGCGGGTATATCGTTGAGCAATCCGACATGCCGGGTTTCTCGCGCGAGATGCAGAACACTCTGGGCCTGATGATGCGGCTGCAGCGTGGCAAGCTGCGCATGGATCTGATCGAGAATATGCCGCGCCTGCCGGAGCATTTCGAGCTGATCCTCTTGCTGCTGCGCCTGGCCATCATTCTCGAGCGCAGCCGCGACTGGGACGGCCAGCGCAAGCTGAAGCTCAAGCTCAAGAACCGGAAGCTCAAGCTCAAATTCCCCAAGAAATACCTCAAGCATCACCCGTTGACCAAGGCGGATCTCAAACAGGAAAAGCTGGAGGTTGCCCGGCTCGGATACACACTCAAGATCGATTGATGTCGCCGCTCGATGCCTGGATCGCGGGATTCGGTCCGGGTTTGTCGCTGATCGTGGCCATTGGTGCCCGGAATGCCTTCGTCCTGCGCCAGGGGCTCCGGCGGGAGAGGGTGTTCCCGGTCTGCCTGATCTGTGCATTGTCCGATGCCGTGCTGATCCTTGCCGGGGTGCCGGGGTTTCATCTGTTGCTGATCCAGTGGCCGGGGCTCGAGACCGCAGCGAGGACTGCGGGTGGGCTGTTTCTGCTTGCCTTCGCGCTGCGCAGCCTGTTTCAGGCCTTCAGGGGTGGAGCAGCCCTGCAACCGGACGTGAACGGGCGGTGAGGCGCGTTCAGCTCAGATAGCCGATGCGGAAGCCACCCCAATGCTTGCCGTTGACATGGACCGGTACCGACAGGTCGTGCATGACCTCGCCGGTGTCCCGTTTGTAGGTCTGCAACAGCAGCTTGCGGGTATGGTTGCCGCAGCGTGAGCCGGTCGGGTCGTCAAAGATGCGCTTGGTGCGGTTGCCGGCCAGGTCTTTCGCCGGGTCACCCGTCAGAGGCTGACAGAACTTGTTGTTGTGGGTCGGCACATAGCCGTTCGGATCGGTGGCAATGGCGTAGGCGATGAAGGGGTGTTCGGCCAGGATCGGTTCCTGAATGGTCGGCAACAACTCATCGGCGAAACGGTCATAGCGGGTATGGTATTTGGCCGGGTCACTGCCCTCGATGCGCTGGTAGTCGCGGTCGAAGAGGTCGCTTTCACTGATTTCTCCGCGCGCGATGGCCGCCTCGAACTGCTGACCGATGCGCTGCGCCGCGGTTTCGGCGATACGGTAGACATCCTGGTGTATGCCGTCGATGGCCAGCTCGGCCAGCGCGGCATTCGCCTGTTCGGCCATGCCGGTGAATGTCTCGGCCTCTTCGTCCAGACGGTGCACATGCTGGGCGCTTTCCGACAGCTCCTCGTTGAGACGGGATACCGAGGCACTGATGGTCTCCAAGTGCTGGTGATTCTCGCGTGCATGCTCGGCAATACTGCCGATGCGCTCCTCAACGCCACTGACCTTGGCCGTGACATTGCCCAGAATGCCTTCGATCGAACTGATCGATTCCGTCCCTTCCCGTACCTCTTCTGCCAGTTGACGGAACAGGGCGACGACCTCGGCGGTCTGGCTGTGATTCTGTTCGATGATGCGGGCGACTTCGCCGGTGGCTTCGGTGGTGCGCGCCGCCAGTGAACGCACCTCATCGGCAACCACGGCGAAGCCGCGGCCCATCTCTCCGGCGCGGGCCGCCTCGATGGCGGCATTCAATGCCAGCAGGTTGGTCTGTCCGGCGATCTCATCGATCACCTGGGTGACTTCCTTGATCTTGTCCGAATTGCGGCTCAGCGCATCGATGCTGCTGTAGGCGTTCTCGGTATTCTGCAGGATGCTCTCGATCTTGCCGTGCGTCAGCTGAAGGACCTGCCGTCCCTGTTCGCTGTCGACACGGGCTTCATGGGAGTAGCCACGCGCCTCCTCGGAGTATTCCGCGACCTGCTTGCCGAGCCGGGTGATGACCTCGGAGGACTCGGCGACCTGGGCCACTTCCTGCGCCTGTCCGTCGATGCGCTGGCGCAACTGGGATACGGAAAAGGACACCTCGGCCGCGGAAATGGCGCTGTGGCTGGATGTGGTGGCCAGTTTGCCCGCTGATTGACGGAAATCGGACAGCAACCGGTGGACGCGAGTGAGCGGCTGCAACAGAGCCGGTTGTCGTGAGGCCAGATCGCTGAACAGCCGTTCCGCCTGCTCGGGCTCTTCATTGAGGGCGATGCGCTGCAACAGCTCCTGGGCCTTATGCAGCGGCTGGAACAGGCTGGTATAGAAAAAGGCGAAACCGGTGGCCATCGCCAGCAGGGCACTCACTGTGAACCACAGGGTATGGGCCGGATCCATGCCGGTCAGTACATGGACGATTCCGTTGTAGAGCATCAGCGCACCAAGCGTGAGCGCAAACGGTTTGATGAGAATTCTGAGACTGTCCATCGTGCAGGTGTATTGTGTGATCGGTAACGAGGATATCGATCAAGTCTAGTATAGGCTGAAGATTTTGCCGGGCCAGTTCACAGTATTCCCGATCGCGATTTGATTGTGTGCAGGGTGGGGTATAATCAGTTCAAGAAATGCAACTGTTAACAAGAGGGTAGAATGGCCGACACCAAGAAGACCCCGCGCCGACGCAAAGAGAGTCCTGAAACCGCAGACAGCGACACAGGCGACAATGTCGACAAGATCCGTGACATACTCTTCGGGCAGCAATTGCGCGAGTTCGAACGCAAGTTCGCGCAGATCGAGGACCGCCTCAACAGCGATCTCGACGCGCTGAGGGGCGAATCCCAGCGCCAGAACGAATCCCTCCAGACCTACATCGACAGCGAAGCCGAAATCCTCTCGGGCAAGCTGAAGAATGAGGCAGACGCACGGCAGAAGCAGCTCGATGACCTGCATGATGAACTCAAGAAGCTGGCCCGGCAGATCGACGGCCGCCTGAGCGACCTGTCCGCCCGGATCGAGGAGCAGGGGCGGGATTTCAATCAGAAACTGCTCAAGCACAGCCAGGAAGCCAGCGCCGAACTGCAGAAGCTGCAGGAGCAGATGCGACAGCGCATGGATAAACAGCACCGTGACCTGAACCAGTCCAAGGTGGACCGTTCGTTGCTGGCCGAAATGCTTACCTCGCTTGCGATGCAGCTCACGGACGATGAGGAGCGTGGCGGATCGAGCTGATTTGCTGACCGGCCCGACCATGACCGAACTACCCGAGCGACCGGATCAGCTGGAAGCCCTCAAGGGGCTGTTTCTCGGTGAGGATCTGGAACGCCTGCGGCGGATCGACGCGGAAGCCCGCAGTCCCGAAGAACGGTTGCGCCGTCTGGCGGAATTGCTGCCGCTGGCGCTGAAGCGCCTGGAAAAGCGCGGCGAACTCAACGAAAGCCTCGCCCCGACCGTCGAAGCCGTGGTACGGCTGCTGATCCAGCGTGACAGCCAGCGTTTCGCCGATGCCCTCTATCCGGCGATCGGCCCGGCGATACGCAAGTCCATATCCGAAACCATCCGCCAGTTGTTGCGCAACCTCAACCAGGCGCTGGAAGCCGGCCTCTCCTGGCAAGGCCTGAAGTGGCGTTTCGAATCCTGGCGCAGTGGCATCCCCTATGCGCAGGTGGTGATGCTGCACAGCCTCCACTACCGGGTCGAGCAGGTGTTTCTGATCCACCGCCGCAGTGGCATCCTGCTCGGGCATGTGCAGGCCGAAGGCGTCCTTTACAAGGATCCGGACATGGTATCGTCGATGCTGGCGGCCATTGGCGATTTCGTCGAGGATTCTTTCGAATCGGGTGAGGCCGGGCAGCTGGGCCACATTGAATACGGTGATCTGTCGATACGCATCGAGACCGGTCCCGATGTATTGCTGGCCCTGGCCCTTCGCGGGGAGGCGCCGGCTGAGCTGCGGGAACAGATGCAGCAGGTGGTCGAGGACATCCAGCGACGCTATGCTTCGGTACTGGGTGAGTTCAACGGCGACATGTCGGTCTTCTCGGCACTGGAAGGGCTGTTGCTGCCCCTGCTGCAGTCGAAGTACCGCCGACCCTCGCGCGGCCTCACCCTCAAGACCCGGCTGGTCCTGTTCGCGCTCCTCATGCTGGCGGTGCTGTGGGGCGTCAACCGCTGGTGGTGGAACGGGCAGCGTGAAGACTTTGTCCAGCGGCTGGAGCAGGAACCGGGGCTGGTGGTCACGGCGGTCGACGATGATGACGGCCGTCTCAGCGTGCGGGGCCTGCGCGACCCGCTGGCCCGCGATCCCAAGGCAATGCTGGCCCAGACGGTGCTTGACCCGGACGATGTTCGCCTCGACTTCAGGCCCTATCAGTCCTTGCAGCAGGAGTTCGTGCACCGCCGTCTGCTGCGCGCCACCCAGCCGCCGCAGAGTGTCGATCTGCGCCTGGAGGATGGCCGCCTGGTCGTCGAAGGCGTGGCCAGCCCCGAGTGGATACGGCGCTTCCGCGACCGTGCCGCTCTGCTGGCCGGAGCCCAGGACATCGACACATCGGGGCTGGTCAGCGAAGTGAACCTGAACGACCTTGGCGCGCCCGACTCGGTGCAGCTCGAATTCGACAGCAGCACGGGAGCGGTCAAGGCCAGTGGTGTGGCGCCGGGCGATTGGCTGGAGCGGGCGGAAGTCCGTGCGCTGCTGATCCCGGGCGTGCGTCGTTTCGATGCCAGCGCTGTCCAGGTGTTGCCGTCACTGGAAGTATTCGATGCGCCCGCCACGGTGCAGCTGGAACTGAAAGACCGCGTGCTGCAGGTTTCCGGCTCCGCCGACAGCGGCTGGATCGCCCGGCTCAAGCAGCGGGTCGCGGAATATCCGGTGATCCGCGGGCTGGATCTCCAGCGGCTGGTCAACACGGATGGCACGAAGCTGCAAAGCATCAAGAGTGCGTTGGAATCGATCAGCATCCTGTTCGATTCGGCGCTGTCCTTCAACCTGACGGATCAAAGCCAGATGCAGCAGGCCGCCGATCTGGCACTGCAACTGTTTGCCACCGCGCGCAAGCTGGGGCGCAAGGTGACGCTGGTGCTGCACGGTCATACGGATTCCACCGGCAGCTTCGAGGACAACCTGCTGCTCAGCCTCGAACGGGCCGACTTCGTGGCCCAGCAACTGTTTCTGCAGGGGGTGCCGGCCTCAGGCGTTCTGATCAAGGGAATCGAAACACTGGCCGCACCGGAAAAGAGCGCGGAGGAGCGCCGTCATAACCGCCGTGTCTCCTTCGAGGTCATCATCGAATGATGACGGCCGCACGGTTTTCTGAAGTCCATGGGATTAAAATGCCATCAAATACCCTCCATGAGTGAAGCCATGTACAAATTCAAGGTCTGCATGCTCGGCGCCTTTGCGGTGGGCAAAACATCTCTGGTGCAGCGGTTCGTCCACAGCATCTTCGACGAGCGCTACCATACGACGCTGGGCGTCAAGATCGATCAGAAATTGCTGGAGATCGGCGGGACACCGGTGCAACTGATCCTCTGGGATCTGGCCGGTGAAGACGAGTTCATGAAGGTGCGGGCCACCTACCTGCGCGGTGCCGCCGGGCTGATACTGGTCGCCGATGGCCTGCGCCCCGAAACACTGGATACCGCGATCGACCTGCAGAAACGCTTCAATGCCGACCATGCCCTGCCGTTCGTGCTTGCGCTCAACAAGGCGGACTGCCGGGATGAATGGCAGATACCCGAGCACAGGCTGCAGGAGCTGCGTACTCAGGGCTGGACGATCTTCGACACCAGCGCACTGAACGGTTCGGGGGTCGAGGCGTTGTTCGAACGCATCGGCACGGCAATGATGGAACAGGCATAACACCATGGCGCAATCCTATCCACCCCAGATCATCGACCGGATTCTGCGCATCACGCTCGAATCCCAACACTTTGCCTGGCTGTGCATCGATGGCCAGGGAACGCTGCGCAATCAGGGCGGAGCGCTCCAGGATCTCGGCCTGCCGCAGTGGAAGATAGGTGAAAACATCCTCGACCGCGCCCTGTTTCTCAATGGCTTTCTGCCGCTGGAAGAAGACTGCACGAGCGTGCCGTCGGTACACCTGACCGACGAGGTGGTGGTCGATGTGCACCTGTTCCGCGACGGAGACCGGGTGTGGATCATTCTTGCCGATCGTACCGAAGCCCTGGAGTGGCAAACGGTGGCCCACCAGAAGGGCAACGAACTGCGTTTGCTGCAGGAGCAGCTGAAACGCCTCGAACGCAGCTGCGACCAGGGCATCGATTTCTTCGAGGCGCTGGAGATGCTCGCGCTGCAGCGCAACGAGGACGGCTCGTTCATGATCCTGAGGCCGGTCAACCGCCGTTTCGTCGAGCTCTATCCGGAATTGCTGGAAACCCCCGCAGAGCTGCGGCCACAGTTGAAGTTTCCGTTCATCGAGAACTTTCTGGTGGATGCCGAAAAGCTGTGGCAGGAGCCCGACAACCCCCGCCGGCTGAGGTCGGGGCCCTGGATCGAGAACGATGGCAGCGGGCAGGAGCTTCCGCTGGAAGCCAGCGCACTGAACTGGCAGGGGAGGAACCTGCTGTTCATCGAGATGCTCGATGAAGCCTACCAGCAGAACCACAGTTTTCTGCAGATCGGTCGCGAGGGCGAGCTGATCAAGAACATGCTCGAACAGGAAGTGCGGAAGCGCACCAGCGAGATACGCCGCCGCGAGGAAGAAATCGCCCTGCGCCTGGTGGCGGCGGCCGACTCGCGCGACGATGGAGAAACCGGAGCCCATATTCGCCGTCTTGGGCTGTACAGCGAGTTGATGGCGCGTCATCTGGGCTGGCCGGCCGACAAGGTGGAAGAAATCCGCATCGCCGCACCGATGCACGATATCGGCAAGATTGGCATTCCCGACCACATACTGCGCAAGCCGTCGAAGCTGACCGACGATGAATTCGAAATCATGAAGATGCACGCGCTGATCGGCGGCAAGATCCTCGAAAACTCGGAAACCAGCCTGGTACAGATGGCCCGGGACATCGCCCTCTATCACCATGAGCGCTGGGACGGCGAAGGTTATCCCGAAGGGCTCAAGGGGGAACAGATCCCGGAAGCCGCGCGCATCGTGGCGATCGTCGATGTCTTCGATGCGCTGATCCACAAGCGGGTGTACAAGGATGCGATGCCCCTGGATCGGGCGATCGGGATACTGCGCGAGGGCCGGGGCAAGCAGTTCGATCCCAGGCTGTTCGACCTGTTCCTGTTCCTGCGCAAGGAGATGGCGCAGATCGCCCGTGACTACGCCTCCTGAACGGCATCCCCGGAGGCCATCCGCAGCACCAGATGAGCCATGCGTCCGGCGCCATCGCCTTCACCCAGGTTCTTCCGCACCTTGCGCAGGCCCTCGATGACCCGGTTCCGGTGATCCGGGTCATCCAGCAGGGCCTCGATTTCCGCGCCGATACGTTCCGGTGTCGCGTCCTTTTGCAACAGCTCCCGTACCGCGCCATCGGCGCCGACGATATTGGCCAGGCCGATGTGTTCGATGGTCACCAGCCGGCTCATGATCAGCCACGACAGCGCTGCCATGCGGTAGACAATGCACAGGGGGGTTTCCAGCAGCGCGATTTCCAGGGTCACGGTACCGGAGCAGGAGGCGATGGCGTCGCAGACGGGAATGACATCGTAAAGCCGGTCACGGGTCAGGGTCAGCGGCAGCTTGCGGGCGGCACACTGGCGCTCGATGGCGTCGAAATCCAGGGTTTCGGCCACCGGAAGCAGGAAATGCAGCTCCGGACGGCGGCGATGCAGCCGTTCCGCGGTGTCCAGCAACAGCGGCAGCAGCCGCTGGATCTCGCTCCGGCGGCTGCCCGGAAACAGACCGACGACGCGCTGCCCGGAGGCGATGCCCAGCCTGGCCTTTTCGTCGTCGGGGGGGACTTCCGAGCGCACCTTGTCCACCAGCGGGTGGCCGACCCAGGTGACCGGAATGCCGGCCTTGCGGTAGAAGGTCTCCTCGAAGCGGAATAGCACCGCCATGTGGTCGATGGACGCACCGATCCGGTGAATGCGCTTCGGACGCCAGGCCCAGACCTGCGGGCTGATATAGAACACTACCGGTATGCCCAGTGCCTTGGCGTGGCGCGCCATCTTGAGGTTGAATTCCGGGTAGTCCACAAGGACCAGAAGATCGGGCCGCTGCTGCTCCAGTTGTTGCTCTACGCGGCGCATCGCCTGCCTGATCTCGCCCCAGTGGCGCAGTACCTCGACGATGCCGACCACGGCGATGCTGGCGGAATCGAAGAACAGATCGACGCCGGCCGCCTTCATGCGTTCGCTGCCCATGCCGCTGATGCGGATGCCGGGGGACAATGCGCGCAGCCGTTCCACCACTTCCGCCGCATGGGCGTCGCCGGAGGCTTCTCCGGCGAGCATCATGACATGCAGGGACTTGTGCGGACCGCTCAAGGGATTACAGGGCCTCGCGGATGGCCGCGCAGACGGTTTCGATCTGTTGTTCCGTCATTTCCGGGAAGACCGGGAAGGACAGGCAGCGCAGGGAGGTTTCCTCGGTGACCGGCAACGCTACCGGGGGTGCATCGGCGAAGGCCTTTTGCCGATGCAGGGGGATCGGGTAATAAACCGCGCAGGCGATGCCCCGGTTCAGCACATGGGTCTTGATCGCATCGCGCCGTTCAGGATCGCAGAGCAGGGTGTACTGATGGAAGATGTGGTCTCGATCGTCGGGGATTTTGGGGGTGACCAGACCGCTGCCTTCGAGCAGCCGGTTGTAGGTCTGTGCCACGCGCAGCCGGTTGCGGTTGTAGTCGTCGATGCGCTTGAGCTTGATGCGCAGTACCACCGCCTGCAGTTCATCGAGGCGGCTGTTGTAACCGATCACATCGTGGTGGTATTGCTGGCTGCTGCCGTGATTGCGCAGGATGCGGATCCGCTCGGCCAGGGTGTCGTCGTTGGTGGTGACCAATCCGCCGTCGCCGAAACCGCCCAGGTTCTTGCTGGGGAAGAAGCTGTAGGCGCCGGCGTCGCCGATACCGCCGGTCATGCGTTTGCGGTAGGCAGCGCCAAAGGATTGGGCGCAGTCCTCGATGACCTTGAGGCCGTGTTCCTCCGCGATGGCGGTAATGGCGTCCATGTCGGCGCTCTGGCCGAACAGGTGCACCGGAAGAATGGCACGGGTGCGCTCGCTGACGGCGGCGCGGACGGCATCGGGGTCGATGTTCAGCGAGTCCGGCAGGATGTCGACGAACACCGGCGTGGCGCCGCAGTAACGGATCGCCTCCGCGGTGGCGATGAAGGTGAAGGCGGTGGTGATGACTTCGTCACCGGGACCGATGCCGGCGGCGCGCAGCACCAAGTGCAGGGCGTCGGTGCCGGAGGCACAGCCCAGCGCATGGCGCACGCCCAGGTAATCGGCGGCTTCCTGTTCGAAGGCCTGCACATTGGGGCCGAGGATGTAGCGGGCATCGGCCAGCGCCTGCAGCAGGGCCGGTTCGATTTCGTCTTTCAGGGTTCGGTACTGGCCCTGCAGATCGACCATTGGAATGTTCATGGATTCAAGCCTTGATGAGTTGGGTGATTCGGGTGGCGGTCTCCAGTGCGCGCTTGCCATCGGCGCCGGTGACCTTGGGTGGACGGCCGCTGCGGATGGCGTCGATGAAGTCGAGGATCTCCAGATTGAGCGCGTCGCTGTTCTCGTACTCGTGCTGCCGGTGTGTGATGCCGGGGTAGCCGTCTTCGTCGGTTTCCTCGCCCTTGCGGTTGATGGCGAGGATGCGGTCCTGGAAGTCCGCCGAGATGTAGGCGTCCTTCTGGAAAATGCGCAGCTTGCGCTCGCGCTTGCGGCTGATGCGGCTGGCCGTGACATTGGCGATGCAACCGTCCTCGAATTCGAGGCGTGCGTTGGCGATGTCGATCTCGTCGGAGAGCACCGAGATGCCGCTGGCGCGGATGTCGCGGATCGGGCTGTCGATCAGGTCGAGGATGATGTCGATGTCGTGGATCATCAGGTCGAGGATGACGCTGACATCGGTGGCGCGGGGCGTGAAGGGCGCCAGCCGGGTGGATTCGATGAAGCGCGGGTGGTCGAGGACCTCGTCGATGTCCATCATCACCGCGTTGAAGCGTTCGATATGCCCGACCTGCAGGGTCAGGCCGCGTGCGGTCGCCAGCTCGATCAGTTGCTGGGCTTCATCGACGGTCTGGGTAATGGGTTTTTCGATCAGGCAGTGAATGCCGGCGGCGAGCAGATCCCGGGCGATGGCGAAATGCAGGCTGGTGGGCACCACCAGACTGACCGCATCGACAGCGCCGAGAATCTCTTTATAATCGGTCACCGCCCGCGCCCCGTGCTTGCCGGCGATGGTCTCGGCGGTGGCGCCATCGCTGTCCACCACCGCGACCAGTTCGCAGTGCGGATGGGCGGCGTACTTGTCGGCATGCCACTTGCCCAGGTGGCCCGCGCCGACGACGGCGACCTTGAGGGGATTCGACATCATTTTCTGCCCGTGAAAAGCACACGATTATAACTCATGAACCCGCAAAAACCCGCATGATCGATGGCGAATCTTCCAACGACGGGTCTCTGATCGCCGGTGTCGACGAGGCCGGCCGCGGACCGCTGGCCGGCAGCGTGGTGGCCGCGGCGGTGATCCTCGATCCGGCGCGACCCATCGACGGCCTGACCGATTCCAAGAAACTCAGTGAACAGCGCCGCGCTCAGCTGGAAACACGCATACGCGAACAGGCGCTGTGCTTCGCCGTCGCCGAATCCAGTGTTGGCGAGATCGATGCCCTGAACATCCTGCAGGCCAGTCTGCTGGCCATGCGCCGCGCGGTCTTCGCTCTGGAGCGGCATCCGGTGCTGGTACTGGTGGACGGCAACCGCGCGCCGGATCTGGACGGACTGGCCTGTCGTGCCATCGTTCAGGGCGACCTCAGCGAGCCCTGCATCAGTGCGGCATCGATACTGGCCAAGCAGTACCGCGACCGGCAGATGCTGGAGCTGCACCGGCGTTACCCTGAATACGCCTTCGACCGGCACAAGGGCTATCCCACTGCGCTGCACCGTGAGCGGCTGGCCTTGCACGGCGTCTGCGCCGAGCACCGGCGCAGCTTCCGTCCGGTGCGCGAAGTGCTGGACGGCCGGGGCGAGTCGTGAGCACCCGCTTCGTCCACCTCAATGTGCACAGCGAATTCTCGCTGGTCGATTCCACCCTGCGCATCAAGCCGCTGATTGCCCAGACCGTGGAGCGGGGCATGGGCGCGGTGGCACTGACCGACATGTCCAACCTGTTTGCGCTGGTGAAGCTGTTCAAGGCGGCGACGGCCGCGGGCGTCAAGCCGATCTTCGGTGCCGATGTGTGGGTCCGCCATGCCGGCCGCGACAATGCACTCAGCCGGCTGATCCTCTTGTGTCAGAACGATGCCGGTTACCTGAACCTGAAGAAGCTGATCTCCCGTTCCTATCAGGAAGGGCAGGTCGCCGACCGGCCGACCATCGCCGCCGAGTGGCTCGACGGCATGACCGACGGTCTGATTGCGCTCTCCGGCGCGCTCGAAGGCGATGTCGGCCTGGCGGTGCGCTCCGGCAATCTGGGCCTCGCGGAGGACTTTCTCGACGCCTGGCAGGCGCTGTTCCCGAACCGTTATTTCCTTGAGCTGCAGCGTTGCGGCCGGCCTCATGAAGAGGAATGGATCGAACAGGCGGTGCGTTTCTCCGCCGAACGCGGCCTGCCGGTAGTAGCCACCAATGCAGTGCGTTTTCTCGATCCCTCCGATTTCGAGGCCCATGAAGTGCGCGTCTGCATCTGCTCCGGTTTCACCCTGGACGATGCCCGCCGGCCACGCAACTACACCGATCAGCAATACCTGAAGACCGCCGACGAGATGGCGGAGCTGTTCAGCGACATTCCCCAGGCCATCGACAATACGGTGCGGATTGCCGAGGCCTGCAATGTTCGGCTGACCCTGGGCAAGAACTACCTGCCGGAATTCCCGATACCCGAAGGTCACACCACCGACAGCTATTTCCGTGAAGTGGCGCGCAAGGGACTGGAGGAACGGCTGGCCTTTCTGCAGTCGCGCCTGCCCGAGGGCGAGACGCTGGACCGCACACCTTACGAGGAGCGTCTGGAGACCGAGCTTGAAGTCATCATCCAGATGGGCTTTCCCGGCTACTTCCTCATCGTCATGGACTTCATCGAATGGGCCAAGCGGCACGACATACCGGTGGGGCCCGGGCGCGGTTCCGGCGCCGGGTCGCTGGTCGCCTATGCGCTGAAGATCACCGACCTCGATCCGCTGGAGTATGAACTGCTGTTCGAGCGTTTTCTCAACCCGGAACGGGTGTCCATGCCCGACTTCGACATCGATTTCTGCATGGAGAAGCGCGACCGGGTGATCGAATACGTGGCCGACCATTACGGCCGCAACCAGGTCTCGCAGATCATCACCTACGGCAGCATGGCGGCCAAGGCGGTGGTGCGCGATGTGGGCCGGGTGTTGGGCCAGCCTTACGGGTTCGTGGACCGCATCGCCAAGCTGATCCCCTTCGAAATTGGCATGACGCTGGACAAGGCACTGGAGCAGGAGGAAGACCTGCGCAACCTGTATCGTGATGACGAGGAGGTGGCCGCCATACTCGACATGGCGCGCAGCCTCGAAGGCCTGACCCGCAATGTCGGCAAGCACGCGGGCGGGGTGGTGATTTCGCCCAGCGACCTCAACGACTTCACGCCCATCTACTGCGAACCCGGTGGCAGCGGCCTGGTGTCGCAGTTCGACAAGGGCGATGTGGAGGATGTCGGTCTGGTCAAGTTCGACTTTCTCGGGCTGCGCACCCTGACCATCATTGACTGGGCGCTGAAGGCCATCAATGCCGAGCGTTCCCCCGATGAACAGATCGAGATCGAGCGCATACCGCTGGACGACCGGGACGCCTACGATCTGCTGCTGGCTTGCCAGACCACGGCCGTGTTCCAGCTCGAATCACGCGGCATGAAGGACCTGATCCGTCGCCTCAAACCCGATTGCTTCGAGGATATCGTGGCCCTGGTGGCGCTGTTCCGGCCCGGCCCGCTGCAATCCGGCATGGTGGACGACTTCATCAACCGCAAGCACGGCCGTGCCCGTGTCGAATACCCGCACCCGGCGCTGGAAACCATCCTCAAGCCCACCTACGGTGTCATCCTCTATCAGGAACAGGTCATGCAGATCGCCCAGGAACTGGCCAGCTACACGCTGGGCGGTGCCGACCTGCTGCGCCGCGCGATGGGCAAGAAGAAGCCCGAGGAGATGGCCAAGCAGCGCAAGATTTTCCTCGAGGGTGCATTGAAGAACCGGGTCGATGAAGACACCGCCAACTACATCTTCGACCTGATGGAGAAGTTCGCCGGCTACGGCTTCAACAAATCCCACTCCGCGGCCTATGCACTGGTGTCCTACCAGACGCTGTGGCTGAAGGCCCATTACCCGTCGGAATTCATGGCCGCGGTGCTCTCCGCCGATCTCGACAACACCGACAAGGTGGTGACGCTGATCGAGGAATGCCGGGGCATGGGGCTGAAGCTGCTGCCACCGGATGTCAATCGTTCTGTCTATCGTTTCCGTGCCGGTCGGGGCGGCGAGATCATCTATGGCCTGGGCGCCATCAAGGGGGTGGGACAGTCCGCCATCGAGACCATTCTGGAAGAGCGCGAGCGCGGCGGTGACTACCGGTCGCTGGATGACTTCTGCGAGCGGGTCAATACCGGCAAGGTCAACAAGAAGGTGCTCGAGGCGTTGATCCATGCCGGTGCGATGGACGGCTTCTCCAGCAACCGGGCCGCGCTCATCGCCCATCTGCCCTATGCCCTGCAGGCCGCCGAACAGAAACAGAAGGACCGCGAAGCGGGGATGGTCGATCTGTTCGCGATGGAAGAAGCCCCGGTGGAAGAGCGGCCGTTGCCCAAGACCCCGCCCTGGGATGAGCGTGAACGGCTGATGCACGAAAAGGACAGCCTCGGCCTGTTCCTCACCGGGCACCCCATCGACCTGTTCGAGGCGGAGATCCGCCAGATCGTCGATCGCAACCTGGGGCAATGGCTGGAAAAGCTGGACCCGGGCGAAGGCGGTTCCGAAAACGGTTTTCGCCGGCGCAAGGACGAACAGACCACGGTGGTCGGCCTGGTGGTCGGCATCCGCAGCCGCAACGGCGCCAATGGCCGCGAGGTCATGGTCACACTGGACGACCGCAGCGGCCGGGTCGAGGTGCGCATCTTTCCCGATCTGCTGGCGGAAGTCGAGCCGCTGATTCAGAAGGACCGCATCTGGGTGGTCGAGGGCGGCATCGCCTATGACGACTACAACAACGGCATCCGCATCCGCCCGCGGCGGATTCGCCTGCTCGAGGACTGGCGCGCCGAACAGGCCCGCGCCCTGCACATCGATCTCGGGGAGGGGAAGGCCGATGTCGCAGCCCTTGACCGTTTGCTGAGCGGGTTTCGCAGCGACCAGGCCCTGCCGCTGGTGTTTCACCGCAAACACGACGGCTACCGTTACCATCTGCGCACTACCCGCTACAGTCTGCGCCCCAGTGACGACTGCCTGCTGCAGCTGGACACGCTGATTGGCCGCGAAGCCTTTCATGTGGACTATGGCGCCAACGGGCGCTGATCGGCCGTTTGTGAAGTATTTCTGTTGACAGCAAACCGTTCGCAAGGATTACAATGTCCACTCGTTAATGGAAAAAGTGGAGGAAAGGAGGAATGAAACGCAAATCACTGTATTTTTTGCTGCTTTTGGCATCGCTTGGACTGGCGGCCTGTGGCGGCGG
>JALSKD010000128.1 GCA_026989015.1 Gammaproteobacteria bacterium
CCGCGCCACCATGAAGCTGGTAGAGGATATCGGTTTCGATACCTCTTTCAGCTTCGTCTACAGTCAGCGGCCCGGCACACCGGCGGCTTATCTGCCCGACGATGTACCCCTGGAAGTCAAAAAGCAGCGGCTGGCGGTGCTGCAGGCCCGCATCCTGCAATCGGCCGGGGAAATCGCCCGCGGCATGGTCGGCAGCCACCAGCGCATTCTGGTGGAAGGCCATTCCAAAAAGGACGATACTGTGCTTTCCGGGCGCACCGAGAACAACCGCGTCGTCAATTTTCCGGGTCCGCCGGAGCTGGTCGGCCGTTTCGCCACGGTCGAAATCACCGAAGCCCTGTCCAATTCGTTACGAGGAGTCTTGAAAAACCATGAATGAACCCCGCCAGAAGGAGGCCGTGCCGGTCGTCTACCCCCAGTATCTGGCTGCGCCCTGGCAGGAGGACGATGAAGTCAGCCTGGTGGACCTGTGGCTTGAACTGCGCCCCTATCGCCGCCTGTTCTGGGGCGTGTTTGCAGCGCTACTGGCGGCTGGTATCGTCTTTGCCCTGTTCGTTTACCAGGAGAAGTATACCCTCAACACGGCGATCCAGATTGGAACCATCGAAAGTGGCGGCAAGATCGTCAAGCTGGAATCCCCGGAATCCCTCAAGGGCAAGCTCACCAGCGCCATCGTGCCCGCCGTCACTGCCAAGTGGCTGAAAAAGAACCCCGACCTGGAGCGCTTCAAGACCGAGGTCAGCTCGCCCAAGAACAGCGCCATCGTGATCGTGCGCAATAAGGTCAGTGACGCCCAGCTGGCGGTATTCACGGCCTTCCAGCAGGCCGTCGCCGATGCCGTGCTCAAGGACCACCAGCAGCTGGTGGCGCTGTATCAGAGCAACATCCGCGACCAGTTGATCGCGGCCCGGGCCCGACTGCAGGAACTCGAGGATCCGCGGACCCTGCAGATGCAGCTGGATCGCCTCAAGCTGGAATTGCAGGCCGCGGAACGCAAGCTGCAACACCTTCAGGAGACAGAGAAGGTCATCGCCAGGGGCGGCAAGGAGGCTGTGCTGCGTTCGATGACCGACGAACAGAAGCAACTGGTGCTCAACGACCGGGGCGAAGTGGATGACCGGGTGTTGCAGGCGCGCTATGAGGAGATTCTGCTCAGCAACCGCGTACAGCAGGACCAGCAGGCGCAGGCGGTGGAGGCGACCCGCCTCAAGTTTGATGAGGTCAAGCTGGCCCATCAGCGCAAGGTGGAAGCCCAGCAACGCAAGGTGGACAGCCTGCAGTCGCGCCTCGACGCCTTCAATGTGTCGCGCGTGGTGTCGCCACCGGTGCGGTCCGTCGCTCCGGCCGGCCTGTCGCGCAAGCTGATGCTGGTGCTGGTGGTGTTCGCCGCAGGTTTCGTCGCATTTGTAGCGGTGCTGCTCGCGCTGTTCCGCGACAAGGTGCGCGAGCGCGAGCAGGAGCAGTCCTAGATCGCCGTGGCGGAAACCGCGCTCGACATCGAGGGGCTGGACAGCGGCCAGCGTGCCGAGCTGTTTGGAGAATTCCAGAAGAATACCCGCCAGCTGGAGGACTGGTTTTCGGTGCGCTGCCGTCAGCAAGGTTCCGAGCTCCGGCTGATTGGCGAACCCGAAGCGGTGCGCATGGCGCGCGCCTGTCTGGAACGCTTCATCGAGTACGCCCGACAGGGCGTGCTGACCGAGCGCAAGGTCGCGGAAACCCTGATGATGAGCAAGAACCGCCAGCACCCGGACGAGTTCACCGCCTCGGTCAAGTTGAAGAAGACCCTCATACTGCCCCGCTCACGGCAGCAGAACGCCTACCTCGAAGCCATCTCGCGTCACGACATCAATTTCGGTATCGGACCGGCTGGTACCGGCAAGACCTGGCTCGCCGTGGCCAAGGCGGTGGAGGCGCTGGAGCAGGAGCAGGTTTCGCGGCTGGTGCTGACCCGCCCCGCAGTCGAAGCAGGCGAAAAGCTTGGCTTTCTGCCCGGCGATCTGGCACAGAAGGTGGACCCCTACCTGCGGCCGGTCTATGACGCCCTCTACGAAATGCTCGGCTTCGACAAGGTGGAGAAGCTGATCGCCCGTCATGTGATCGAGGTGGCGCCGCTGGCCTACATGCGCGGCCGCACCCTGAACCATGCCTTCGTGATCCTCGACGAGGCGCAGAACACCACCCCGCAGCAGATGAAGATGTTCCTCACCCGCGTCGGCTTCGGCTCACGGGCAGTGATCACCGGCGATATTACTCAGACCGATCTGCCCGGGCGTCAGGCCTCCGGCTTGCAGCAGGTGCTGAAGATCCTCGAATCGGTCGGGGGCATCGGTTTCACCCACTTCACGACCCGCGATGTGGTGCGCCATCCGCTGGTGCAGAGCATCGTCGAGGCCTACGAGCGCCATGAGTCGCATCCGGATTGACCTGCAAAACGATCAGGCCCTGCCGGATGTGCCAGACATCAGCCTGTTCGAGCGCTGGGTGCGCGCCGCCCTGCTGAAGCCCCGTGACGGCCTGGAACAGACCGTCCGCATCGTTGACGAGGCCGAAAGCCGGCAGCTCAACCGAGACTACCGCGGCCGCGACAAGCCGACCAATGTGCTGTCCTTCCCCGCCGAGCTGCCGGAGGACCTGCTCGGTTATCCCTGTCTGGGCGACCTGGTCATCTGCGCGCCGGTGGTGGCTGCCGAGGCGCGTGAGCAGGGCAAGCCGGTTCAGGCCCACTGGGCGCATATGGTAGTGCACGGCATGCTGCACCTTCAGGGGCATGACCACCAGACCGCGGAAGAGGCCGAAGCGATGGAGTCCCT
The DNA here is from genome assembly GCA_026989015.1 of Gammaproteobacteria bacterium. GTDB lineage: Bacteria > Pseudomonadota > Gammaproteobacteria > S144-22. The sequence continues at coordinate 2,811 of JALSKD010000128.1, forward strand.
GGAGATTGAAATTCTGCACGCCCTCGGCCACACTAACCCTTACCTGTCCCCTTGAGACCCCTCCATGACTGACCCCGAAGGCAGCGGATCGACCAGGGGCTGGCTGGAGCGCCTGATCGGCGCCTTTTCCGCCGGCCCGCAAACCCAGGAGGAGCTGATCGAGCTGCTCCGTGACCTCCAGCGGCACCACCTGATCGGCAGCGATGAATTGCGCATGATCGAGGGCGTGCTGCAGGTATCCGACATGCAGGTGCGCGACATCATGATCCCGCGTGGACAGATGACCGTCATCGACCATGCCAGCAGCCTGGCGGAGATCGTCGCCATCATCACCGAATCCGGCCACTCCCGTTTTCCGGTCATCGATGACGACAAGGATGATGTGGTCGGCATCCTGCTGGCCAAGGACCTGCTCGCCTTCGTGCGCGACCCGGACGCTCCCTTCGAGATCAACGACTACATCCGCCCCGCCACCTTCATCCCCGAAAGCAAGCGGCTTTCGGTGCTGCTCAAGGAGTTCCGCGTCAACCGCAGGCACATGGCGATGATCGTCGACGAATACGGCGGCGTGTCCGGTCTGGTGACCATCGAGGATGTGCTGGAACAGATCGTGGGCGAAATCGATGACGAGCACGACGAAGACGATGACGAGATCGATATCCGCGAGCACGGGCAACACCGCTACAGCGTGCGCGCCCTGACCCCACTCGATGCGTTCAACGCCTTTTTCCATACCGATTTCCGCAACGAAGAGGTCGAGACCATCGGCGGCTTTCTGCTTGGGCGCGCCGGGCATCTGCCCCAGCGTGGGGAAAGCTTCGACATCGATGGCCTGACCTTCCGCGTGCTCAGCGCCGACAGCCGCCAGGTCCACCTGTTCCAGGTGATCGACAACCGTGAGCCCGGGGTCGCGGACGCCGTCGGTACATGAATCCGCGCAGGCTGTTGGATGGCCATCCGGCCCTGTTGCTGTCGCTGCTGTCCGGCAGCCTGATGCCACTGGCCTTCGCGCCCTTTTTCCTCTGGCCTCTGGCGCTGCTGCTTCCGGCGGTACTGATCGCGCTCTGGCGCCGGGCGCACACGGCCGGGCGCGCCTTCCTGCTGGGCTGGCTGTTTGGTCTGGGATGGTTCGGCTTCGGCGTCTACTGGCTCTACAACAGCCTCCATGACTTCGGCAATGCCCCGCCTGCCGTTGCGGGTGCACTGACCGCGCTGATGGTACTCACGCTGGCTGCGTTCATCGGTGCGCTGCTGATGCTGCTCCACCGCCTCAACACCCGGCTGAGTGCTTCCTGGCTGTTGCTGGCTTGGCCGCTGGGCTGGTTTGCCATGGAGTGGTTCAAGGGCTGGGTGCTCACCGGCTTTCCATGGCTCAGCCTGGGCTATGCGCAGACCGAATCGCCCTTGTCGGGGTTCGCGCCGCTGGTCGGTGTCTATGGTATCGGCGCGCTGAGCATTCTGCTGTCGCTGTGCCTGTGGCGCTTGCCGTGGCGTCCTTTGCCGGCGCTGGCCGTCATCCTGCTGCTGTTCGCTGGCGGTTACCTGCTTCAGGAGCGGGAATGGACCCGGGCGGTGGGGGCTCCGCTGCGCGTGGTCATGGTGCAGGGCAACATTCCGCAGGAGATGCGCTGGCGGCCGGAATCCCGCCGCCGCATCATCGAGCGCTACCGTCAGGCCTCGGAACCCTGGTGGGGCAAGACCGACCTGATCCTGTGGCCCGAGGCCGCCGTGCCCGGCTGGGCGCGCGATCTGCGCCGTGACCTGCTCGAACCCCTGGGACGCAAGAGCCGGGACAGCGGCACCGCGCTGATGACCGGCATTCTGACCCGGCAGTCCGAAGGACCGGGCTATTACAACAGCATGCTGTTGCTTGGCGGCGGGCGGGAGCAGTTCTATCACAAGCGTCACCTGGTGCCCTTCGGCGAATACTTTCCGCTGCGCGGTCTGATTGGCTTTCTCGACGCCTATATCGATATCCCCATGTCCGACATGACGCCAGGGCCGTTGCAGCAGCCGCTGATGCGCATCGGCGAAACCCGGCTCGGCGTGTCCATCTGCTACGAAGATGTGTTCAGCCGGGATGTCAACCGGGACCTGCCGCAGGCCAACCTGCTGATCAACACCAGCAATGACGCCTGGTTCGGCGATTCGCTGGCGCCACACCAGCACCTGCAGATCGCCCGCATGCGCGCCATGGAAACCCGCCGTCCGCTTTTGCGCAGCTCCAATACCGGCCCCACCGCCTTCATCGATCATCACGGCCGTATCACCGGCGAGCGCAGCGGAGTGTTCGAATTCGCTGTCGTTTCCGGACAGGTTCAGCCGCGTCAGGGGCAGACGCCGTTTCTCACTTTCGCCCGCTGGCAGCCCTGGATCGCCGGTGTGTTGCTGGTTGTCGGGTTGGCGCTGGCATTTTGGGGGCGCTCATCAGACCGGAAAGAGCAGGGGTAGTCCGGAGAACTGGGATCGCGTTGGCGTTTTGCAAAGGAATGCTGATCTATGATCCCCTTCCCGAGACACTAGACAACAGGGATCAGGAACCATGCCGCAACACAGCAGCAATGTCGTCTGGCACAATGCCACGGTCACCCGCCAGCGCCGGGAGCAGAAGAACGGCCACAGGGGAGGGCTGTTCTGGTTCACCGGACTTTCCGGGTCGGGCAAATCGACCCTCGCCCATGCGGTGGAAGAACGTCTGTTCCAGAACGGCTTCAATACTTTTGTGCTGGATGGCGACAATATCCGTCATGGTCTGTGCGCCGATCTGACCTTCACCGACGACGACCGTAAGGAGAACATCCGCCGCATCAGTCACCTGTCGCGGTTGTTCGTTGAAGCCGGAGTGATCGTGTTGACCGCATTCATCTCGCCGTTCCGGGTCGATCGCGACAATGCGCGCAAGATCGTGTCCCCCGATTTTCATGAAATCTATTGCGACTGTCCGCTGGAAGTCTGCGAGATGCGCGATGTGAAAGGCCTCTACAAACGCGCCCGCGCAGGTGAAATCAAGCACTTTACCGGTATCGACTCACCCTATGAACCGCCCGAAACCCCGGAACTGGTCACCCATACCGATTCCGATCTGGAAGGGAGTATCGAGGAGGTGTACCGCTACATCCTCGAGCGCGTCGGACCGGAATAGGCGTCCCCTGCAGTCCGGTCGGGCGGCTGTTGGCGGTTCAGCCCGGGGTATGTGCGTTTGCGCAAGGCGCATTAGGGGGTTGTGAAACCCCGGCGCTGGGGTATCCTTCGCAGTTTTCATTACGCCTACAGCTGCGAGCAGAACGCCCCATGGAATCACGCTACGACCCGCACGGCTGCGAAGCCGAAGCCCAGACCTTCTGGGAGGAGCATCGGACCTTCGAGGTCAACGAGCACAGTGACCGGCCCAAGTATTACTGCCTGTCGATGTTCCCCTATCCCTCCGGCAACCTGCACATGGGGCATGTGCGCAATTACAGCATCGGCGATGTGGTCAGCCGCTTCAAGCGCATGCAGGGCATGAATGTGCTGCAGCCGATGGGCTGGGATGCCTTCGGCCTGCCGGCCGAGGGCGCGGCGATCAAGAACGGCGTGGCGCCGGCGAAATGGACCTACGCCAACATCGACTACATGCGCGGCCAGCTGAAGAAGCTGGGCTACGGCTACGACTGGAGCCGTGAAATCGCCACCTGCAACCCGAAGTATTACCGCTGGGAGCAGTGGTTCTTCACCCGGCTGATGGAAAAGGGCATCGCCTACAAGAAGACCGCCCCGGTCAACTGGTGCCCCCACGACAAGACCGTGCTGGCCAACGAGCAGGTCATTGAGGGACGCTGCTGGCGTTGCGATACCCTGGTGGAACGGCGCGAACTGTCGCAGTGGTTCCTCAAGATCACCGACTATGCGGATGAGTTGCTGGCGGATCTCGACAAGGTGGACTGGCCGGAAAACGTCAAGACCATGCAACGCAACTGGATCGGCCGCTCGGAAGGCATGGAAGTGGTTTTCGAGGTGCCGGGCCATGAGCCGCTGACCGTCTATACCACACGCCCCGATACCCTCTACGGCGCCACCTTCATGGCCATTGCCGCCGAGCATCCGCTGGCGCTGTCGCTGGCCGAAGGCAACCCGCAGCTTGCCGCCTTCATCGACGAATGCCGCAAAAGCAACACCGCCGAGGCGGAGCTGGAGAAGATGGAGAAGAAGGGCTTCGACCTCGGCATCCGCGCCATCAACCCGGTCAACGGGGAGGAAATCCCCGTCTGGGCCGCCAATTTCGTGCTGATGGGCTACGGCACCGGCGCCATCATGTCGGTGCCGGCCCACGACCAGAGGGACTGGGAATTTGCCCGCAAGTACGGCATACCCATTCGCCAGGTGGTGGCTCCCAGGGACGGCAGCCCGGTGGATCTGGAGCAGGGCGCTTTTCCGGCCAAGGACGGGGTCAATGTCAATTCCGGTCCGCTGGACGGCCTTGGATTTTCCGAGGCGTTCCAGCGGGTTGCCGAAGACCTCGAAGCCCGTGGCAAGGGACGGCGCACCGTCAACTACCGCTTGCGGGACTGGGGTGTGTCCCGCCAGCGCTATTGGGGCGCGCCGATCCCGGTCATCAACTGCGCGCACTGCGGCGCGGTGCCGGTGCCGGTCGACGACCTGCCGGTGGTGCTGCCCGAGGATGTGGAATTCGATGGCGTGGATTCGCCGATCAAGCGCATGGACAGCTTCAAGCGGGTGGATTGCCCGCGTTGTGGCCGGCCGGCGGAGCGCGAGACCGACACCTTCGACACCTTCATGGAATCCTCCTGGTATTACGCCCGTTTCGCCTGCCGCGATCAGGATCAGGCCATGCTCGACGAGCGCGCCGACTACTGGACTCCGGTGGACCAGTACATAGGCGGCATCGAACACGCCATCCTGCACCTGCTCTACGCCCGTTTCTACCACAAGCTGATGCGTGACGAAGGCCTGCTGCACTCCGATGAACCCTTCCAGAACCTGCTGACCCAGGGCATGGTGCTCAAGGATGGCGGCAAGATGTCCAAGTCCAAGGGCAATACCGTCGATCCGCAGGAACTGATCGACCGTTTTGGTGCCGACACCGTGCGTCTGTTCATCATGTTCGCGGCGCCGCCGACCCAGGAACTGGAATGGTCCGATTCCGGCGTCGAAGGGGCGCACCGTTTTCTCAAGCGCCTGTGGAAGGCCGTGACCGACCATATCGCAGACGATGCCGAACTCGTCGACGCGCTGCCCGATGCCCTCGACGACGCTCAGCAGGAACTGAGGCGCAAGCTGCACCAGACCCTGGAAAAGGTCACTGACGATTACGGCCGCAGGCTCACGTTCAATACCGCCATCGCCGCCAACATGGAGCTGCTCAACGCACTGGGCAAGTTCACCGACAGCAGCCCGGTGGGCGGCCGGCTGCGCCGCGAAGTGCTGGAGCACATCCTGTTGATGCTGTCGCCGGTGATTCCGCACATGACCCATGTGCTGTGGCAGGCGCTGGGCCACGACACCGCAATCGTCGATGAACCCTGGCCAAAGGTGGACACCGCCGCGCTGAAACAGGACAGCATCGAATTGGTGGTGCAGGTCAACGGCAAGCTGCGCGGGCGCATCCAGGTGGCCGCCGACGCCAGCCGTGAGGACTGCGAGGCCGCCGCGCTGGCCAACGACAATGTACAGCGCTTCATCGATGGCAAGCCGCTGCGCAAGGTCATCGTGGTGCCCGGCAAACTCGTCAATATTGTCGTCTGATGATGGTGTTCCGCCGCCTGCTGCTGCTCCTGATCCCGCTGCTGCTGGCCGCCTGCGGCTTCCAGCTGCGTGGCGAGGCCCATTTGCCGGCGGAATATTCTCCCCTCCACATCGAGGCCGAAGACCTTTCCGCCGCCGACCGTGCTTTGCTGCGCGCGGAACTGGAGCGTGCCGGCGCCACGGTGGCCGACGGCCCCAATGGCGTGAACCGCCTGTGGGTCCGTTTGCAGCCGCGCGCGCTGCGCGGCGTGGCCAGTTCCAGTCTCGGATCGGTCAGCCTGTGGCGCGTCGAGCTGCGCCTCGAGTACGGCATCGACGATGCCAGCGGAGCGCCTCTGCGCGGCCCGCGCAGCCTCGACGAGAGCAGTCGCGTGGAACTGGACGATGACAATCCACTCACCGCCCGTCGGCGGCTGGATCAGGCCGAATGGCGTCTGCGGCAGGCCCTGATCCGGCGGCTGGTGTTCGACCTGCAGCGGCCCTGATGCAAGGCACCCGCGGGCTTGCCAAAGCGCAGGCCGTGATGCAGGATACCGCCTCCCGTCCGGTACAGGATTCACCCCATGGCACAAGCTGAACGAAACGACGGTCACCCGGCCCGCAACCCGATGCTCTGGATTGCCCTGATCGTTGTCGCGCTGGTGCTGTTCATCCTTTTCGGTGGCAGCCGGCCCGGCGTGCAACCCGCCGGCAAGGCTTCGGACACAGCCACCGATAGCCCGGCGCAGGCCGCGCCCGACGAGAACGCCCAACAGGAAGAAGCAGCCCCTGCCGCCACGGCCGAATCGCCGGATCAACCGGGTCAGGAGGCGCGGGACTACATCGCTCGGCTGCGCGAACAGGGTCCGCCCTGGCCGTTCGAGGCGCTGATGCAAAAGGCTTCCGGCTACCTCAACGAGGGGCGGCTGGCCGATGCCTGGCTGCTGTATTTCTTTGCCGCCCGCGAGGGGCATCCCGAGGCAATGATGACCCTGGCCGAACAGGCCGACCCGAATCTGTTTCAGGCCGGCAGCAGCCTGCTCGATGCACCCGATCCGGTACAGTCCTGGAAATGGTACCGTCGCGCCCTGGATGCCGGATTCGAACCTGCCCGGGCGCGGCTCGATGCCCTGCGAGACTGGGCGGCGCAGGCTGCCCCGAAGGGTGACCGCGAAGCCGGGATCCTGATGCTCAATTTCCGATGAACCCCTGATAGCGAGTGCGCCGTCGATGCCACGGATGTTTCCCCGTCTGTTCCTGATCCTGCTGTCCCTGATTACCTTCAACGCCCTGGCCCAGCCGCGGCCGTTGCTGATGGAGGGCAAGAAAACCCTCTTTCAGCGCGTCCTCAGCGTGCCCGACGCGCGCCTCTACTCCGCGCCCAAAACCGATGCGGAATCGAAGCCTGCGGTTCCCTTCAGCGTGTTCTATGTCTATGCCCGCGACAATGGCTGGCTTCAGCTGGGCTACGACAGCTACGGTCGCATGGCCGGCTGGATGCCGGAGAAGGAAGCCATCGTCTGGAACCAGGCCTTGACGGTGGCGTTCAAGGACCCTCAGGACACCCAGCGGGTGATGATGTTCCGTGACCGCGATGCACTGAAACAGCTGATCGACAAGGACGACCGCGAAGCCTATGCTCGCCTCTACCGCGCGGTGGTGGAAGGGGAGAAGATCAAGGACAACCCGGTGGTGGCGATCCAGCCCCGCGCCTTCGTGGACATCCGGGAAGACTTCTACCTGGTGCCGATCAAGCAGCATGAAGACGTCTACCTGGGCAGCGAGCAGGCACGCCTGCTGCAGATCGCCTCGGTGCCGCTGGTGGACCGGGACGCGCAGACCCGCAAGGCCGAGCAGGCCGCCGCAGCGCCGCGCCAGTACCGCAGCGGCATCCATTTCGTCATCGACTCCACCCAGTCAATGGGGCCCTACATCGACCGCACACGGGAGGCGGTGCGCAAGGTCTATGGCGCCATCGCCCGTCAGGGGCTTACCAACCGGGTCAACTTCGCGCTCACCGCCTTTCGCGACAATACCGAGCAGGTGCCGGAACTGGACTACCTGACACGCCAGTTCGTCAGCCTCAGGCAGGGCGCCGATGCCGATGAATTCTTCCGCCGGGTCGACACCCTGGAACCGGCGGCCATTTCCAGCCGGGATTACCGCGAGGATGCCTATGCCGGCATCAAGGCGGCCATCGAGAACACCGACTGGAGCGGCTACGATGCGCGCTATGTCATCCTCATCACCGATGCCGGTCCGCGCGAGGCCAATGATTCCCTCGGCGCCACCGGACTCAGTGCCGAGGCACTGCGACAGCTGGCCTATGACAAGGGCATATCGATCTGGGTGCTGCACCTGCGTTCGGATTCGCCGCTGGCCGATCATGCCCGCGCCGAGCAGCTCTACCGCAGGCTTTCCCTCTATCCCGGCATAGGCGACTTCTACTACGGCGTGGAGCTGGGCAAGGTGGATCAGTTCGGTCAGGTGCTGGAAGTACTGGCCAACCAGATCACCCAGCAGGTACTGGCCACCGTCAACGGCGTGCCGCCGCTGCCGATACCGGACCGCAAGGACGAAAAGCCCGATGATCGCCAGCTTGCCGAGCTGCAGCAGCGGGTGGACAAGCTCGGCAATGCGCTGCGCCTGCGTTATCTGCAGAAGAATGCCGGCGAGCCGGTGCCCAAGGTCTTCGACGCCTGGATGGTGGACCGCGACTTCACTGACCCCGCCAAGTCCTCGGTGGAGGTGCGGGTACTGTTGACACGGGATCAGCTTTCCGACCTCAAGAGCGTTCTGCAGCAGGTGCTGGAGCTGGCGGAGGAGGGCGTGCTGACGCCGAAGAACTTCCTCGACGACCTGAAGAGTCTGGCCGCCTCCATCAGCCGCGATCCGGCCTCGGTGGCCGGCAATGTCATCGGCGGCGAGGGCAATCTGGCCGATCTGGGCTACATGCGCGAATACATCGAGGATCTGCCCTACACCGGCGAGGTGATGAACCTGAGCCTGGCACGCTGGGAAGAATGGTCCGCCAAGGAACAGATCGAATTCATGAACCGTCTGGAGAGCAAGATCAGCTATTATCAGGCGCTGCACGACCATACCGACCTGTGGGTCACTCCCGGCGGCGGACCGGTGAACGGCAGTTCGGTGTTTCCGGTCGTGCTCGACCTGCTGCCCTGATCCGCGTTCATGACCCCCATCTATTCACTGCGCGATGTGGTGAAGTCGCGGCTTGCCGAGGGTGCCGGGTTCCGCCTGCGGGTACCGAAGGTGGACATCCACCCACGCGAGCATGTGGCGCTGGTCGGGCACAGTGGCTGCGGCAAGAGCACGCTGCTCGACATGCTGGCGCTGGTGCTGCATCCCGACGCGGCGGAGCGCTTCGAACTCTGCTGCGATGCCGACAGCGATCCCGTCACCGTGCCGGAACTGTGGCGCCGCAAGCAACAGAACCGCCTGTCGCTGCTGCGCAAGCAGCACATTGGCTATGTGCTGCAGCAAGGCGGTTTGCTGCCCTACCTGACTGTGCGCGAAAACATCGAGTTGCCGCGCCAGCTGCTGGGCCTTCCCGAGGACGATACGGTCAAGTCGATCACCCGGGTGATGGGCATCCACCGCCAGCTGGACAAGCTGCCGGGTCTGCTGTCGGCGGGTGAGCGTCAGCGCGTGGCCTTTGCCCGCGCCCTGGCGCACCGGCCGAAAATCCTGCTCGCCGATGAGCCCACGGCCTCGCTGGACCCGATCACCGCGCGCAAGATCATGGGCGTGGTGATGGAACTGGTGAAGGGGCTGGACATCACCTTGATCATTGCCAGTCACGACTGGGCCCATGTCTACAAGATGGACCTGCGCAGCCTGCATCAGGAAGCCGAAGTGGTCGAGGGCGGCCGGGTCTATCAGTCCACCTTTCACGATTGAGCGCGATGAGTCAGCTTCGCAACATCCTCACCCTCAGCCTGCGGGACTACACCCACGAATGGCGCATGTCCGGCTGTTTCGTGCTGGCGCTGGCATCGGTGCTGGCGCCGATGATGATCCTGTTCGGACTCAAGTTCGGCATCGTCAATTCGATGCTCACCGAACTGATCGAGAATCCGGCCAATCGTGAAATCCGCTCCGTGGGCAGCGGTCGCTTCAGCGAGGACTGGTTTCGCCGCATGGCGGACCGCGCGGAAGTGGCTTTCATTATCCCGCGTACCCGCGCGCTGGCCGCCACCATTCAGTTGCAGAGCGAGCGCAGCGGCCGCATCCAGTCCACCGAATTGATGGCCACCGGCGAGGGCGACCCGCTGCTGCAGCGGGTCGGGGTCATACCGCGGGGCCATGGGCAGGTCATCCTCAGCGATGCCAGTGCCCGCAAGCTCAAGGTGGCGGCCGGTGACCGCATCGACGGCAGCCTCGCGCGGCAGTTCCGTGGCAAGCGGGAACGGGTGCACCTGGAACTGGACGTGTTGGCGGTGGCCCCGCCCGAGGTGACCACCCGTCAGGTTGCCTTCGTCAGCCTGCCGTTGCTGCTGGCCAGCGAAGCCTTCAAGGACGGGCGTGCCGTTCCTGAACTGGGCTGGAAGGGCGAGCCCGCCGACGCATCCGGGCGTGACTACCCGGCCTTCCGCCTCTATGCACGCTCCATCAACGATGTCGAGGCACTGGTCAATGAACTGCAGGCCGAGGGCGTCAATGTGAAGGCACGCATCGCCGAGATTCGCAGCGTGCGGTCTATCGACCGCAACCTGTCGATCATCTTCTGGATCATCGCCGCGGTCGGTGCAGTGGGTTTCTCCTTCTCGCTGGGCGCCAGTCTGTGGGCCAATGTGGACCGCAAGAGCAAGGAATTGTCGATCCTGCGGCTGATCGGCTTTCAGGGCGGGAAAATCATTCTGTTCCCGGTGCTTCAATCCCTCTACACCGGCGTACTCGGCTGGCTGCTGGCGGTCCTGATGTACCTGTTGGCGGAGCAGAGCATCAACCGCTTGCTGGCCCCCAGCCTGGGTATCGACCAGGTCATCTGCTACCTGTTGCCACAGCATTTCTTCTGGGCGCTGGCGCTGACGCTGGGCGTGGCCGCCACCGCCGCGGTACTCGGCGGCATCCGTGCCTCCTCGATCGAACCCTCCGACGGGCTGCGCGATCTGTGAATGTGTAGGAAAATTCCTACATTACCCCGTGGGTTTTCCCTACGCGCAGGGTCAACTATTTCTCTGGGTTTCTCCGGGGACATCGCTACACTGTGTACCGTGCCTACAGGGAAAGAGGCAAAGGATACGCAGAGACAGGAAGTTTCATTCCGTTGCCGGAGACAAGGCAAGGCGTGACAGGCAGGATGCCTGGCTGGGAGCACTCAATGAAAGCAGGTATTAAGACCCTCGGTTTTCCGCCGAGGGTTTTTTTTGCGCTCCATTCCGTGCCGGTCAGATCTGTATTCCAAGGAACCCCTGCATCAGCTGACCGAACAGCCAGGCCAGGCCGGCGGCGGTGAAACCCGAGAGCAGCATTTCGCGGATCTTGGTGGTGATGCTGATCCCCGAGACGATGGCAACCAGTCCGCCAACACTTGCCAGCGCCAGGCCGGCGAGCAGGAACGAACCGAGCATGGCGTGGCTGGCGCGCTCGGCAAAGAAGTAGGGCACTACCGGGAACAGGACGCCGAACAGATAGGCCAGGCCCGTGAACCAGGCCGACCGCCACTCATCTTCATCACTTTCCCGGCGCAGCATGCGGGCTACGGCCTGGGGTTCCTCTTCCAGTTGGCGGGTGACTTGTCGGCTCAGGTCTTCCGGTATGCCGGAGCGGTTCAGTGTTTCGGCGAATTCATCGAGCGCCCGCTGCGGTGCCACACCGAACAGGATTTCATTGCGCTGGTTGCGCGCTTCATCGACCTGCCGCTGAGAACGCACCGAGACAAAAGCGCCTATGCCCATCGACAGGGCGCCGGCCACACCGACCACCAGACCGCTGACCGCGACCATCAGCGGATTGCCCGCATAGGCCGCGGAGAGGCCGGTCACCGCGCCGAGAATCTCCACCAGACCATCGTTCATGCCCAGAATGAAGTCACGGATGTTGTCGAAACCGCTGCGGCTGCGGGCCTGCCGGAAGGCCGATTCATGCTCCAGTTCATCGATGATGATCGAGCGCAGGCGGGAGCGCAGTGCCGGATCCAGCGAGGCATCGCGGTACAGCCGGTAGTACTCCTCATAGGCTGCGGTTTC
>JALSKD010000129.1 GCA_026989015.1 Gammaproteobacteria bacterium
ATGTGGAGTTTCCTAACCATAGTGATGCACCTCTCTGCTGTTCGCCTTGCGCAAGCTGATGACCCGGATGCGCTCGCTGCGCACCGCGAACACCAGGCAATGCAACCGTTCACCGATGGGACCGTAAACCACCCAACGCCGCTCGCCATAATCATTGCGGTCGTCTTCGATGATCGTCGCGTCGCCCCAGGCGAAATCCGCCACCGATTCGAAGGCCACGCCGTGATGGCGAAGATTGCGGGCCGCCTTGCTCTCGTCCCACTCGTATTCCATGATTTTTATTGTAGCTTCAATAAATCAGGGAGACAAGGATTTTCTGTCGCTACAGGCACCGCATCGAGACCGTGTTCCGCACCAACATCCAGGGTTGGTACGCCGCCGGCCGGTGCCGCGCCCACCTGGACAACCGGGCGGCCCGGCCCTATCTCATGTATTCCGCTGTCAACGACAGCCGCACACGCCCGGCACACGCCGCCATGAAGGGCTTCATCGCACACATCGACGACCCGATCTGGAAGCAATGGACCGCGCCCTGCGGGTTCAACTGCCGCTGCACCAACATCAGCCTGACCGAGGATCAGGCCAAACGGCGTGGCCTCAAGCCGTTCCCAGGGGTGGCCCCGGACCCTGGATGGGACTACTCACCCTGCCACGACGGCCCGGATGAGGGCGTCAGACGCGCCATCAATGGCCGCAATAGCCGCTGCGGAAACTCGCTGTCGGCAGACCCCACCGGGCATGTCGCCGCGGAACTGGCCCAGCGTGAGCCAGGGTGGTGCGTGCATCCGGTGTTGAAACAGCTCATCGACCGTCTGCACGGCCCGCTGTCAGAATGGGACGATCCGGTACGGCTGGCGCGCATCGTGTTGGGCGATGACGACTGGCGCAGACGATCCAAATCTGCCAGCATCAGAAACGCATCCGCCGCCGGCATCGATCTGCCACACGGCGTGATCCTGAACGCCTACACCGACAGAGAGCTCGACATCTGGAGAGAGGCCTTGCTGCTCGGACGCGTCATAGTGCATGACGCCAGCTTGCGCGGGTGGACAGAAGCGCGCATCCACAAGGCCGGCCTGTTCCTGCACCTGCTGAACGAGTCGGTCGGTCAACTCAATCCGGAGCGCGGCACCTTCTACCGCATCGTCGATACACGGCCACGCGGGTTCGGGCAGCGGTTTCGGGAGCAGCACAGGATGGGGAGAACCATCGAATACACTGTTCCAACCTCTGTCATGAGGTCGCGCGAAGAACTTGAAAAAGGAGGTTATTCTGGAGATATGGTGATCGAACTGGATGCCATATCAGCTCGCGACATCCAGGCATTCTCCATCGGCAACGAGCCCGAACTGCTGATTCCAACAGGTACTCAGGCTATAATCGTGGAGCGGGATGCAGAATTGTTATGGCTTGAAGAATCGGAACCGCGTGATGTGCCGTCAAACAAGAAATTTGGAGCAAACCATGTACAGTGACATGACAGAAGAAGAAAGAAAAGCGCGCATCAAGGAAACAAAGGACTGGTTTCGACGCTATCTTGCTGAGATCAAGGAAGGCAAGCGCCGCGCCGTGGTCCACGCCAGATGGCAGCTCGAAGCCGGCGCGCCGGTCAGTGAACAGCAAATGAAACGCTGGCGCGAGTGGGACCCGAAAGCCGACCACACCGTGAAGGACAAGTAATGAAAAACCCGCGAACGCTGGGCGCGCGAGCGCAGCTGTCCCATCACGGAAACAAAACAACGCTGGTGGAAGAGCATATATGAGCGCATGCAGGTCGAGGCCACGGCCGGACTGAAGGAATAACTCCAGAACCCAAATCCAGAATATCCTGGAGCAACCCATCATTGTACGAGGATGGGCTGTCACTACTGCCATGCCGGCGTGCTGATTCCACTCGGCGCGAAAGAAGCACCCGACAAATGCTTCAGGAAGCTCAAGTCAAGTCGGGTTTACCTCTGCCCCACGGGACGGGGCCGAAGTGATCTGTGTTCCCTTGACCCAACAAATATCCACATCATATTCAGGGCTTCAAGATTGGATCGGATCAAGGCGCTATGCGCAGGCAAGCGCTGCACCCATGGCAAGAGTTGGCAATATTAACCCGGCACGCATCTACATCGTATTCAGGGCTTCGAATGGGCCAGATCAAGGCGCGGTGCGTAGGCAAGTGT
>JALSKD010000130.1 GCA_026989015.1 Gammaproteobacteria bacterium
GACCAAACCGGCCCTGTCCGAGGTGCTGCACGATTGCCTGGCCCTGATCCTCGGCGAATACCCGCAGGGGCGGCCGGCCGACGCACCGATCATCACCAAGTACAGCGTGCTCGAATCGCACCAGGCCTCGGCGCGTGGCATCGACTGGAAGGGCACCCGGGTACTGCTGGCCGAGGACAACCCGGTCAACCGCAAGGTGGCCATTTCCCTGCTGGAACGGGAAGGCTTTATGGTGGACAGCGCCGAGGACGGCGCGCAGGCGGTGGATGCCTGGCGCAATGGCGAATTCGACATCATTCTGATGGATTGCCAGATGCCGGTCATGGACGGCTATGAAGCCACTGCCCGCATCATCGGCGACGCCGCCTACGCTGAGCGGCCAACGCCGATCATCGCCCTCACCGCCAATGCCATGGACAGCGACCGTGAGCGTTGCGACCGGGCCGGCATGCAGGGTTTCGTCGCCAAGCCCTTTACCCGTGACAGCCTGCTCAACGAGATCCATCGTCTGATCGGCGAGCGTATCGACAGCGGACAGCAGGATTCACCCGCGGCCGTGAACGGCACCGAGAATGCGGCCGCGCCCCATGCTGGTGAGGCCAGGGATGACGAACCCCTGCTCGACGAGGGCAACCTGAGCAGCCTGCGCGAGGCCATGGGCGAGGATTTCGCGGAATTGCCCGCCGCCTTCCGTGACAGCACACGGGACATCCTCCGGCAATTGCCTGAGGCGCTATCGGCGGGAGACCTGGCCACCCAGCAGCGGCTGGTACACAGCCTCAAATCCAGCAGCGCCAACATGGGTGGCCTGCGCCTGTCGGCGCTGGCACGGGAACTGGAGCAGCAATGCAAGAACGGCCAGCCGTTGAGCCGCGATCAATTGCAGGCCCTGGAACGCGAGGCCGATGCCCTGCTGCAGGCGCTGGACGCCTTTACCGCCGCAGCCTGAGGTCCAGGCAAACGGAACCGCACCCGCTCAGCGGTAGGCCTTGAGGTACATCTTTTCAAAGGCCAGCTTGGCCCAGTGCAGCGGCGGCATCTTCATCATCAGGCTGCGCTTGGGGCTGCGGTACACTAGGCTGCCGTTGTCCAGACTGTCGACGATGCAGATCAGCTCGGTCTTGAAGGTATGGGTGGCCGGCTTGTGCTGCAGCACATCGATCAGGTTTTTCGCCGCGGCCTCGGCCTGAAGGTCGGCCATGTGGGCCTGCTTGGGCATCCAGTCCGGCCCCGGATAGCTGCCGGCATCGCCGGCCACAAACACCCGCTCCTGTCCTTCCACACGGCACTGGGCATCGGCCTTGAAGAATCCGCCTTCGGACAGGGTCAGACCGCTGCCGGCGGCCCATTCCGGGCCGGTCATGCCGGGGATGAACAGGATCAGATCGGCATCGAATTGCGCCTTTTCGGTCTCCACGCCCTGCTCGCTGAACCGCTTCATCTTGGCGCCCAGGTAGGTCTCGATGTCGCGCTTCTTCATTTCGCCCAGCAAGCGATCCACGGCTTTCTCGCCAAGACGCGCTCCGGGGCGTGGCGCCGGCGAGAAAAACACCAGTTTGAACCTGTCTCTGCGCCCCTGCTTGCGCAGCAGCGTGTCGGTGCCGAACAGGAATTCGAACACCGGCCCGCCGCGCATCGCTGACGGCTCCTTGGGGTTGCCGGCAAAGCCGAAGGCGACGGTGCCTCCGTTCATGCGCGCCAGTTTATCGGAGAAGCGCTGGGTATCTTCCCAGCCGGCACAGGCGATGCAGGCATGCTCGATGCCCGGCAGCTTGCGGATGTACCGCCCGCCACTGGCGATCAGCAGCCCGTCGTATTCCAGTTCACCGTGCTCGTGGATGAGGGTGCTGCGTTCCGGATCCATGCCGGTCACCAGGGTCTGGATGTATTCGACCTTGTGACGCTCAAAAAACCCACTCAGCGGCTCGACCAGATCGTCATGGCTGCGGCGGCCGGCCGGAACCCAGATCAGGCTCGGGAAATAGAACAATTCCGGTCGCGGCGCCAGCAGGCTGATGCGACCGTCGAAGCCTTCCTTGCGCAGGGTCTTGACCGCGGTGCAGGCGGCGAAACCCGATCCGATGATGGCAATGTGTGACATGTGCATTCTCCTGCGCGCGCCGGCGTGCGCGTCTCTGGTTGTGGGG
>JALSKD010000131.1 GCA_026989015.1 Gammaproteobacteria bacterium
AGTGGATCAATACCGCATCCGCTGGTTTACGCCGCCAGGCGGCCATCAGCAGGGCTTGCAAAACAAGGTCCGTATATTGACGGCTGTGCGTCGCCCAGCCAACCGCCCGGCGGGAATACAGGTCGATCACAACGGTCAGATACAGGAACCCTTCCCGGGTTCCGATGTAAGTAATATCGGTGACCCAGAAACGATCGGGCGCATCCACATCGAATTGCCGGTTCAGCGCATTGTCCACCACGACCGACGGCTTGCCGCCATACTTGCCCGGGCGGCGTTTATAGCCGATCCGGGCCTTGATACCCGCCAACCGGGCCAGTCGCGCCACACGGTTCGCACTACACGTCTCGCCCTGATCCAGAAGGTCATCGTGCAGCTTGCGATACCCGTAAACCTTGCCGCTTTCCTCCCAGGATCCCTTGATCAACTCTGTCTGGCGTTTGTCCTCGATGGCGCGTTTGCTGAAAGGGGCCTTCAGCCAGGCATAGAAGCCGCTGGGGTGAACGCGCAGAACACGGCACATCGCGCGGATGGTAAACAAGGGGCGATGCTCTTGGATAAACGCATACTTCATTTGGCATCCCTGGCGAAGTACGCGGTTACCTTTTTTAGGATGTCACGCTCCTTCGTGACCCGTGCCAGCTCGCGTTTGAGCCGCCGGGTTTCTGCGGCGTGGTCTTCCTCCGCCGCCCCGGAAGACGGGGCCGAGAACTTCTTTATCCAGACATACAGCGAGTGTGTGCTGACACCCAATCTCTGTGAAACCTCGCGCACAGGATACCCCCGTACTGAACTGGCCCCCATTTCGACCGGACACCTAAGCCCAACCAAGGAGGGCTTAGGCACAGGCTTAAGCATATGCTCATGTCCGATATTGAAATCATCACTGATGGTGGCCGTCGCCGGCGCTGGTCAGCGGCCGAGAAGCTTCGGATTGTTGAGGAAACGCTGCAGGGGCATGACAGCATCTCGGCTGTCGCCCGGCGCAATGGCGTGGCGCCCAATCTGTTGTATCGTTGGCGCAAACTGATGTTGGAGGGAGGAAGCATCGCCGTGAGCGGAGATGACAGTGTGACCCGATGCCGGCAGGCGAATGCACGCATTCGCCGAGGGGAGCAACCGCACCGTGCGTGAGATGGAGGCCCGTATCCGCGAGTTGGAACGCCAGCTTGGGCGCAAGACGCTGGAGGTGGAGATCCTTCGGGAAGTTCTGGACAAGGCACGCTCAAAAAAACCGATCTTGCATGCGCTGTCGCCGCGACCGGGAGGTTCCCGGTGATGGCGGTGGCAAGAACTCTGGGCGTGTCGCGCTCCAACCTGCACGACCGGCTGAACGGAGGCACCAAGCCGCGTCGGCGCTACCACAGGCGCAAGACGCGGCGCTGTTGCCGCTGATCGAGCGGCTGGTGGGGCAGCGCCCGACCTACGGCTATCGCCGGATCACGGCGGTGCTGAACCGTGTGCTGCGGGCCCGTGGCCTTGATCCAGTCAACCACAAAAGGGTTTACCGGATCATGAAGATCAATGACCTGCTGTTGGAACGCAGCGGCCAGCCAGGCCCCGAACGCAGCCATGACGGCAAGGTGGTGATGATCCGCTCCAACCTGCGCTGGTGTTCCGACGGGCTGGAGTTCACCTGCTGGAACGGCGAGGTCATCCGCCTGGCCTTCATCATCGACGCCTGCGACCGCGAGGTCATCGCCTGGACAGCGGTATCCGGCGCCGGGATCAGCGGGTCGGACGTGCGCGACATGATGCTCATGGCGGTAGAAAGGCGCTTCGGCACCTGTCGGGCGCCAGAGACGATCGAGATGCTCTCCGACAACGGCAGACCTTACACCGCCCGGGAAACGCGCATCTTCGCGGCCAGCTCGGGCTGAAGCCCTGCTTTACCCCCGTCCGAAGCCCGCAATCCAACGGCATGGCCGAGGCCTTCGTCCACACGTTCAAGCGCGACTACGTCAAGGTCAACCCGCTGCCCGATGCCGAAACCGTTCTCAAGTTGATCGGAGGCTGGATCGAAGACTATAACGAAAACCACCCGCACTCAGCCCTCAAATGGCGCTCGCCACGCGAGTTCCAAAGGGCCCAAACCGAAACCGCTTAGGTGTCCGGTGAAATGGGGGCAAGATCACGTACCGTAATCT
>JALSKD010000132.1 GCA_026989015.1 Gammaproteobacteria bacterium
CAGCGCCTTTCTGCTGCTGCAGGGGCTGGAAACCCTGGGCCTGCGCATGGAGCGCCATTGTGAGAACACGCAGGCGGTCGCCGAGCACCTGCAGGGCCACCCCAGGGTGTCCTGGGTCAAGTACGCCGGCCTGGCCGACAGCCCCGACCACGAACGCTGCCAGCGGATTACCGGAGGCCGTGCCTCGGGCATACTCAGCTTCGGTATCGAGGGCGGAAAGGAGGCCGGCGCGCGTTTCATCGATGCGCTGCAGATGATCCTGCGTCTGGTCAACATCGGTGACGCCAAGTCGCTGGCTTGCCATCCGGCCACCACCACCCACCGTCAGCTCAACGATGAAGAACTGGAGAAAGCCGGGGTATCGGCCGATCTGGTGCGGTTGTCGGTGGGGATCGAGCACATCGACGACATCCTCGCCGACATCGATCAGGCACTGGAGCAGGTCTGAGACAGGCTCAATCCCCGTCCAGCAGCGGCTCCAGCGCCTTGCGCACACGCGCCGCCAGCTTTGACTGGGCGCGGGCGGTGGGGTGGATGCCGTCGGATTGCATCAGGCCGGGGTCGCTGGCCGCGATCCCTTCGAGGAAGTGGGGCAGGTAGGCCACGCCGGTGGCAGTGGCCAGGTCTTCGTAGATCTTCTGGAAGCGCCGGTTGTAGGCCGGCCCCAGGTTGGGTGGCAGCCGCACACCGATCAGCAATACGCGCGCGCCGGTGTCGCGTGCCTGCTTGATCATCGCCGCCAGATTGTCGCGGGTCCGGGCAAAGGGTTGGCCGCGCAGGCCGTCGTTGCCGCCCAGTTCCAGGATCAGGATATCCGGCCGGTGGCGCTGCAGCAGCGCCGGCAGGCGGCTGCGTCCGCCGCCGGTGGTCTCACCGCTGATGCTGGCATTGATGATGTCGACGCCCCGGTCCGCCAGTTGCCGTGCCAGCAGGCGCGGCCAGCTGTCCTCGATCGGGATGTTGTAGGCGGCGCTGAGGCTGTCGCCGAGTATCAGCACGCGGGAACCCCCGGCCCAGGCCGGCGTCGAAGCCAGGCACATCCAGGAGAAGCAGGCAAGAATGAACGCAGAGAATCGGTGCATCGGTCTTTCCGGTGTCAGCAAGAGTGTGGCCGGCGCGACGGCAGATGCGCCACGCCTGCAGATAGTGGAGGACATCTCGCTGGAAGTGAAGTTCGGAGAAGCCGTGGTCATCTCCGGCGAATCCGGCTCCGGCAAGACCACCCTGCTGGGTTTGATGGCCGGTCTGGACAGCGCCGACAGCGGGCGGATCGAGTTGCTGGGCGAGCGCATCGACCGCATGGACGAGGAACAGCGGGCGGCGGTGCGCCGGGGCCAGGTCGGCTTCGTGTTCCAGTCCTTTCATCTGGTCCGTGGCGCGGATGCGCTGCAGAATGTGCTGTTGCCGATGGAACTGGCGGCGCTGCCGGATGCCGCCGAGCGCGCCCGTGACAGCCTGCAACGGGTCGGCCTGTCCGGGCGACTGGAGACTCCTGTGGAACGGCTGTCGGGTGGCGAGCAGCAGCGGGTGGCCATCGCCCGCGCCTATGCGCTGCGCCCCCGGATCCTGTTTGCCGATGAGCCGACCGGCAATCTGGACCGGCGCACCGGCGAGCAGATCATCGACCTGATGTTCGCCCTGCGCGACGATACCGGCGCCGCGCTGGTGCTGGTGACCCACGAACAGCGGCTGGCCGAGCGCGGTGACCGGCAGCTGTGGCTGGAGCAGGGGCGGTTCGATGGCTGAGTGCCGCCTTCCGGCTCCCTGTCCATCGGCCGGGCCATGAACGCCGAACTGCGTCGCCTGCTGGTGCCGCGGCTGAGCGGCGCCTGGCTGCTGGCCCTGGCGCTGGTCATCACCGTCTCCATCGTCACAGCCAGCCAACTGTTCACCGACCGTATCGGACGCATGCTCGACCGGCAGGCGGCCGAACTGCTGGCCGCGGATCTGCTGGTGGTGTCGTCCGAACCCCTGCCTGATTCCTGGACGGCGCTGGCCCGAGCCCACGGCCTGAAGACCGCCGCAACCGTGTCCCTGCGCAGCGCCATTTTCGTGGACGATGCACCGCAACTGGTCGAACTGAAGGCCGTTTCGCGCGACTATCCGCTGCGTGGCCGGCTGGAAATCCGCGACCGGCCGCTGGACCCCGCGCGCCCTGTGGCGCAGGGCCCGACGGTCGGTGAACTCTGGGTGGACGACAAGCTCGCCGCCCTGCTCGGTGACCGCATCGAGCTGGGCGAGGCCCGCCTGCCGGTGACGCGCCTGATTGCCTTCGAGCCGGACCGCGGCGGCAGTCTGTTCAATCTGGCCCCACGGGTGATGATGGCGCTGGAGGATCTCGATGCCACCGGCCTGATCGTGCCCAGCAGCCGGGCACGCTACCGCCTGCTGGTGGCCGGCGAGGCGGCCGCGCTGCGCGCTTTCCGTTCGGTGATCGAACCCCTGCTGCGCGAAGGGCAGCAGATACAGGGGCTGGACAATGCGCGGCCCGAATTGCGCCGCACGCTGGAACGCACCCGGACCTTCTTTGCATTGGCCACGCTGCTGACGCTGGTGATCGCGATGATCGCCATCGCGCTGACCGCCGCGCAGGCGGCCGCGCGCGAACAGACGATGGTGGCGGTGATGCGCAGTTTCGGTATCTCCGGCCGTCGGCTGTTGCGTCATCAGCTGGTTCAGTTGTTCAAGCTGTGGCTGTGGGCGGTGCCGCCGGGCCTGCTGCTGGGCTGGCTGGCCCAGTTTCCGCTGCAGGGGCTGCTCGGGGCCTGGTTCGGCCTGCGCTTGCCGGAAGCGACGGTACTGCCCTATGCGCAGGCGGCTCTGGTGGCGGCGATTGCATTGCTTGGCTTCAGCCTGCCGCCGCTGCTGCGACTGCTGGATACGCCGCCCTCCCAGGTATTGCGCGCGTTGCCTCAGCCGCCTTCCCTGCGCGCGCGCCTGCTGCGCGGCATCAGCCTGCTGGCGCTGTTCGCAATCATCTGGCTGATGCTCGGTCAGGCGCTGCAGGCGGCGGTGCTGCTGCTGGTGATCCTGTTGATCGCCGGCCTGATGCCGCTGGTCCTGCGTGCCCCCCTGCGGCTGCTGCTGCGTTACGGCGGCGGTCGGTTCTGGCTGCGCGCCTATCTGTACAGCCGCCTGCTGGCGCCGGGCCGTCATGCGCTGACGGTGGTGACCGGGTTCAGCATCACCCTGATGGCCCTGCTGCTGCTCACCCAGGTCAAGGATGCGTTGCTGGAGGACTGGGCGCTGCAGTTGCCGAAGGATCGTCCCAATTACTTTCTCGTCAATATCCCGCCCGAGCGCAGCGCGGAGCTGGAATCCTGGCTCGCCGACCGGGGCATCAGCGCGTCGCCTGCCTATCCACTGGTGCGCGCGCGGCTGACCGCCATCGATGGGGTGCCGGTTTCGGAATTGCGGCTGCAGGGCAACGAGGCCCACCGTCTGGTGAATCATGTCTTCAACCTCAGCTGGAGCGAGACGCTGCCGCCGGACAATGCGGTGACCGCCGGAACCTGGTCGCCCGATCAGGGGTTTTCGGTGGAGCAGGGGATGGCGGAGGAACTGGGCATCGGACTCGGCGACCGCCTGCAGTTTTCGGTGGGCGGCGAAGTGTTCGAAGCGCCGGTCCGGTCGATCCGCAGCGTGCTGTGGGAGAATTTCCGACCCAATTTCTATGTGCTTGCACCCCGCGGGCTGCTGCAGACCCTGCCGCGCACGGCCTTGCTCAGCGCCCGTGTGACGCACGAACAACAAGCCCAGCTTCAGCCGTTGCTGCAGCGGTTTCCCGGCGTGCTGCTGCTCGATGTATCGGAACTGATGGACCGCATCCTGGGCATCATCGATCGCGCCAGCCTGTCGCTGCAGTTTTTCCTGGCCTTTGCGCTGCTGGCCGGTCTGCTGGTGTTGCTGTCGGTGCTGTTCGGCAGCCGGGCCGACCGGGCGCGTGAGATGGCGCTGCTGCGGGCGCTGGGCGCCAGTGGCCGGCACTTGCGCGCCGCCCAGTTGGGCGAACTGTTGCTGATGGGGCTGATGGCCGGCCTGTTTGCGGCCTTGCTTGCGCAGCTGATCGGCGCGGTGGTTTCGGTGCGCCTGTTCGACCTCAGCCCGTCGTTTTCGCCGGCCCTGTGGCTGACCGGTGCGCTGGCGGGGGTAGTGATGGTGAGTCTGCCCGGCTGGCTGTTCCTGCGACACGGCCTGCGCATCCGTCCGATGCGCCTGCTGCGGGGCTGAGCCTGTCCGGGAGACCGCTTCGTGGTATATTTTCCGGTTTCCGCAAGCTCGGATTGCCACTCATGAACGAGGAGTCATGAACGAGGAGCGCCCGCTGGATCTCGACCGTTGCCGACAACGCCTCAGCGCCCATATCGACTGGGACGACGCGTTGGAGTCGGCGCTGCGTCTGGCGCTGGATGTGCCGGATGAGGATCACTGCCGGCCGCGCGCCATCGACGCGGCGCTGCGTCTGGTGGAGTTCGATATCGACCGCCCGGCGTTGCTGGCCACCCTGCTCAGTGATCCGGCCCTGAAGGAGCGGCTCGACGAGGCGCAGCTGCGCGCCGACCACGGCGACGAAGTGCTGCGGCTGTGGCAGGATATCCAGACCCTCAACAGCCTCCAGGCCGGCAACGAAGACAACTTTCGCAGCCCCGATCAGGCCGAGAAACTGCGCCGCCTGCTGATGGCCATCATCCGCGATGTGCGGGTGATGCTGATCAAGCTCTGTTACCGCGCGGCGCGCATGCAGCGGCTGCGCCATTGCCCCTACGAGCAGCGGCGGCGCATCGCCCGTGAAACCCTCGACATCTACGCGCCGCTGGCCAACCGGCTCGGCATCGGCAAGCTCAAGTGGGAGATGGAAGACCTGGCCTTTCGCGCGCTCGAACCGCAGAACTACAAGCGCATCGCCCGTCTTCTGGAGGAGCGGCGCGCCGACCGCGAAGCCTTCATCGCCGACTTCACCGAGCGCCTGAGCGGCCTGATCCGCGCACAGGGGATCGAGGCCGAGGTCAGCGGCCGCGCCAAGCACATCGTCAGTATCTGGCGCAAGATGCAGCGCAAGAACCTGGAATTTCACCAGTTGTTCGATGTGCGCGCGGTGCGTGTGCTGGTGGACAGCGTGGCCGACTGCTACGCGGTGCTGGGGATCGTGCACACCCAATGGCATTCGATTCCCGACGAGTTCGATGACTACATCGCCAACCCCAAGGACAACGGCTACCAGTCCCTGCATACGGCGGTGATCGCCGAGGGCGGCAAGGTGGTCGAGGTGCAGATCCGCACCCATGAGATGCATGAAAAATCCGAGTTCGGCGTGGCCTCCCACTGGCGCTACAAGGAAGGCGTGGCGCTGGATCAGCGTATGGAGAAGAGCATCCGCAAGATGCGTGATCTGCTGGAAGACTCGGACGACAGCGCCAGCGAAGTGCTCGATGGCCTGTCCACCGAGCTGTCCACCGACCGGGTGTATGTCTTCACCCCCAAGGGGCAGGTGGTGGACCTGCCGGCGGGAGCGACCCCGCTTGATTTCGCCTACTCCATCCATTCCGCGGTCGGTCACCGCTGTCGTGGCGCCAAGGTCAACGGCCGCATCGTGCCGCTGACCTATACGCTCAAGACCGGTCAGGAAGTCGAAATTCTGACCGCCAGGGAGGGCGGACCGAGCCGTGACTGGATGAACCGCAACCTCGGCTACCTGAAATCGGCCAGTCACCGTGCCAAGGTACGCAACTGGTTCAATCACCTCGATTTTCAGCAGAATGTGCAGGACGGCCGTGCGCTCTATGAGCGGGAACTGGCGCGCCACAACCTCCAGGATGTGGACCTGTCCGCTCTGGTGGCGCATTTCAAGCGCGACGGTGAAGATCAGTTTTTCGCCGACCTGGCCCGTGGGCTGATCACCGTGCCCCAGATCATCGGCCATCTGCAGAAAAGCGGGCAGAGCGATGACCCCTTGCACCGGGTACGCAAGACCGAGCGCAGCGGAAAACGCGGCAGGGACGATGTGGTCATCCACGGCGTCGGCAACCTGTTGACCCAGATCGCAAAATGCTGCAAACCGGTACCTGGTGACGATATCGTCGGCTACATCACGGTCGGGTCAGGCGTCACCATCCACCAGCGGGATTGCCCCAACATGCGCGCATTGCCTGAGGAGAAGCGCAACCGGTTGATCGAGGTGGAGTGGGGTGCCGATGGTGACTCCGTCTTTCAGGCCGGAATCGAGATCAGTGCTCAAGACCGCACTGGCCTGTTGCGTGACATCAGCAGCGTGCTGGCCAATGAACGGGTCAACCTGCTGGACATCGAATCCCGCACCGACCGCCATCAGCACCGCGTGCGCAGTACCCTGACCGTTGAAGTCCCGGACATCGAACGACTGGTACTGGTGATGGACAAGCTGCAGCAGATCCCCGGTATCGACAGTGTTCGGCGCACCGCTTGAATCAATCGTGCGGACCGCTTTGGACGGTCCGCACGAAGCCTTCAGCCAGTGTTATTGGTTGATTTCCTTGTTCGGTGCCAGCACGATCGGCTGGCCCTGCTTGACGCACTTGTCTCTATTGCCCTGATAGTTTTGCCGATAGCTGAAGCCAGAGGGACAAGGCAATGGATTGTGTACGGTGCTTTGAGTGACACCGCCAACAGTGAACGATCCTTTACACTTGTCCCTGCCAGACTTGGCGACTGGAAAGGTACCGATTTGTCTTTTTGTGAGCGGAACAGTTACATTCGGGCAGGAAATTCCTTTCACGGTAGCGGTGCTGGCACGGTAGCAACGCACAGCGGTTCGATTACTGTTGAGCTGCCACTCAAAGCCCTGTTTGCATTGGTAGTAGGTTTCGGCCCCTGCAGAAGCAGGGAACAAGCTGTAGCTTGAAATGATGAACAGGGCCAGAGTCGTTTGGATCAGTGTTTTCATGTCGGTTCTCCTTGAAGATATCCAGGACCGTCCTGGATTGATTGGCATTGTGTACCGACTCTGTTCCTTCTTGTATCCCATGAATCTGTGGTCTTGGTCCGGGATCTGGTCTGTCTTGGCAGCCTGAATACGACTTGGGCGGTCTCCGGGGCAATATTCCTGCACCCTGCAACTTCAGGGTCAGGAGTCCTTGGCCGTTTCGATGCATGGGTCCGGATCTTTCCGGGCAACCGGAAGCCACAGCCATACCCGACAACCACGGCCGGGGTGGCCGTCGATGCCGGCCACACCTCCGAGCAGAGCAGCGCGGCGTTGGATGTTGATCAGGCCTCTTCCGCTGCGTACCTCATCGGCCGTGAAGCCCTGCCCGTCATCCCTGCAATCGATAAGAATCCCGCATTGGCCCTTTTCGTTGTTATGCGTACGGACATCCATCGTGACCCGGCAGGCTTTTGAATGTTTGATCATGTTGGTAAAGGCTTCCTGAAAGATGCGCAGGATATGCAAAGCCTTTTCCGGGCTGAGGTTCTCGAGCGGCGGTATATTTCGGGTCTTCCAGACCAACCGGATACCCGTGGATTTCAGCCGCGGTTCGATCCGGTCGCGCAGCATGGCGAGCAGAGACAGGAGATCGCCTTCGACATCTTCCATCGAATCGATCATCAGCCGCAAGTCATCCAGCGCGCTGCGCAGTTCACGCGCAATATCGGTGCTGCTGCTGCGCTCATCCTCGACCCGGCTCAGCAAGGAGACCAAGTGGCCGCCCATGCCGTCGTGCATGTCACGCATCAGGCGCGATCGTTCTTCAGTGATGGCATTGCGCCGTTCCAGTTCACGCATCTGTTCGAAGCTGTCTTCCAACTCCCGGTGCTTACGCTCGATCTCCTGTTGCAGCGTCCGGTTCAGGCGCTCGCTTTCATTTGATGCCTGTACGAAGCGGCGCATCAGTATATAGGCGAACAGAATCAATCCGGGCGGTGAACTGTAGGGCAGAAACAGGCCCTGGATTCGCGATATGAATCCGTTGACGGCCAACCAGTCGTGGATGCCAAATACCCCCAACAGGAAGCCCCCTGTCATCAACAGAAAAGTATCGCGACGGGGGTTCGCAACCAGATAGTGTATCAGGCGGTAGATGGGATAGCCTCCCATAATCAGGGCCAGGCTGGTCACGAATGATGCCGTAAAGCGTGGAACCCATGATTCCGGAATCATGAGCAGGATCAGGGTGACCAGCGTGGAGAGCAGCAGAAAAAGGAGTTCTATGTTCCGGTTAATCTGCCCGATGAAACGTTGGATAAAGCCCGTCGAACAGTAGGGCAACCAGATCAGGGCGCTGTAGTTCAGCCTGTCCCAGGCCAGGCCGCCAAGGGGCGGTTCAATGATGATGAACTTGAGGCTGTAGAGAACGAAGACCGTTAATGTAAAGGCAAACCAGGCATACAAGCGGTCGGCGGGACGCAGTGAAAACAGTGTGAACAGCAACAGCGCGCTGAATACCAGGGAGAGGATGATGAACTGCAGCAGTGTATAGCGGAAAAAGTATTTCATCCGGTATCCCGGATACAGCGATTCCGCCGGGGCGAGGAATACGGGTGCAATCAGTCCGTTGTTGTTTCCAGTGCTCTTGACCCGAACCTGCAACAGGTTTTCACCGGCCCTGATGAGGCCCCTTGGAATTGAAAAGTACAGAGGACGATTCCAGTTTCGGGCCAGAGGGTCGGTGAAGGATCCGCCATCGCCCAGCAGCTCCCCATTGAGCCAAACCGAGGCATTCTGCTGTATGACCGGAAGGTATATGCCCCACAATTGTCGCGGTGGTGACGCAACATACAGGCGGAATCGGTACCAGATGCTGTTCCCGTTGTGCGGTTGATCCTTCCAGTCATCGGGTATCTCCCGGTAATACCAGGTACTGTTGGGGGGAGGCGGGGTGGCTGCGTCGGATTCGGTGAACTCGGTTTGATTGAGTTCCAGACCGTCGTCCAGCCAGGTCAGGTGCTGGTCGACCAGGATCAAGGCCCACAGCAGCAGTATCGAAAGGGCTAGCGAAAGCAGTGAGATGAAGAAGATGTTGAGAGTGTTCCAACTGTATTCTCGCAAATCCATAAGCCGCTCACAGGGGGCGTATCAAACCCATTTGCGAGGCTTCGAATACGGCTTCCCCCCGGGAATTGACACTGAGTTTTCGATAGATCTGCTTGATGTGTGAGGTCACCGTGTTGACCGAGATGTTGAGCGTAGTGGCAATCTCCGCATAGGAGAAACCCTTGGCCACCAGCTCCAGTACCTGCTGCTCACGCGGTGTCATTGGAGGGGCGTCGGGGTTCGGCTGGGGTGCCTTGGGTTTCAATCGCTGCAGCAGATGTCGTGCAATGGAGGCGGAAATCGGTGAGCCACCGGCGAGCAGTTGCAGGATGGATTCTCCAATGTAGCTGGAGTCACCGTCCTTGAGCAGATAACCGCTGGCTCCGGCTTCGATGGCGGTGAGCACATGGCGTTCATCGGCAAACACCGTGATCACCATGATCTCCGCCTGTGGGTGCAGCTGACGGCTCAGGCGTATCAGATGGATACCGTTGCCGTCGGGAAAACCGAGATCGGAAAGCAGTACATCGTACTCACCGGAACGGATCAGTGCCTCGCCTTCCCGGCAGGACATCGCCTGTCCGCAGACAGACAGTGCGGGGTGATCCTCCACCGCACGGCGCAAGCGCTCCAATGTCGAAGGTTCGTCCTCGAGCAGCAGAATGCGGTGAGGCTCGGTGCCCATGACGGCGGTCCCTCCCTCCCTTGAAAGATGTCCATTCTACGGCTCCGCGTCTGCAAATAACAGAGCAAGTCGCTCCCCCATTTATGGGATGGTTGCAGGCGGCGGTCGGTCGCATGCTTGGCGCCATGAAGCTGATGAGTCGCCATTGATGAATGGACAGGGATGCCAAGGCCCGCGGTTGGCGTGCCGGATTGCGGTATTGCTGCTGGGCTTCCATGCCTCACCGGTTACCGCGGCCCTGCGCATCGAGGGCGTCGAGCCGGGGCAGTGGGTCGGGGCACGACAGGAACTCATGATCCGTTATGCGCCGGATAGGCCCGTCAGGGGCACCCTGAGGTTCTTCATCGGTAAGCGTGAGATTACCGCGCTGCTGCAAAGGCAGGGGGACGGCCTCTATCGCTATCCGGCCCGTCAGTGGCCGCTGCCTCCTGGGTCGTGGTCGCTGCGAGTCTATCGGGTCGGTCCTCAAGGCTGGCAACTGCAGGATGAGCAGGCCCTTAATGTTCTGACCCGGGGAGGTTTTGAAGAATCCCGCTGGACGCCACAGGCCGATCTTGCGGGATCTGGCCGTAACGAAGAGGCGCAGGATAACGGCGAACGCAACCGGGACAGGCAACGATCGCTGGCCTTGAATGCCGGCCTGCAATCGGAACACCATCGTGCCCAGACTCGGATTACCAGCCGATGGCAATGGGTAGGTGCTTCCAGTGATGCGCAGAGCTTGCAATTCGAGACTCGGGGCGCGGATGCTCCGCGACTGGATCTGAGCGAATACCGCATTGATGTGCAGCACCGTTCCTATGGATTGACCGTCGGGCACCAGGAACAGGGCGGCAATCCGTTGATGATCGATGGCTTTCACAACCGGGGAGTCGGTATCCGGCGTTTCTCGGAGCAGGGCCTGTCGGTCTCACTTGCGGCACAGGCCCTGCGGCCACGGGTCGGCTGGTCCGACATGCTCGGGCTGGCTGATCAGACGCAGGACCGCGTGCTCTCCATTGGCGTCACTCTGCCCATCGGGCGTATCGGTCCGGCACCGCTTCGTCTGCGTGTGGATGCGGCATCCGCGCGCCGTATCGCGGATCCGGGGTTTGACGAAGCATCGGTCACCGAACTGGCGCTCGGCCGTGGCCTGGGGTTGAGTGTGCTCATGGGCGAAGAGGGCGGAGACTGGGATGCCCATATCGACTATGCGCGCAGCCGATACCAAAATCCTCCCGAGCCGTTCGAAACCGGCTTTGACGACCCACCGGCTGATCGGGTCTCGCGGGGTGAAGCGCGCGCCATTGGGTTGGGTTATACCTTCCGGACCGGCGGCGATGGAGAGCCGGAAGCCCGAATCCGTCTGGATTGGCGACGGATAGACCCGTTTTACCAGACGCTCACCGCAGAGGTCATGCCCAATGAAGAACAGTGGGCACTGGCCCTCGAAGGCCGTTGGACGCGGCTGGGCTGGCAGCTGTCAGGCGTCTGGAGTGAAGACAATCTCGATGATCTGCAAACCGTGCTCAAGACCCTGACCCGCGAGCAGCGACTCACCGTCAATCTCGATCTGAATGACGGCGTGCCAACCGAAGGCCGTGGCTGGCCCTCCGGATTGAGTCTGGAACTGGGCCGCGTGCATCAATTCGGTGACAATCTGCCGGTAGGTTTCGATGCGGACAGCCATGTTCCGGACCAGGTGGATACCCAACAGGCGTTGGGCATGGACTGGGAACTGCAGCCGGGAGTCCTGTCCCTGCGTTACGCCCATTCCCGGCAGGACAACCGGCAGCCGGGACGCGCTCGGGCGGACTTTACCAACCGCGAGGCCAGTCTGTCCTTCATTCATCCACTTGGTGAACGCGTCCAGCTGCAACTGGCCTGGACGCAGGTGCGGGCCGAGGACCGGGAACAGGCTATCGAGCGTCGCAGCCGGGAATGGCAACTCGGGCTGGATGCCGATTTGGGCTCGGGTGTGTCCTCCGGTCTCAGTTGGACTCAGACACGGGAAGACGACGACCGGCAGCAAAACACTCACCGTAACAATGGCTTCCAGGTGCAGGTTTCCTGGCAGGATCGGCTGCCGGGTTGGGCTTCCGATTTGCCGGTACAGGCCTATTTGCGTTTTGGCAGGACGGCCGACAACAGCATCGACCGGCTGTTCAACCTGGAGTCGGATCAGCGCTCTCGTGCCTGGGACCTCGGTTTCAGTCTCTCATTCTTCTAGGACACCGCCATATGAACCGAACCCTGTCCATCGCCATGCTTTTGACCGCACTGACATTTGCCCACGAGGGGCATGCAGTCACCGGCGTCAATCCATCGGGCGTCAATGTGCGGCAGAATGGTCCGACCACCGTTTTCCTCACCTTCCAGAACCTGGCCGACAACGAGCGGGCCGCTGAAGCCTTCTGGTGCAGCGCGGTCAGCAGCACCGGGGTCAGCGCGACCAACCCCTGCCTGCCTGGTACGCTGCTCGGGCGCCTGCCCCCACGGCTGGATCGCTCACGAACCAGTGGCCAGACGCTGCGCAATCTGACTGACATCATGACCATTCCTTCATCGGTGGCCCGGCGTGCATTGCGTGCCGCTGCCAGGGAAGCGGACGGTTCCTTTTTCTATGTACGCCGTTTCAGCAACGGGATCAACGACAGCTATGTGACCGTCACCTGCCGCATGGCCGGAGGTGGCGCACGCTCACCGCTGGCACTGAGCCGGGTACAGATGTGGTTCGATGGAAATCAGGGCGCTACCGCGGTCTACCGTCTGCAACGAGGGCAGACGCCGCCGCCGGTGGCGGTCTATATCAACTACAACGGCAGCGGTCGGCTCAAGGGCCGATGGGAAATCCTGCGTCCGGGAGACAGTCCGCCAACGACCGAAGACCTGCTCACCGAAGCCACTTTGCCGGTGGAACAACGCGCCCGGCAGAAACGCTATACCCTGATCCAGCGATTCAGCCATTTCCTGCCACCCACGGGCAGCATCCGTTTGCCCGGACCTGAACCGCATCTGTTGCCGACTGCCGCCGACGGACCCTATCAGCTGCTGTTCCGCGTCGAAGCCAGTGCCGACAAGGAAGGGGATTCCAATACCCTCGAAGGCAATGTCCATAGCGGTGGTGTCGCCGGTTTCCCGATGCCGGTGTTGCGCTATTTCGTGGGCCCGCCAGGTGAGGCAACGCATGGGCTGCGGCAGCTGTCGCCTGAGACGGGAGGCAGCATCCCGGCGGGCAGACCGCTGCTGTTCAGCTGGCTGGAGACCCGGCCGACGCCCTGGGTTGAGCTGCAGCTGCGCAGTGGGGATGAAATCCTGCTCGAAGCCACCCTGCGCGGCGGTGAAATGCAGTATTTTGCTCCGCCCTGGCTGCGGGATCGGGCAGGGCAAAACCTGCGTTGGCGGTTACGGGCACGGAATGAAGCAGGCGAGGTCACTGGCGGAAGTGAGTGGAGGCCTTTTCACCTCCAATGAAACGGTGCTTGAAAGCCTCCGCGGAACGGCTACAGTATCTGACCGTTCCGATCCCAGCCCGCCATGACTGTACCCGACCGCCGCTTCTGCATCGCGCCGATGATCGACTGCACCGACCGGCACGGGCGCTTCTTTCTGCGGCTTTTCTCGCCCAATATCCTGCTGTTCACCGAAATGGTCACCACCTCCGCCATCCTGCACGGTGACCGCGAGCGCCTGCTGGGCTTTGACAACGCCGAACACCCGGTGGTGCTGCAACTGGGCGGCTCGGAGCCGGACGAGCTGGCCGAGTGCGCGCGTATCGGCGAACACTACGGCTATGACGAAATCAACCTCAATGTCGGCTGCCCCAGCGACCGGGTGCAATCCGGGGCCTTCGGCGCCTGCCTGATGCGTGATCCGGAGCGGGTGGCCGACTGCGTCGCCGCCATGAAACAGGCCGTAGGCATACCCGTCACCGTAAAGCACCGTACCGGTGTCGATGAACTGGACAGCGAAGAACTGCTGCAGGCCTTCGTCTCCACACAAATTGAAGCCGGCGTCGATGCCCTCTACCTGCACGCCCGCAAGGCCTGGCTGCAGGGCCTCAGCCCGAAACAGAACCGCGAAATACCGCCGTTGCATTACGACTGGGCCTACCGCCTGCAACAGCAGCACCCCGATCTGCCGATCATCCTCAATGGCGGCATCCTTAGCCTTGACGAATGCGAAACCCACCTGAACCACATGGCCGGCGTCATGCTGGGCCGCGAACCCTACGGCAACCCCTGGATGCTCAGCGAAGTGGACCGCCGCATCTATGGCGAGGACCAACGCGGCTACAGGACCCGCCGTGACATCCTCGAAGCCTGGCTGCCCCATGTGGAAGCCTTCCTCGCCAGTGGTCAGCCACTCAAGCGCATCGTCAAGCATGTGTTCGGCCTCTACCACGGACAACCCGGCGGTAAACGCTGGCGTCGCCACCTCAGCGAAAACGCCCACAAACCCGGCGCAGGCATCGAAGTCCTGCTCGAAGCCGCACGGCTGACCGAAGGTCAGGCAGGATGATCGGTACCAATCGGTAGCATATCGACGGAAATAGAGGCAAAATTCCCGATAAACCTGACTTTACACAGGGATTGGCAACGCGTATGTTGTCAGTAACATCACAGCATCATGCAGCCGTGAGCGGAAAGAAAGGTCGAGTGGAAGTGCCTGCGGAAGCGAATGGAAGAAATCCATCCATGCCACGCATTGCGTTGAGTAAGCGCATCACTGGCGCATCAATTAGCACGATAGACAGCGCGCTTCCTATCACGCTATCTTCTGCGCGCAGTCTATTATACTGTTA
>JALSKD010000133.1 GCA_026989015.1 Gammaproteobacteria bacterium
GATGTGGCGCCGACCCTGCTGCGCGACCTGCTCGGTTGCCGCAACCCGGCCAGTGACTCCAGCAACGGGATTCCCCTGTTCGACGAGCAGCCGCATGCTTTTGTTCTGCTCAGGAACTGGACCGACCAGGGCATCCTGTTCGACAACCGGGTACGCCTGTACCCGAAATACGGCCTGCGCCAGATGCGCAATTTCGGCGACTGGAGCCGTCTTCCCGAGTCTCCCGACGACGGCCGTTACGACGCCGCCGCGATCCGCGAAATCAGCCGCTTCTACCGCTGAACGGAGCCTTTCCGGGCAGTACGGTAATCCTGCACCAGCAGGTACTCCCTGAGGATGCGGCGGTAGCGGGCCTGTTCCAGCAGGCGGCGCTGACGCGCGTCCAGTGGCTCGGCCCGCGTCTCCAGCACACCCGGTTCCCGATCGGCCCAGCGGTAGAGCCGATCGCTGCGGCCATCGATCATGCCTTCATCGATCAGATACTGCTGATGCGCTCCACGGCCGATCGCCGTCGGGCGGCGCTTTTCCATCAGCGGCGTGCCAAAGGCGTAATATTCGGCATCGGGCAGGGCCAGTTCGTACAGGGTCGGGAACAGGTCATTGTGTGAAGCCGGCAGGTCGGTATCGACACCCTTCAGACGGTCCAGCGCCGGCGGTACATACCAGTAGGCCGGTACTGCATAGCGCAGGAAACGGTCACGGACAGCGCTGCGATCGACAAAGGTGCGCAGCGGATGGTCACCGGTGGCCACGACGATGACCCGGTCCTTCAGCGGACTGGCCTTGAGCCAGTCGAGAAAACGGCCCAGCTGGTCCGTCTGGTAATGATAGCCGGACAGGGTCGACAGCTTTTCCTCGTCATCGTCATCGAAACCCCACAGCGACGGCTTCAATGGCGGACGCTCATAGTCTTTGGGCAGGCGTACCGGCGGATGATTGTTGGTGGTCAGCACAAAGCTGAACAGGGGCTTGCCGCGGGCGTCGGCCTGCTGCAGTTCCTGCTCCAGATATTCGAACACATAGCGGTCATAGACACCCCAGGGGTTGTCCGAAGCATCCACCTGGAAGCGGCGTTCGATCTCCGAACGCCCGAGGTAGCGGTCAAAGCCCTGCAGCGGCCAGAACCGGTCGTGGTTGCGCCAGGAGGCATAGCCCCCGCTGAGGAACAGGCTGTCATAGCCCTGGCGCTTGAAGGGCCGTACATGGGACATGCGGAAGCGGGTCTGCCGCGCCACCGATTGCGAGAGGGGCGTGACCGGCGCATCCAGCAGCAGGGATTCGATGGTCGGGTTGGTCCCATAGGTCGTCGCCAGGAAACGCAGAAAGAAATGGTCCTCGGCCGCGTGGCGCCGAAAATGCCCAAGCACCTGATTCTCGGGGCCATCGAGGCGGGCAATCTCCGCCGACCAGCCCTCCATCTGCACGAAGACAACATGCACGGGGCGCTTCAGGGCCGGCGCGCGGCTGCGCCGGATCAACGGATGACCGTCATCATATCCGGCCTTGCGCAGCAACTCCTGCTCGCTCTCCAGTCCGTAGGCCTTGAGCGTGTCGCGCTGGAACAGGGCCGCGCTGTTGACCCCGTGATCGCGCCAGGCATAGTAAAGATCGAACACGCCGTTCATCACCAGCGAATTGATGAAGGCATTGTCGCTGACCGAGGCATGCTTGCGCTGCAACGGAAATCCGTCCAGCGAGCCCCGCGCCAACACGCCCAGCACCAGCACCCCCGCCAGCCATACCACGGGCGCGACCGGCACAGGCTGGATGCGCCCGCGCAACCACCGGAACAGCGCGACAAACCCCTTGATCATCGCCAGCAACAACAGAAAAAACAGCGCGAACAGGGCCGGAATCCATGGCTTGGACAACATGGTCGCGAA
Organism: Gammaproteobacteria bacterium; assembly: GCA_026989015.1. Classification (GTDB taxonomy): domain Bacteria; phylum Pseudomonadota; class Gammaproteobacteria; genus S144-22. Next base: position 1,884 of record JALSKD010000133.1, read on the forward strand.
CACGGCGCGGGTGTCATCCTCCAGCAGCCCGAAGATCAGCACATCGATGGGTTTGTGATACCAGGCGAAATAGCCGATATCGGTCAGCCCCAGCCACAGCATGACGGCCAGCGCCAACACCAGAAACACCGAACCCCCCAGGCGAACGACACGCTCGGGCAGAATGAGCATCAAGGGCAACAGCAGCCAGGGCATCAACAGGGTCGACGCCAGCAGCTTGAGGTCGAAGCGCAGACCGCGCAGGAACAGATCGTCCATGAACCCCAGGGCATCGGCCAGTTCCGCCGGGTCGCCGAAACCGAGCAACTTGGTGACCCGCTCCAGGATCAGCAGCAGCAGAGCCAGCAGAGCAAAGGCCAGGGAAACCGTCAGCAGATCCCGGCAACGCCGGGCGAAGCGTTCAGCCAGCCGGTTGTTCACAGGCATTCAGATCGTGAAGGTTGACGCTCTGGTTATTGCCCACGATCATCGCACGCACGGCAGGCAGGGGCAGCAACTGTTTCACAAGCGCAGGATCCACCGGCACATGGTAAAGGAACACCGGCAACCGGCCGAGCCGTTCACGCGCCCTGGGACCATAGACCGGGTCGCCCTTTTCGCCGTATTCCATGCCCATGACCGTGAAACCACCGAAGTAATAGACCATCTTGTAGATGCCGAACATGAAGGCCGCCAGGCGCGGGTAGCTGTTTTCGGGCAATGGGTGGGTATCGAGGATGCTGTGAAATCCGGCATCTCGAAACGCCGCCAGCGCCAGCGGGGCCTCGCCTTCCACATAGATGAAATCGCGCACGCCATTGTCGCGCGTAATCTCCAGCAGGCGCTGCACCGCGCGCGGCTCATGATCCCCGAGGTGGCGGATGCCCTTGTAGTCCAGCCAGTAGTAGCGGCCGGGGTAGCGCGCGCCGAGGGCATCGAACAGCTCCTTCAGAGTCAACAGGCGGCCGTTCTTGAGGTTATAGGGGTAATCGTGGGAGACGATGTAGTCGCCTTTCTGCTTGTCGTAGCGGATATCCACCTCGACGCCCTGGGCACCCGCTTCAAAGGCGGCGGCAATGCTCTCGATGGAGTTCTGGGGCACGCCGTCGCCGTACAGACCGCGTGCCGTCCAGACCTTGCGGCAATCGTTGTAGGCGGCGGAGAAATCCTGCTGCTGCAGGCGCTCATCGACCCAGGCGCCGACGATGAAATACGCGAGGGTCAACAGCAGAATGAGCCCCGCCAACAGGGTGAAAAGGAATTTGAGGATGCGCATGGATCAGCGGGTTTCCTTGGGATACAGGTATTTGCCTTCGCGATAGGCGTACATTGGCCACAGCAGATGGGCGAGCTCCGATTCGGCCAGCGCCGGATCAAGGGCCGCGGGTTTCAGGCGTTCACCGTCGTAGCGGAACTGCAAGGGCGGTTTCTCCGGTTGCCGAATGACCACCCGGTCGCCCAGCATCAGTGCGTGATTGTTGCCGTACTGCATCAGGGCCCGACCGGGATAGTCCTCGGGCAGGGCGAGGATATCGTGCCCGATCATCGGCGTGTCCGTCTCGATCCCCAGCAGCGACAGCAGCGTGGGCGCCATGTCGATCTGGCTCGCCGGTCGATCGTATTCACGCTGCGGCACATCCGGCCCGAGGATCAGCGCCGGTATGTGAAACTTGTTGACCGGCACCAGCGAGGCGCCAAACACCCGGGTATCGTGATCGGCGATGATCAGGAAATAGGTGTCCTTGAAATACGCCCGTTGCCGCGCGTTGCGAAAGAACTGACCCAGCGCATGGTCAGCGTATTTGACGGCATTGTTGACAGTGTTCTTGTCCTTATCGTGAAGGGCGATGCGTCCGTCGGGGAACTCAAAGGGCGAATGATTGCTGGAGGTGAATGCAAGGATGAAGCGGGGACGCTCCGAAGGCGCGCTCAAGGTCTGGTCGAGGCGGGCATACAGGTCTTCGTCGGACACCCCCCAGGTGCCGCGAAAGGCCGGATCGCGGTAGTCGTTCTGGTCAATGACCGAGTCGAAGCCGTTGGCGAGAAAGAAACCGGCCATGTTGTCGAAATGGCTTTCACCACCGTAGATGAATCCGGTGGCGTACCCCGCCTGCCGGAGCAGACTGGCCAGGGTCACGAAACGCTGCTGGGCCAACCCGAGCTTGAGCACACTGCGCGAAGGCGATGGCGGGAAGCCGGCAATCACCGCCTCGATACCCCGCGCGGAGCGGGTGCCTGTGGCGTACATGCGGCTGAACCACAGACCCTGATCCATCAGCCGGTCCCATTCCGGCGTGACCCCGATACCCCCCAGCCGGGCGGAGAATTCCGCGCCCAGGCTTTCCTGCAGGATGATCACCAGATTGCGCCGGTTGGGCGTTCGGCCCGGTATGTGCCGGTGCCAGGTCGAGGTCGGATCATCGACGAAACGCTCGGCCGGGATCAGCGAATCGCGGCGCACGATCGACACCATGCGCTCGGCCGGCAGCTCGCCGTAGCGGTTGTCACCCCGCTCCTCGTTGCGCAGGTCATAGGCCGCATAGAGCACGGTGTAGATGGAATTCAGCCCCAACTTGTTGACCAGCTGATCATTGGTAAAGGCCGCGGTGCTGGCGTTGGCCGGCCGATGGTCGAAACTGGAGCGCCCGCCGATGAACAACAGGGCCACCAGCACTGGCAACAGCAACAGCCGCAGCCACAGCGGCCAGGGTTCAAGGCCGGCAAACCAGCGCCGGCTGCGACGCAGCAGATAGACCGTGAACAGCGCCATCACCAGCAAAGCCAGGCCCACATGCCATGGGTATTCCAGAACCGAGGTACGCAGCACCTCTCCGGGGCTGTCCAGGTATTCGAAGAACAGCCGGTTGGGGCGCGTGTCGTACTGGTCGATGAAGGCCGGTGTTGCCAGTTCCAGAAACAGGATCAGCAGCGTGCTGAGGATCAGCCAGGCGCGTGCGATGCCGGTATCGATGGCGGCCAGCAGCGGCTGGCGCGGCAACAGCAGCAACAGCACGGCCGGCACGAACCACAACAGGCTGATCACCAGTACATCGAAGCGCAGTCCATAGCCCATCACCGTCAGCAAGCGCTCCGGATCGCCGATGCGGTCCCACTGCCACAGCGAAAGCAACAGGCGAGACAGCGACAACAGCACGAGCAGCAGCAGGGCGTGCCGGAAGAAGGGGTACAACGGGCCGTGGCGTGGGGGTTCGGTCATCGACGGGAGATCCAATGAATATGAAGCGGGCGATTATACGGTAAAAAGGCATACAATCCGTTAACGCCCGGCGCGCTAGGCTCGGGTTTCATGACTCACCCTCTGCCGTGGATGCGGCAGCCGACTTGGACCCGTGTTAGAGCTCAGAATTCCCTTTGTTCCGGCAGTCCTGTTGCTTTGTGGACTGGCCAGCCTGCCCGCAGGGGCCGCCCCCTGCACGACGCGCATCGACGGCTTCGACCTGCGCGGACTGGAAAAGACCCAGGCCTATTTCCTGACCCTCTGGTCCGGACTGAAGACCGGGCAGACCGTGGACCGCAAGGCCCTCGACACGGCCCGGCAAAGGCTGATGGACACCGCCCTCTACCAGGATGTGACCGTCACCGCTGAGACCCCCTGTGCCGAACACAGCCGCATCGTGATCACGGTGCACGAAAAGCACTACCACCTGATCTATCCGCGGGCCAGCCGCAACGGCGATGGCGATGTGGATCTGGGCATGCGCTACCGCGGCAGCAATCTGTTCGGTCGCGGCCAGTCGATTGCGCTGCTTCTGTCGCGCAAGGACTATGCCAACGGCAACAGCGCGGACCGCTTCCAGCTGGACTATGACCTGCCGCTCTACGAACCGCCCTACCGCATCCGCACCCGCCTCTTCCGCGCCGATACCCTGCTCAGCGGCAGCCAGACGCTGGCCACCGAAACCGACAGCCAGTTGCGCCTGAGCATCGGCCGCGATTGGCACCTGAGCGCTGTGTCCCGCCCCATTGGCGTGTTTGCGCTGATGCGCCTTCAACGCAAGTCGCTGGATCACCCGTCACCCGATCTGGAACTGGAACCGGGCGTGTTCAACACACTTGGGGTACGGCTCGAATTCGACGATGTCCACCGCAGCAAGACCCGCCGCTTCGGCCGCTTTTTCTCGCTGGAATACGATCAGGGCATCTTCGGTCTCGGCAGTGACTATGAAACGACCCTGGTACGCTTCGAAGGGCGCCATTACATCCCCGTCAACGATACCGACAACCTCAACCTGCGCTACATCATCGGCCTCGCCTCGGAAAAAGTGTTCAACCAGAACGTGTTCACCATTGGCGGCTCCGCGACCGTACGTGGCATCGAGTCCAACAGCGTCGATGGCAATGGCCTGTGGCTGCTGAACCTGGAATACCTGAAAGGCTTCGAACAATGGCCCAGCTTCCGCATTGCCGGATTTACCGACATCGCCAATGTATTCGACCGTTACAATGACTTCCGCGGCAAGCCGTGGCAGACGACCCTCGGACTGGGCCTGCGCTGGAAGATCCGTTCCTTCGTCAAGACCGATCTGTTCATCGATTACGGGTACGACCCGGACAGCGGCTATTCGCGCTTCTATGCGGGCACCCACCTGAACTTCTGATCAGTTCCGCCGGCGTATGCGCTCCATGACCGCGCTGGTCGAGCGTCCTTCGACCAGATCGATCAGCGCGACTTCCCCCGCGCACTCCCGACCGGCCACTTCATCGACCCGGTAATCGGCGCCCTTGGCCAGCACATCCGGCCGCAGCGCGCAGACCAGACGCTCCGGCGTGCCCTCATCGAAGGCGATCACCGCATCCACCGAAGCCAGGCCAGCCAGCAACCGCATGCGGTCCTGCAGGCTATTGACGGGGCGATCGGATCCTTTCAGACGCCGCACCGAGTCGTCGCTGTTGACTGCCACCACCAGTACATCGCCCAGATCGGCGGCGCGTTCCAGGTATTGCACATGCCCGCTGTGCAGGATGTCGAAACACCCATTGGTGAAGACGATGCGTCGGCCTTCCTCGCGCCAGCGGTCCACAGTTTCGAACAGGGTGGCCTCGTCCATGAGCTTGTCGGTGGACAGCCGGTGCAGCGGCTTTTCCGCCTGCTCCCAGCGTTGCAGATCCGCCGTCGTCACCGCCGCCGTGCCCACCCGACCGACGACGATGGCCGCGGCCCGTCCGGCAATCTCCACCGCCTGGTCCAGCGGAAGGCCACTGCCCAGCGCGGTCGCCAGGGTGGCGATCACGGTGTCACCGGCGCCTGTCACATCATAGACTTCGCGCGCGTGGGCCGGAAAATGGCGCGCCGACGCGTCCGCCGGAATCAGCGTCATGCCGTCGCCGCCCTGGGTCACCAGCAGGCCCTCAAAGCCCTGCTCGGCGATCACCGCCCGTGCCCGTTCCTCGAGTTGCTCGGCCGTCTCCCAGTGGCCGACCACGGCCTCGAATTCCCTGCGGTTGGGGGTCAGCAGGGTCGCGCCGGCATAGGCCGTGAAGTCGGCACGCTTGGGGTCCACCAGTACAGCCTTGCGCTGTTCCCGGGCCGCTTCGATGAAGGCTCCGGGCCGTGCCAGCACACCCTTGCCGTAATCCGACAGCACCACCACATGCGCACTGGGCAGGGCCTTGCGGTAGGCGTCCAGCAGGCCGGTCAAATCCAGGCCATGATGGGATTGTTCGAAATCGAGACGGATCAGCTGCTGATTGAGCGAGAGCACGCGCAGCTTGGTGGTGGTCGGCACCGAGGCATCGCACAGACAATGGTTTTCGATGCGGCTGCGGGCCAGCAACTCTGCCAGTTCCCGGCCCTGTTCATCGTCGCCCACCACGCCAAACAGCGCCGCCGAAGCACCCAGCGAGGTGACATTCATCGCCACATTGCCCGCGCCACCGATTCGCGAGGACTGCTCCTCGATCGACACCACCGGCACCGGCGCCTCCGGCGAAATACGCGCCGTGGCGCCCTGCCAGTACCGGTCGAGCATCAGGTCGCCGAGTACGAGGACCCGGGCCGGGGAAAAATCGGGAATCATGGTCATGCTCCTGCTGGGCTGTGCATCAGTGCCAGCGATAGTAGCCCATGCGGCGGCGAACCTGCCAGCGGCGCCACAGGTTCAGGGGCTTGGGACGAAGATCTGGAGGATTTCTCAATACATCGAGCGTTGCTTCGAGCACCCGGCGCGATGACTGGCCATCACGATAGGGGTGCATGCGATCGGCAACCGGTCGCGCACGCGCGACCACCTGTTCGCGGTGTTCCCAGGTATGCATAAAGCGTTCGCGCAGGTCCTCCGGCCTGTTGAAATCGACCACATGCGGGCCGGGGGCCGCATTGCGAAAGGTCATCACCGGCTTGTCGAGCAGCAGGTACTCATAGACCACGGAGGAGGTGTCCGTCAGCAACAGATCAGTGGACCGCATCAGCGGAAGAATGTCGGGCCGGGTGGACACGACCAGGCGTTCCGATGCGCGCTGGCGATAGGCGTCGGCAAGCGTGGCGTCCATTTTCGGATGAAACTTGACCACCACTTCACAGTCACCCGATTCGGTCAGGGCAGTCAGCGGATCCAGCAGCGCCCGTGCAGACGTGAGCGCCGGGCTGAAGGTGGGCGCATACAGCAGCCGAGGGAGCGGACCTTTCGATGTTTCCGATGGCGCCTGGAACAGCGGATCCGTCTTCGGCCAGCCGGTTTCCCTGACCGCAAAATGACCGTGCTTCCGTGCCAGCGCCCGGAAGGGTTCGGTGGTCAGCGGTCCGTGGGTACAATAGAGGTCGAAGAAGCCCCGAATCCGAAAGTGGCCTTTCTTCTCGATACCGAAACCGTGAAAGATCTGCACCTTCAATCCGGGAAAAAAGGGGGGCACCCAGTTTCCGGGTACAAACACCGCTGCCGGGTTGAACTCCTGGACTTCATGGACGCGGCTCAGCACGGGGAGGTCACGCCGCCACTCCTCGGCCACCGGCTTGGAAAAGAACCACGCGGCCTCATGTCCCGCTTCCTCGATGGTCTGCTGCAGCGGCCGCATGATCTCGAGGGCATAGTTCTCGGTGGCGAACAACAGAAAATTCATCGGGAATGCACGGCTCAGAGTGCCCGGATCCGGACCCATTCCCGGCCCGGCAGAAATACCGCTACGGTTTGCCGCGCATTTTGTCTAGAATCTGCCACCTGTACTTTCCTCGAACCGATACCGCAAGGCGGCGATTATAACTCCATGGCCCCATCGCCTCATACGCAATTCAAGGACAAAAACATCAACACGGCCTACGAACTCCTGTTCGATGTCTGCGGTCTGCTGAACCGGGAAGGCATTCCCTGGCACCTGGAAGGGGGCACCCTGCTTGGCCTCGTACGTGACGGGCAGCTGTTGCCCTGGGACCATGATCTCGACTTCTCGGTGCCGGCATCGGCCGCCACCGATCTGCGTCAGGTACTGCGCCAGCTGCCCGGCAAATGGCGTCTGTCCTTCCGCCAGTTCGAAAGCGATACGGAAATGTGGCGGCGTCAGGACCTGCGCCTGATCAAGGTCAAGAACCGGCACCTGTTTTTCATGCCGGGCGACCACTGCCTCGACATCTTCATCAAGTACCCGTACCGCGATGCCTGCTACTGGCAGGCCGGCGACTACATCATGAAGGCCGATGCACGGTTTTACGAAGGCTGTGACACACTCGAGTTTCGCGGGCAAAGGCTGTGCCTGCCCAGGGACCACGAAGCCTACCTCATCGCCAAGTACGGCGACTGGAAAACCCCGGACAAGAACTGGGACATCAGCCGGGAACAGACCATCTGCTCACCAAAGATCACCGCGGGCTGACCGACGAGTCCTGACTGCCCGGAACAACAAACGGGTCACAGGCAAGCAGGCGGTCCCCCGCCGCATTGAGCCGGTCGGCGACCACGGCCCGAATGCTCGAGGCGCGCAAGCGCCCGTCGCTGCTCTCGATGCGGTGGAAATGCGGCGTATAGCCACTCCAGACACCCCGTTCTGAACACTTCTCCCACAATACCTGAGGTTTCGTGCCCAGGTGCTTGCGCAATTCCTGCTGCTTCAATACCTGAGCCAGTTCGTGCATTTCGCGGCTTCGTGTCTTCTTGACCGACTCCGGAACCGGATCCGGAAGCCGTGCGGCCTTGGTGCCGTTGCGCGGTGAAAAAGCAAAGACATGCATGTGGCCAAAGCCCACGCGTTCGACAAAACGCAGGGTTTGCTGCCATTCCTGCTCGGTTTCTCCGGGAAAGCCGACGATCAGGTCGGTGGTGACATTGAACAGCGGTATTTCCGTACGGGCGCGGTCCACAAGCCGTTCGAATTCAGCTGTCTTGCACCGACGCGCCATGCGCCGCAGCACCGTATCACTGCCGCTCTGCAGCGGAAGGTGCATGTGCGGCATCAGGCGCGGATCTTCGAACAGATGGAAAAAGCCGTCCGGCAAATCCCAGGGCTCGACCGATGCGAGACGGATGCGCGGAATTTCTGTGCGTTCCAGAAGCTCATTGAGCAAGCGGTACAGGCTGCTGCCCGTATCCGAGCCATAGCCGCCCACATGGACTCCGGTGATGACGACCTCCTGTACCCCGGCCTGATGGAGCCGGTTGACCTCCTCAACGATTTCATCGACCGGACGGCTGCGTTCCTCGCCACGGGCCACGGTAACGATGCAGAAGGTGCAACGGTAGCGGCAGCCGTCCTGAACCTTGATGAAAGCCCGATGACGCCCGCGGGCAAACAGGCTGCTTCCGGACTCGGCACCGGTCACCGCATCCGGCTGCAAACCGAGGGTATCGACAACCTCCTCGACCAGCCGGTCCTTTTCCGGGTTCGGGATCACCAGATCGACACCCAACTCGGCCTGCACCCGCTCGGCCTGAAGGCTGGCATAACAGCCCGTGACCACCAGCCGCGACCGCGGGTTGTCCCGATTCAAACGCCGAATCTGCTGCCGGGACTTGCGGTCGGCCTCTCCGGTCACCGAGCAGGTGTTGAGGATCATCAAATCGGCCGATGCGGCATCCGACGCCAGCTCGAAGCCCCGATCCAGGAATCCCGAAGCCCAGGTTTCCAGCTCTGCTTCGTTGAGCCGACAACCCAGTGTCTGAAAATAAACCTTCAAGCCGCGCCTCCCGATGGAAAAGGCGGCATCTTACCAAAAGCTGCCCTTGGCTGCCCCCAGGCTCGGACTCGGACGGCGTTCGCCTGCGCTGCGTCTTGCCACTGGCAAGACGGTCGCTCATACACCGTGCTATTACTACGGCCCGTGTTATCGATAGTGAACCTTCCCTGGTGCGGCGGTCCAGCCCGGCCGTCCTGGCCGGGCGTTCGCCTGCGCTGCGTCTTGCCACTGGCAAGACGGTCGCTCATACACTGTGCTCTTAACTACGGACGGTGTTATCGATAGTGAACCTTCCCTGGTGCGGCGGTCCAGCCCGGCCGTCCTGGCCGGGCGTTCGCCTGCGCTGCGTCTTGCCACTGGCAAGACGGTCGCGGCTCACCCCTGGCCTCCGCGGCATAAGCACTTCCCTGTGCAAGCGCCGCTCCCGGCCATCCTTGGCCTCCGCGGCATAAGCACTTCCCTGTGCAAAAAAAACCCGGCCGAGGCCGGGTTGAAGTCTTTTCTTGTTGTTGTCCGTCTTACTTGCGCACTGCAGGACCGTTGGCCTCGAGGCCGGTCATCATCACGGTCAGGTAGTACTCCAGTGACTTGTACTCGTCGCTCTGGGCCTTGAACGGCTTGGCGCGCACCTGTTTGTTGCAGCCACCGAAACGGCGGTGCGGTGTACCCAGGCTTTGCCATTTCAGACGATAAACCGGGAAGTGGGACAGGTTACCCAGTGCCGGACTCAGCAGGTCGGAGCGGATGAAATTGCCGGCATAGTAGTAGTGGCAATCCGCACAGGCCATGTTGAGCTGACCGCGTTTCATCCAGAAGTGACGCTTGCCTCGCTCATAGGCGGCCAAAGCACGCTCGTCGTTCGGCACTTCGACATTGTAGGTATTGCCGCGAGAGGTATAGGCGATATAGGCCATAACCTGAGCCAGCGGACCCTTCTTCCACTTGAACGGCTTCTCGCCATTGTCGGTGCGGCACTTGTTGATCAGCCCCTCGAGGGTAACCACTTCGCCGGATGCCGTATCGAAGTGCGGGTAGTTCTGGCGAATGCCAATGCCCCCGTTGGGCAGGCAGTCGGCCAGTGACTTGCCGCTGGACATCTTCGCGTTGAGCAGTTCCTTGCCCTTGTCGATGTCTTCCTCATAGGGAGGAAACTCTTCGGCATTCTCCCACTGCTCGCGGAAATCCTTGTTCAGCGCGTAGACGCCGTTGATGAAGTCGGCCTTGGGCACATTCGGGAACTTCTTGGTGTAGTAATCCTGGAAGCTCTGAATGTCCTCGGCGACGGTGGACGCCACGGCGGTGACCGGTGCCGCAAGGCTGAAGGTCAGGACCGCCGAGGCTGCAATGATAAACTTACGCATGTTGTTTGCCTTTGTCTGTGGTTATGGTTTACGCAAGATCGCTTACTTGACCGTGGTGGTCGCGCTGTCGGACTGGCCCTTGTTGTCGACCCAGGACAGGGTCAGGCTGTCGCCCTTGCTGCCCTTGTACTTGAACGACAGGTAGGGGTTCTTGGAGATGGCTCCGCCCCACAGGCCTTCCAGCACCAGTTTGTCGTTGACCTTGGCGGTCACTTCCTGGATGTGGTGCGCCGGAATCAGCTTGCCGGTCTTCTTGTTCTTGCGCAGTCCGGTTTCCATCGGGTGGCTCATCAGCGCCTTGACGGTGACGATGCCCTTCTTCGCTTTCGCGCGCAGTTTGATTGATTTTGCCATGTCTTTATCCTCCACAGCCACCGATGGTGACTTTCACTTCTTTCTTCGCCGAGTACAGCTTGCCGCCGGACTTGACCACCGCGACCACATTGCCGGTCTTGCCCATCTTGATGCGGGTGGAGACATAGGGCTCCGCCGCCGGCAGGTTGAAGACCGCGATCAGCGGGTTCTGGTTGACCTCGGAGAGGATGGAGATGGATTCGACATCGCCCATGCCGGTGGAGACGGTGACCGGCACCACGGCGCCGTTCTCGGCAATGTCGGGGGCCTTGATCTTGATGTCGCCGGAGGCGGTCATGCTGTCGCTGCCCAGCGCGGCTTTCAGCGCGCTGCCCACGTCCTTGGCCGCGAAGGCGTCCTTCGGATAGGCGGCCAGTACCTGGCCCGGGGTCAGCAGTCCGGCCGATACGGCCACGCCCACGGCACCCGCCGCCAGGCTGCGTTTGAGTAATGTTCTGCGGTTCATGGTGATTCCTCTGTTGGTTTTCAGGGGGCTCCCTGACCGGAGTTGCTGGGCACCAGGGCCGGCAACTCCGGGCAGGAAGTCTGCCACGGATTATACGGAGAGATGCTGAACCATCCATGAATATTTCCATGCCGTATATCCGCACCGGGTACAGGCAAGACGCCGTACCCGTGATATTATTCCGGCCTTCCGTGTACCGAGGGCCCGTCATGCATCCGACCCTGCCGATCCTGCTGATCCTTCTCGCCCTGCTGTCCGGCTGCGGCAACAAGGGTCCGCTGTATCCGCCCGACGGTCCCGCCCATCCACAACAGACGAGAAGTTAAGCCTTGGATTATTTCGAATACCGCAGCGGTGAGCTGTACGCCGAAGAGGTTCCGGCCCGCGCATTGGCCGAACACTACGGCACACCGCTGTATGTCTATTCCCGCGCCACGCTGGAACGGCATTGGCACGCCTTCGACGATGCCCTGTCCGATCACCCGCACCTGGTCTGCTATGCGGTCAAGGCCAACTCCAATCTGGCCGTGTTGCAGGTGCTGGCGCGTCTCGGCAGTGGTTTTGACATCGTATCCGCCGGCGAGTTGCAACGGGTGCTGGCCGCCGGCGGCGATCCCGCCAAGGTCATGTTCTCCGGCGTCGGCAAGCAGGACGACGAACTGCGCCTGGCGCTGGAGGCCGGCATCCGCTGTTTCAATGTGGAGTCGGAGTCCGAGCTGCACCGCCTCAACGCGCTGGCCGGCACATTGGGCCGGCGGGCGCCGGTGTCCTTTCGCGTCAATCCGGATGTGGACGCCAAAACCCACCCCTACATCTCCACCGGCCTGAAGGAAAACAAGTTCGGCATCGATTTCGAGGATGCGCCGCGCATCTACCGCGAGGCGGCCACACTGCCGCACATCGAACTGATCGGTATCGATTGCCATATCGGCTCGCAACTGACCGAGCTGTCGCCCTTCGTCGATGCCCTGGACCGGCTGCTTGCGCTGGTGAATCGACTGGCTGGCGAAGGCATTCACCTCCACCACCTCGACCTGGGCGGCGGGCTGGGCGTGCCCTACCGCGACGAGAACCCGCCCCATCCCAGCGAATGGGCCCGCGCACTGGCCGACCGGCTGCAGCGCTTCAAGGGCGAGATCATCATCGAGCCGGGCCGCGCCATCGCCGCCAATGCCGGCATCCTGCTGACTCGGGTCAACCTGCTGAAAAACAGCCCTCACAAGAACTTCTGCGTGGTCGATGCGGCGATGAACGACCTGATGCGCCCGGCGCTCTACGACGCCTGGCAGAACATCATTCCGGTCA
>JALSKD010000134.1 GCA_026989015.1 Gammaproteobacteria bacterium
AATGGATGACGGTGATCGCGTAGGTCGCGCCAGAAGGTAGCGGCATCGTCGAGCCGGTCGCCGCCGAGTTCGTCAGCGCGCTGCTCGATGGATTCGGCGAAGCCCTCCAGCCGCAGGTAGAGGCGGTCATCGACCCAGCAGACGGCGCTCAGATTGGCCGGGTTGCGGTACAGCCCGCGCATTCTCTCCAGCGCTGCGGCCTTGCTCATCTCAAATACCAGCGTGAGTCGGTCTGGCGCGATCGGCTTCAGCTTCAGCGATACGTTCAGCAGCAGCCCGAGTGTTCCGTGAGCGCCGGCCATGGGCCGTGACAGGTCGTAGCCAGCGACGTTCTTCATGACCTGACCGCCAAAATTGAGGATTTCCCCCTTGCCGTTGATCAGCCGTACACCCAGCAGCGCATCGCGCACCGCGCCAGTGTAGGGGCGGCGCGGTCCGGCCAGTCCGGAGGCGATGGCACCACCGACGGTGGACTCGTCGCCGAAGGCCGGGGGCTCGAAAGGCAGCTCCTGACCCTTGGCAGCCAGGGCGTCGGTAAGATCCTGCAAGCGCGTACCGCTGCGCACGGTGATGGCGAGTTCCGACGGTTCATAGAGCACGATGCCATTATGCTGCCGGGTGTCGATGACCCGCTCTGTGCTAATGCGGCGGCCATAGAATGCGCGGGTATCGCCGCCACGGATGCGCAACGCGGTACCGCTGGCGATGGCATCGCGGACTTCGGCGGCGAGTGCCTCGCTGTGATAGTTGTCGTGCATCAGAACCTCGGCAGGTTGGGGAATGGCAGCTTGCCATGGTGGACATGCATGGCGCCAAACTCGGCGCAGCGGTGCAGGGTGGGCACGCCCTTGCCGGGATTCAGAAGCCCGAGCGGATCGAATGCCGCCTTGACGGCGTGAAACTGGGTCAGCTCGGCGCTTTCGAACTGGTGGCACATCTGGTTCAGCTTTTCGATGCCGACGCCGTGCTCGCCGGTGATGGTGCCGCCCACTTCAATGCAGGCATCGAGGATTGCGCCGCCGAAGTCCTCGGCCTTTTCTAGTTCCCCTGGTTTGTTGGCATCGAACAGAATCAGCGGGTGCAGGTTGCCATCACCGGCATGAAACACGTTGCCGACCGCCAGGCCATAGTGCTGCGACAGCTCACCGATGCGCGCCAGCACGACGCCCAGGTGGCGTCGTGGAATGGTGCCGTCCATGCAGTAGTAATCGGGCGAGATGCGGCCGACAGCGGGGAAGGCGGCTTTGCGGCCAGCCCAGAAACGCGCGCGCTCGCTGGCGTCCTCGGCGCTGCGGATATCGCTGGCGCCGGCTTCGCGCAAGATGCTGCCGACCGCGTCGGTTTCATTGGCGACATCGATATCGCTGCCATCGAGTTCGCAGATCAGCAACGCTGCGGCGTCGGTTGGATAGCCGGCATGGACGAATGCTTCAGCCGCTTCGAGCGTCAGCTTGTCCATCATTTCCAGGCCAGCCGGGACGATCCCGGCCGCAATGATTTTCGCCACCGCATCCCCGGCCTTGCCGATGTCATCGAATGGCGCCAGCAGCACGGTAGTTTTGGGGGCGCGCGGGCGTAGCAGCACGGTGATCTCGACGATAATGCCGAGCATGCCTTCCGAGCCATTGATCAGCGCCAGCAGGTCGTAGCCGGGGCCATCGAAGGTTTCAGCGCCGAGTGTGACCAGCTCGCCGGTGACGGTGAGAATCTTCACCTGACGGACATTGTGTACGGTGAGGCCATACTTCAGACAGTGGACGCCACCGGAGTTTTCAGCAACATTGCCCCCGATGGAGCAGGCGATTTGCGATGATGGATCGGGCGCATAGTAAAGACCATGGGGTTCGGCCGCCTCGGAAATGGCCAGATTGCGCACCCCGGGTTCAACTGTGGCCAGGCGGTTGTCCGGATCGATATTCAGGATGCGGTTGAAGCGGGCCAGGCTCAGGATGATGCCGTCTTCAAGCGGATAGGCACCGCCGGAAAGACCAGTACCGGCACCGCGTGCGACCATCGGGAAGGCGTGTTCATGGCAGAGCTGCACGACTTTCTGAGCCTGCGCCAATGTATCTGGCAGCGCCACTGCCAGTGGCAGCTGACGATAGGCCGACAGGCCATCGCATTCGTAGGGGTGCAGCT
>JALSKD010000135.1 GCA_026989015.1 Gammaproteobacteria bacterium
AATGGATGACGGTGATCGCGTAGGTCGCGCCAGAAGGTAGCGGCATCGTCGAGCCGGTCGCCGCCGAGTTCGTCAGCGCGCTGCTCGATGGATTCGGCGAAGCCCTCCAGCCGCAGGTAGAGGCGGTTATCGACCCAGCAGACGGCGCTCAGATTGGCCGGGTTGCGGTACAGCCCACGCAACGTTTCCAGCGCTGCGGCCTTGCTCATCTCAAATACCAGCGTGAGTCGGCCCGGCGCGATCGGCTTCAGCTTCAGCGATACGTTCAGTAGCAGCCCGAGCGTGCCGTGAGCGCCGGCCATGGGCCGTGACAGATCGTAGCCAGCGACGTTCTTCATCACCTGGCCACCAAAATTGAGGATTTCCCCCTTGCCGTTGATCAGCCGTACACCCAGCAGGGCATCGCGCACCGCGCCAGTGTAGGGGCGGCGTGGGCCGGCGAGTCCGGAGGCGATAGCGCCGCCGACGGTGGACTCGTCGCCAAAAGCGGGTGGCTCGAACGGCAGCTCCTGACCTTTGGCTGCCAGGGCGTCGATCAGCTCCTGCAAGCGCGTACCGCTGCGCACGGTGATGGCGAGTTCCGACGGTTCGTAGAGCACGATGCCGCTGTGCTGCCGGGTGTCGATGACCCGCTCTGTGCTAACACGGCGGCCATAGAATGCTCGGGTATCGCCGCCACGGATGCGCAACGCGGTACCGCTGGCGATGGCATCGCGGACTTCGGCGGCGAGTGCCTCGCTGTGATCGTTGTCGTGCATCAGAACCTCGGCAGGTTGGGGAATGGCAGCTTGCCATGGTGGACATGCATGGCGCCAAACTCGGCGCAGCGGTGCAGGGTGGGCACGCCCTTGCCGGGATTCAGCAGCCCGAGCGGATCGAATGCCGCCTTGACTGCGTGAAACTGGGTCAGCTCGGTGCTTTCGAACTGGTGGCACATCTGGTTCAGCTTTTCGATGCCGACGCCGTGCTCGCCGGTGATGGTGCCGCCCACTTCAATGCAGGCATCGAGGATCGCGCCACCGAAGTCCTCGGCCTTTTCCAGTTCCCCTGGTTTGTTGGCATCGAACAGAATCAGCGGGTGCAGGTTGCCATCACCGGCATGAAACACGTTGCCGACCGCCAGGCCATAGTGCTGCGATAGCTCACCGATGCGCGCCAGCACTGCACCCAGGTGGCGTCGTGGAATGGTGCCGTCCATGCAGTAGTAATCGGGCGAGATGCGGCCGACAGCTGGGAAGGCGGCTTTGCGACCAGCCCAGAAACGGGCGCGCTCGCTGGCGTCCTCGGCGCTGCGGATATCGCTGGCGCCGGCTTCGCGCAAGATGCTGCTGACCGCGTCGGTTTCATTGGCGACATCGATATCGCTGCCATCGAGTTCGCAGATCAGCAACGCTGCGGCGTCGGTTGGATAGCCGGCATGGACGAATGCTTCAGCCGCTTCGAGCGTCAGCTTGTCCATCATTTCCAGGCCAGCCGGGACGATCCCGGCTGCGATGATTTTCGCCACCGCATCCCCCGCCTTGCCGATGTCATCGAATGGCGCCAGCAGCACGGTGGTCTTGGGGGCGCGCGGGCGTAGCAGCACGGTGATCTCGACGATAACGCCGAGCATGCCTTCCGAGCCATTGATCAGTGCCAGCAAGTCGTAGCCGGGGCCATCGAAGGTTTCGGCGCCGAGTGTGACCAGCTCGCCGGTGACGGTGAGAATCTTCACCTGACGGACATTGTGCACGGTGAGGCCGTACTTTAGGCAGTGGACGCCACCGGAGTTTTCAGCAACATTACCCCCGATGGAGCAGGCGATTTGCGATGACGGATCGGGCGCATAGTAAAGACCATGAGGTTCGGCCGCCTCGGAAATGGCCAGATTGCGCACCCCGGGTTCAACTGTGGCCAGGCGGTTGTCCGGATCGATGTTCAGGATGCGGTTGAAGCGGGCCAGGCTCAGGATGATGCCGTCTTCAAGCGGATAGGCACCGCCGGAAAGACCAGTACCGGCACCGCGTGCGACAATCGGGAAGGCGTGTTCATGGCAGAGCTGCACGACTTTCTGAGCCTGCGCCAATGTATCTGGCAGCGCCACTGCCAGTGGCAGCTGACGATAGGCCGACAGGCCATCGCATTCGTAGGGGTGCAGCT
>JALSKD010000136.1 GCA_026989015.1 Gammaproteobacteria bacterium
GACCACCGCGATTGCAAAACGAATGATGCGGTGCGCCACGCCGCCAGTGGACATGAACACCGAAGCGAGGATGAAGAAAGGAATCGCCAGCAGAGTGTAATGCCCCTCGAAGGCGGAAAACAGCGTCTGCGCCACCGAAGCCAGCGATGCTTCGGAGAACAGCAGAAAGAACAGGATGCTCGACAGCCCCAGCGACACCGCGATCGGCACGCCGATCAGCATCAGGCCGACCACCATCAGAAACAGCAGGGCGATGGTCATTTCACATCCTCCCGCAACTCGGCGACAGTTTTCTCCAGCTCGTCCTCTACCTCATGGGTAGCAATCAGCTTGTCGAGACGACCGGTCAGCACCTGCCAGCCCAGTTGCAGAAAACGGAAGGTCAGCAAGGTCATGCCCAGCGGCAGCGCTGCATAGGGGATGAAACGCGGCAGGCGTTCCCAGGCCTCACCCTCGTTGACCCAGTCGGCCAGGAACATCAACGCCCCCGGCATCGGAATGTCGTCGGTCTCCAGCCAGGCCCGCTTGGTGACGAAAGGCCACCAGTATTCCCATGCGCCGATGGTCAGCAACACCGCGAAGGCGATACAGGCCACTGCCGAAAGCAGCGCCAGCCCATGCCTCCAGCGCGGGCTCGCCATATTGATGATGACATCGACACCAATGTGCACATGCTTTTTCACGCCATAGGACGCACCCATCAGCACCAGCCAGGCAAACAGGTACACGGTGACCTCGATGCCCCACAGGATATTGCTGTTGAACACATAACGGGCAACCACATTGGCAAAGGTGATCAGCGTCATCAGACCGAGGCAGACCGCGATGCTGGTCTCCTCGATCCCGTCGATGATGCGGCCAAGGCGGCCGCCGGTTTCAGTGGTCATGACGACCTCCGGAGGGAAAACGGAAACCGGCCATTCCGGGCAGGCAGCCCGAAATGGCCGGTCGGTCCTTCACAGGCAGGATATCACTTCTTGTTGGACGCCAGCGCCGCCTTGAGCGTATCGCTGCCGACATCCTTCTCGAACTTCTTCCATACCGGCTTCAGCGCATCCACCCAGGCCTGGCGCTGTTCGGGCGTCAGCGTGCGCACCACGCCACCGGCCTTGATGATGTTCTGCTTGTTCTCCTCGTTGACGCGGGTGGACTCGCCGTTGCGCGTCTCGGTCACTTCCTTGAGTATTTGCGCCAGCTGGTCACGCACATCCGCCGGCAGGCCGTCCCACCATTCGGTCGAGGTCACCACCAGGTAATCGAGAATGCCGTGATTGGTTTCGGTCACGCCGTCCTGCACCTCGAAGAACTTCTTGCCGTAGATGTTCGACCAAGTGTTCTCCTGACCGTCGATGACACCGGTCTGCAGGCCGCCGTAGACCTCCTTGAAGGACATCTTCTGCGGAATCGCACCCAGCTGCTCAAACTGCGCCACCAGCACATCGGAAGGCTGCACGCGGAATTTCAGTCCCCTGGCATCCTCCGGCTTGATCAGCGGGCGGTTGGCCGACATCTGCTTCATTCCGTTGTGCCAGAAGGCCAGGCCCTTGAGGCCGCGGCGCACCATCGAATTCTTCAGCTTCTCGCCGGCCGGGGAGTTCTGGAACCGGTCCACCGCCGCCACATTCTCGAATACGAAAGGCAGATCGAAGATACGGAACTTCTTGGTGAACTTCTCGAACTTGGACAGCGACGGCGCGGCCATCTGCACATCACCGTTGAGCATCGCCTCCAGAACCTTCTTGTCATCGTAGAGGGTGGAGTTCGGGTACACCTGCATGCAGGCCTTGCCGTTCATCTCCTTGTTGACACGCTCCGCCAGCAGCGACGCGGCAATCCCCTTCGGGTGACGATCGGTGTTGGTGACATGGCTGAACTTGATGACGATCTCGCCCGGATCGCATTCCGACTTGGCGGAAGCGGGGGCGGACAGCAGCAGCGCCGAGGATACGGCCATACCGAGCAGAATGTTTCGCATGTGATGTTCTCCTGATTGTGTTTTGGTCCGCAGTTACAGCAGAAACCGTGCCAACAGCCCGGCCGCATTGCAGCGTCTTTCCTTCCATTCCTGTGGCGGATTCTCACCCATCGGCCGGGAATACTGATCCGATCACCACCCACGCCCACGG
>JALSKD010000137.1 GCA_026989015.1 Gammaproteobacteria bacterium
CCTTGTTCTTAAGCAGCGTCATCTCGCTCATCTCGGCGGCAGCGGCCATCTCCAGCTGTTTCTCCAGCTCGGGAATCTTGCCGTACTGCAGCTCGGACATGCGCGCCAGGTCGCCGGCCCGCTGGGCGGCTTCCAGTTCCAGTCGCGCCCGCTCCAGTTCTTCCTTGATGTGGGTGGTACCCTGCAGCGCGGCCTTCTCGGCCTGCCAGACCTCTTCCAGGTCGGCGTATTCCTTCTCCAGCTTGTCGATCTCCTCCTGCAGGATGGCGAGACGCTTCTTGGACGCCTCGTCTGTTTCCTTCTTCAACGCCTCGCGTTCGATCTTGAGCTGGATCAGGCGCCGTTCGAGCCGGTCCAGCACCTCGGGCTTGGAGTCGATCTCCATGCGGATGCGGCTGGCGGCCTCGTCGATCAGGTCGATCGCCTTGTCCGGCAGCTGCCGGTCGGTGATGTAGCGGTGCGACAGGGTGGCCGCGGCGATGATCGCCGGATCGGTGATCTCCACGCCGTGGTGCAGCTCGTACTTCTCCTTCAGTCCGCGCAGGATGGCGATGGTGTCCTCCACCGAGGGCTCCAGCACCAGCACCTTCTGGAAGCGGCGTTCCAGTGCGGCATCCTTCTCGATGTACTGGCGGTATTCGTCCAGCGTGGTGGCGCCGATGCAGTGCAGCTCGCCACGCGCCAGCGCCGGCTTGAGCATGTTGCCGGCATCCATCGAGCCTTCGGCCTTGCCGGCACCGACCATGGTGTGGATCTCGTCGATGAACAGGATGACCTGGCCTTCCTGTTTCTTGAGGTCGTTGAGCACGCCCTTGAGGCGTTCCTCGAATTCACCGCGGAACTTGGCGCCGGCGATCAGCGCACCCATGTCCAGCGACAGCAGGCGCTTGTGCTTGAGGCCTTCCGGCACTTCGCCGTTGACGATGCGCTGGGCCAGCCCCTCGACGATGGCGGTCTTGCCCACGCCGGGTTCACCGATCAGTACCGGGTTGTTCTTGGTGCGCCGCTGCAGCACCTGCACCGCACGGCGGATTTCCTCGTCGCGGCCGATGACCGGGTCGAGCTTGCCCTGTTCGGCCTGCTCGGTCAGGTCAATGGTATATTTCTCCAGTGCCTGGCGCTGATCCTCGGCATTGGGGTCGGAAACCAACTGGCCGCCGCGCACGTCTTCAATGGCCTTTTCCAGTGCGCCCTTTTCGAGTCCGGATTCCTTCAGCAGTCCGGCCAGTTCGCCGCCTTCGTCCAGTGCCGCCAGCAGGAACATCTCGGAGGCGATGTATTCGTCGCCCCGCTTCTGTGCCAGCTTGTCGGTGATGTTGAGCAGCTTGTTCAGTGCATTGGATATGTGCAGTTCACCCTCGGCGCCCTGTACCTGGGGCAGCTTGTCCAGCGCTTCGGCCAGCTTGGAACGCAGTACCGTGACATTGGCACCCGCCTTCATCAGCAACGGACGCACGCTGCCGCCACGCTGATCCAGCATGGCCAGCAGCACATGCGCCGGTTCGATGAACTGGTGGTCGCGCCCGACCGCGAGCGATTGCGCGTCGGCCAGCGCTTCCTGGAATTTGGTCGTCAGTCGATCCATCTTCATGATGTGATTACCTCGCTTGTATAAGATTTCTGCGTCCTAGATGGGACTGACGGCAGGCAATTCAATGGCGCAGGGGGGAATATCCGCCCTCATTGCCACCTGGATGACAGAGCTCAATCGAGCCAGATCAGACTGGCCTGGCGGCCACAGCGCGGTTCGCGCCGATAGGAGAAGAAATCCCCGTCCTCGGAAAAGGTGCAACGGCCGCCGCCGTACACCCGCTCCACCCCGGCCCGACGCAGGCGCAGACGGGCCAGACGGTAGAGGTCGCACAGCCAATGCCCCGGACGGACGGCCACGAAAGCCTGTTCGGTTTCGGGCAGACCATCGTCAAAAGCCGCGCGCACTTCCTCGCCGACCTCGAAACGCTGCGGTCCGATGGCCGGCCCGAGCCAGGCCATTACCGATTCCGCCGGCACCGCCATCCCCTGAACGGCCTGTTCGAGGATGCCGCCGGCCAGGCCACGCCAGCCGGCATGGGCGGCGGCCACCACACTGGCCGTGTCGTTGCAGAACAGCACCGGCAGGCAGTCGGCGGTCATCACCACGGCGACGGTACCGGGCCGCCGGCTCAGAGCGGCATCACCGTCACGGCCGGGATCGGCATCCAGATCGATCACGCGCAGCCCATGGGTCTGGTTCATCCAGCCGGGTTCGGACGGCAAGTGCAGCGCGCGGGCCAGACGGTCACGGTTTTCGCGCACGGCCAGCGGATCATCGCCCACATGGGTGGCCAGATTGAGCGAGGCGTAGCCCCCGCTGCTGACCCCGCCGGCGCGCAGGCTGCTGGCGGCCCGCACCCGCGCCGGGGCCGGCCAGTCCGGCGTGATCCAGCGCGGATCACCCCCCATGCCCGTCGGCCTCGCGGCGCAGCAGGTCGATCATGCCGCTCATGTCATCGGGCAGCGGCGCCTCGAAGGACAAGGCCTCTCCGCTGACCGGGTGCTCGAACTGCAGTTCACGGGCGTGCAGCGCCTGCCGTCGGAAACCATGCAGCGCGTCGCGCAGTGCGTCGCTGGCGCCACGCGGCACATGGAAACGGCCGCCATAGACCGGATCGCCCAGCAGCGGGTGCTTGAGCCAGGCCAGGTGCACACGGATCTGGTGGGTGCGCCCGGTCTCCAGCCGCACATCCAGCAGGCTGTGGGCCGGGTAACGCTCGCGCACGGTGAAGTGGGTGACCGCCTCCTTGCCGTCGTCACGCACCGCCATCCGCTTGCGGTCCACCGGATGGCGGGCAATTGGGGCATCGATGGTCTGCCCGGCGGTGATCCGGCCCTGGGCGATGGCGACATAGCGGCGGCTGACACGGCGCTGCTGCAAGGCCTCCACCAGCGCCGCATGGGCCTGCAGGCTGCGCGCCACCACCATCACGCCGCTGGTGTCCTTGTCCAGACGGTGCACGATGCCGGCACGGGGCAGCTGTTCCAGCTTCGGATCCCGGTGCAGCAGGCCGTTGAGCAGGGTACCGCTGGCATGACCGGCCGCCGGGTGCACGACCAGCCCGGCCGGTTTGTCGATGACGAACAGGTGCGCGTCCTCATACAGCAGACCGAACTCGATGGATTCGGGCCGGTCCAAGGTTTTTCGGCTTTCGGGGATGTCCAGATCCAGCCGGTCGCCGACGGCGACCTTGTCTTTCGGGCGCGCGGGCGCGCCATTGAGCAGCACCTGGCCGGCGCGGATCCATTCCTGCTGCCGGCTGCGCGAGATGTCGGGCATCAGCCGGTGCAGCGCCTGATCCAGGCGCAGGCCGTGTTCGCTGGCCTCGATCACCCGCTGTTGCCGTATCGGAGTCATGGTATAGTCTGCGCCGCCCACAGATGAGAGGTTTGAAGAAGTCATGCCGCGAAGGATTCTACCACTGCTGATGCTGGCCGGTCTGCTGCTGACCGGTTGCGCCACCACTTCCACCGACCCCACCGAGGGGCTGAGCGCGGCCGAACTCTATGCCAAGGCCAAGGAACGCCTCGATGCCGGCAACTACAGCAAGGCCATCGACTATTACGAGACGCTGGAATCCCGCTACCCCTTTGGCGATTACGCCACCCAGGCCCAACTGGATGTGGCCTACGCCTATTACCGCGACAACGAACCGGAGTCGGCTCTGGCCGCCGCCGACCGCTTCATCAAGCTGCACCCGCGCCACCCGGCGGTGGACTATGCCTACTACCTCAAGGGACTGGTCAATTTCGGCCTCAAGAAGTCGATCATGGACAAGTTTTATACCCGCGACCTGGCCGACTACGACAAGAGCATCATGCAACAGTCCTATGACGATTTCGCGATTCTGGTCAAGCGTTTCCCCGACAGTCCCTATGCCGAGGATGCCATCAAGCGCATGGTGTTCCTGCGCAACCAGCTGGCCCGCGCCGAGATCAAGGTCGCCGAGTTCTATCTCGAACGCCACGCCCCGGTGGCCGCGGCCAACCGGGCACGCACCGTGGTCGAGAGCTACCAGGGCAGCGATTCGGTGCGCCGCGCGCTGGAAATCATGGTTCTGGCCTACCGCCGCCTGCAACTCGACGATCTGGCTCGCGATGCCGAGCGCGTCCTCAGGCTGAACTACGGCGATCAAGCCATCGGCGAGCTGGCAACGGCCGCCGGCGATTCCTGAACCTCAGACCCTGCGAAAGCCCGAGGTGATCGGGTAGCGCCGCTCCTTGCCGAAGGCGCGGCGGGTCACGCGCACCCCCGGCGGTGCCTGACGGCGCTTGTACTCGTTGACATCCACCAGCCAGGCCACCCGCTTGACCGTTTCCTCGTCGAAGCCTTCGGCAACGATGTCCGCCACCGACTTGTCCTGTTCGATATAGCGTTCCAGTATGGGATCGAGCACCTCGTAGGGCGGCAGTGAATCCTCGTCCTTCTGGTCCGGCGCCAGTTCCGCCGACGGCGGCCGTTCGATGACCCGTTCGGGTATGGCCGGCGATTGCCGGTTGCGCCAGCGCGCCAGTTCATACACCCGCAACTTGGCGACATCCTTGAGTGGCGCAAATCCGCCGGCCATGTCGCCATAGAGGGTCGCATAACCCACCGACATCTCGCTCTTGTTGCCGGTGGTCAACAGCATCGCGCCCTTCTTGTTGGAAATGGCCATCAGGATCACGCCCCGGCTGCGCGCCTGCAGGTTCTCCTCGGTGACATCCCGGCCCAGCCCGGCAAACTCTTCGGACAGCACTTCGATGAAGGCCTGTACCGGTTTCTCGATGGGGATCTCCGAATAACGCACGCCGAGCAGACGCGCCTGTTGCGCCGCGTCGCTGCGACTGATGTCGGCGGTATAGCGGTAGGGCATCATCACTGCCTGCACGGCCTCCGCGCCCAGTGCATCCACCGCAATGGCCAGCACCAGCGCCGAGTCGATGCCGCCGGACAGACCGAGCACCACGCGCTCGAACCCGTTCTTGGTCACATAGTCGCGGGTCGCCAGCACCAGCGCGCGGTACAACTGCTCGGTTTCGGGCAGCTCGCTGGCGCTTTCGGAGAGGGGGATCAGCTCATCGCCCTGCCAGCAGACCTCACCCGAATCCTCGTCGAAGGCCGGCTGGCGCAGCACCACCTCGCCGCTGCCGTCCATCACGAAGCCCTGACCATCGAACACCAGTTCGTCCTGCCCGCCGACCAGATTGACATAACAGACCGGCAGCCCGGTCTCGGCCACACGCTCGCTGACCTGGGCCATGCGTTCGGAGGGCTTGCTGGCATGGAACGGCGAAGCATTGAGGTTGACGATCAATTCGGCGCCGGCATCGCGGGCCTGGGCCGCCGGCTCGGGATACCAGATGTCCTCGCAGACGGTGACGCCGATCCGTCGCCCCTGCAGCTCGAACACGCAGGGACGGTCACCGGCCTCGAAATAGCGCTGCTCGTCGAACACGCCATAGTTGGGCAGCCGCTGCTTGTGGTACCACAGGGTGTTGCCGCCCGGCCGCAGTACGGCGGCGCCATTGTACAAAACACCGTTCAGGCGGCGCGGCGCGCCGACGATCAGCGTCAGTCCGGGGTTGTTCCGTTCGATGCGCTGCAGCGCCGTTTCCGCCTGGTCAATGAACTGACGGCGGAACAGCAGATCCTCGGGCGGGTAGCCGGTCAGCGCCAGTTCCGGCAGCAGCAGCAGATCGCTGCCGCGGGCCTGTGCCCGTCGGGCCTGTTCGAGGATGCGTTCCGCATTGCCGGCGATATCGCCAACCAGGGGATTCATCTGCGCCAGGGCGATGCGCAGCGATGAGGCGGTGCAGGTCATGATCTGTTCCGATGAAAAAAAGGCGATTCTATCCTGAAAGACGGGTACGCGTTATCATCGCCCCCGCTATCAACCCCAAGAGATGAGGAAAACACCATGAGTGAACCGATTATCGTTGACCGCCAGCCCGCCGTCGTCAAACTCGATGCCGGAACCTATTACTGGTGCAGCTGTGGCCGCAGCAAGAACCAGCCCTTCTGCGACGGTTCCCACGAGGGCACCGAGTTCACCCCGGTGGAATTCACCCTCCACGAAACCACTACCGTCGCACTGTGCCTGTGCAAGCACACCGAAAACCCTCCGTTCTGCGACGGCACCCATAACAAGGTCTGAGCGGCCACATTCATGAAATATGTTGAGATCGTCGCCGAGTCCGGCTCGGCGGACACGGTGGCGGCGATCGCCGACAAGATCAAGGCCAGCGACCTGCGCCTCGGCCCGGTAGACGAAAACGGGCTGCGTCAGATGCGCCTGCTGGTCGATGACGGACACCTGCAATGGGTGCTCGACGCGCTGCAGAACATCCTCGGTGCCCAGCCCTCGGCGCGCATCGTGGTACTGGATGTGGAAGCCGCCCTGCCCCGCGTCGAACCGGAAGGCAAACCCGACAAGGCCCGCCACTCCAAGACCGCGGCCCGCGAGGCGCTCTACGAGGAAGTCGCCCACAACGCCGAACTGGACGGCAATTACCTGCTGCTGGTGTTCCTGTCCACCGTGGTCGCCGCCATCGGCCTGATCGAGAACAATGTCGCGGTGGTCATCGGCGCCATGGTCATCGCGCCCTTGCTGGGTCCGAACCTGGCCCTGTCTCTGGCCGCCACCCTGGGTGACGGCAAACTGCTGCGGCGATCGCTGCTGACCCTCACGGTCGGCATTCTGCTGGCGTTTCTGCTGTCCTGGCTGATCGGCCTGTTGTGGCCCGACCCGCTGACCAGCGAGGAACTGATGTCGCGCACCCGCGCCGGCCTGGATTCGGTCGCGCTGGCGCTGGCCTCCGGTGCCGCCGCCGCCCTGTCGCTGACCAGCGGGCTGTCCAGCGTACTGGTCGGGGTCATGGTCGCGGTGGCGCTGTTGCCGCCGACCACCACCCTCGGCCTGATGCTCGGTCAGGGCCATTACGGCCTCGCCACCGGCGCTGCCCTGCTGCTGGCGCTGAACATCATCTGTGTCAACCTCGCCACCAAGCTGGTGTTCCTGTTCAAGGGCATCCAGCCCCGTGCCGGCCACGAGAAACAACGCGCCCGCCGCGCGATGCGCATCTATGTGCTCGGCTGGGTGATCCTGCTGGCCTTGCTCATGCTGGTAATCTACGCGCGCGTGACCTGAGTCAAGATTTGGCCGGAAATTCCCAGCGCAACTGCTATACCTCTGTACTCAAGCCTTCGATGGCCCCGTCGATACAGGGCCTGAAACGTCACAGACAGCGCGACAGAGGTGAATACCCCGATGAACCTGAGCATCAAGCAGAAATTTTTCGGCCTTCAGGGCCTGAATATCCTCGCCAGCCTGGTCATTGTCGGCATCACGATGAGCAGCCTGTTCGGCATCTCCAGCCAGTTTCAGCATTACCTGGACACCGCCGCGCAGCGCCAGAAACTGCTGATGGCAATCAAGGCAGACATGGGCTTCGGCGCCGGCATCCACAACTTCAAGAACTATGTGCTGCGCGGCGCGGATAAATACTACCCGCGTATCGAGAAGAATTTTTCTTCGGCGCTGGAAACCATCGAGCGCTACCGCGCACTCCATGACCTGAGCGCCGAAGAAGCCGCGGCACTGGACAGGATTGCCGGCGTGGCCCAGGCCTATCTGAACAATGCAAAGATGATCCGGCCACTGATCGAAAAAGGGGCCTCGCCCGAAGAGGTGGACAAGGTGGTCAAGATCAATGACGGACCGGCGCTGGACGGTTTCAATACTCTGGATGCACGCTACCACGAGATCACCGGAGCGACCACGGAGTCGATGAAACAGGTGATCTCCAGCGCCATCTCCTCCATCGGTGCGGTGATCGCGGTGATCGTGATCATCATCCTCGGCCTCAGCGGATATACCATCCTCACCACCGTGCGCCGGATCCGTGGCGCTGCCTCTGCAATGCGCGAGATCGCCGAGGGGGATGGCGACCTGACCCGCGAACTGCCCGTGGAAAACAGCGACGAACTGGGCGAACTGACCCGCTCCTTCAATACCTTCCGCGAAAAGATTCACGGGCTGATCCGCCGGGTGCTGGCCAGCAGCGAGCAGATCGAAAGTGCATCCGAAGAACTGACCCGCCTCAGCAACGGCACCCACGGCGATGTGCATCAGCAACAGCAACGCACCGAGGCCGCCGCTTCGGCACTGCAACAGATGAGCAGCGCCATGACTTCGATCAGCGAACGCACCGCCACCGCTTCCCGCCATGCGGATCAGGCCGACGACGAGGCACGCCAGAGCAGCCGCCAGATCCAGGGCACCATCGACATCATCGAACGGCTGTCCGGCGAGATGGCCAATGCCGCCGAAGCCACCGG
This sequence comes from Gammaproteobacteria bacterium, assembly GCA_026989015.1. Classification (GTDB taxonomy): domain Bacteria; phylum Pseudomonadota; class Gammaproteobacteria; genus S144-22. Next base: position 8,354 of record JALSKD010000137.1, read on the forward strand.
CAAGCTGCAGCAGGACAGCCAGCAGATCGGTTCGGTGCTCGATGTAATCCGCGGCATCGCCGAGCAGACCAACCTGCTGGCGCTGAATGCCGCCATCGAGGCGGCCCGCGCCGGCGAACAGGGTCGCGGCTTCGCGGTCGTCGCCGACGAGGTGCGTACCCTGGCCAGCCGCACCCAGCAGTCCACCGAGGAGATTCAGGCCATGATCGAGGAACTGCAAGCCAACACCGGACTGGTGGTATCGGTCATCGACCAGGGGCAACGGCTGGGCCTGCAGAGCGTGGAACAGTCCCGCCAGGCCGGCGAATCCCTGCAGCGTATCTCCGGGTTGATCGACGAGATCCGCAGCCTCAATGCCGACATTGCGCGCACCGTGCAGGAAGAGAGTGAGGTATCCCGCGACATACACGCCAATGTGGAGGAGATCAGCCACCTCGGCAACCGCTCCGCGAGCAGCGCCGAGGAGTCGCTGCAACACAGCCGCCAATTGCACGAACTGGCGCAGCGACTGCGCGAACTGATGAACGAATTCAGGTTGTAAACCCCGTGAGCGTCAATAGCTGACCAGATACCGGTTGATGCGGCGTTCGACGAAGTAGAACAGCCGGGTGAAGAGGAAGGTCAGCAGGAAGTAGATGACTCCGGCAAACAAAAACACCTCCAGCGCATAGGTACGCGAGAAGATCGACCGCGTTTCGCCCATCAGGTCCCAGACCGCGATCGTGCTCACCAGCGCGCTGCCCTTGAGCAGCAGGATCACTTCGTTGCCGTAGGCCGGCCAGGCGATGCGCAAGGCACGCGGCAGGATGATGCGCCGCTGCAACAGCCACCAGGACATGCCGTAGGCGCGTGCCGCCTCCACCTCGCCCCGGGGTACCGCGCGGATGCCGCCGCGCAGAATCTCGGCGGTATAGGCGGTGGTATTCAGCGTCAGTCCCAGCAGACCACACCATTCGGCATCCGACAACAGCGGCCAGAAGATGCTCGCGCGCACCGCTTCGAACTGCCCCAGGCCGTAATACAGCAGAAACAGCTGCACCAGCAGCGGTGTGCCGCGAAAGAAATAGATGTAGCCGTAGGCCGGAATCCAGTAGCGACGGCGCGGCGAGGAGCGGGCCAGCGACAGCGGCAGGGCCAGCAGAATGCCGATCAGCGACGCCGCCAGCACCAGTTGCAGGGTGATCAGCGTGCCGTCCCAGAAACGGTCGCCATACTGGGTAATCAGCGACCAGTCAATCATGGGCAGGAACCCCCCGGTTGGCTCGGGTTTCGAAACGGTGCCGCAGGATATCGGAGACCACGGTCAGCGCCAGGTAGATCAGCGCCGCGGTGATGTAGAACAGAAAGGGCTGCTTGGTGGTTTCCGCCGCCACCTTGGACCAGCGCAGCAGCTCATCCAGCGCCACGATGGAGACCAGCGAGGTGTCCTTCAGCAGCACCATCCACAGATTGCCGAGTCCCGGTATGGCAAAACGCCACATCTGCGGCATGCGGATGCGATGGAACACCTGCCACGGCGACATGCCACAGGCGATGGCGGCCTCGATCTGCCCCTTGGGCACGGCCAGAAAGGCCCCTCGGAACACCTCGGATGAATAGGCGCCGAACACCAGACCCAGCGCCACCACCCCGGCGACGAAGGCATTGACCTCGATATAGCCCTCGTGGCCGAACCAGCCCGCCACCGTTTGCAGCAGGGCCGAGGCACCGAAATAGACCACCAGCACCACCAGCATTTCCGGCACGCCGCGCACCAATTCGGTATAACCCTGTGCCAGCCACCGCGGCAGACGCCGCTTCGACAGCTTTCCGGAGGCCGTCAGCAGCCCCAGCACCAGTCCCACCGCCAGCGACACCAGCGCCAGCTCGACGGTCAGCAGCGCGCCGGCGAGCAACTCATCGCCAAAACCCTGATCGCCGAAGGAAAGAGACTCGAACATGCCGTCAACCGCGCATCAAAAAAGGGCCGCCGGCAGCAGCCGGCGGCCCCGTTGTCACCGGATCAGTAGATGCTGAACGGGAAGTACTTGGCGTTGATCTGCTGGTAGGTGCCGTTCTTGACGATCTTTTTGAGCGCCTGGTTGAAGCGCTCCCGAAGCGCATCGTCGCCCTTGCGGATGGCGATGCCGATCTTGTCGTCGATATCGATCTTGTCGCCGACGAAATCGAAATTGCTGTTCTCCGGCTTCTTCAGCCAGTCATAGCCGGGGTAGGCATCCACCAGCACCGCGTCGAGGCGACCGGACTTGAGGTCGAGGAAGGCGGCTTCCTGGGTGTCATAGACCTTGATGTTGGCGCTCTTGCGGTAGTGGTCTTCCAGATACTGGGAGCTGATGGTGGAGCGTTGGGCGCCCAGTGTCTTGCCCTTGAGGCCGTCCTCGGTGATTTTGAGGTCACTGCCCTTGGGTGCGATGAAGCGCAGATAGTTGGAATAATACGGCAGGGTGAAATCCACTTTTTTCTTGCGCTCGGGCGTGATCGACATGGACGCAATGATGGCGTCGTACTTCTTTGCCAGCAGGCCCGGGATGATGCCGTCCCAGTCCTGGGCAACGATCTCGCAGTCGGCCTTCATTTCGTGGCACAGGGCGCGAGCGATATCGACATCGAAGCCGACCAGCTCACCCTTGGCATTCTTCATGTTGAACGGAGGGTAAGCGCCCTCGGTGGCGATGCGGATTTTTTCGGCCTGAGCCAGGCCGGTGAACAGCAGCCCGGAAATCAGGGCCAGCAGTAGAAGACGGATGTTCATTGTGTTCTCTCCTCTCGGTTTTTCTCTTGTGTGATGACAGTGGTTTCAACCTCAAAGACCACTGGACAGGAACTGGCGGAATCGTTCCGATTCCGGCTGTTCGAAGACCCTGTCCGGTGGCCCCTGTTCCTCGATGACGCCTTCATGAAGAAAGATCACGCGGTCCGACACTTCGCGCGCAAAGCCCATTTCATGCGTGACGACAATCATGGTGCGTCCCTCCTCGGCCAGTTGCCGCATCACCTGCAGCACCTCGCCCACCAGTTCCGGATCCAGCGCCGAGGTGGGCTCGTCGAAGAGCAGGGCCTCCGGTTCCATCGCCAGTGCGCGGGCGATCGCCACCCGCTGCTGCTGCCCGCCGGAGAGGGCACCCGGGTAGGCGTCCGCCTTGTCCGGAATGCCCACCTTGTCGAGCAGCGCATGGGCCTGCTCGATGGCCTCGGCCCTGGCCTTGCCCAGCACCTGCACCGGCGCCTCGATGATGTTCTCCAGCACGGTCATGTGCGCCCACAGGTTGAAGCTCTGGAACACCATCGCCAGTTTCGAACGGATGCGCGCGATCTGCTTCGGATCCTCGATTTCCAGCTCGCCGTTGCGTCCCGGGCGCAGCGCCAGCCGCTCGCCCTGCACCCGGATCTCGCCGGAAGTCGGTATCTCCAGCAAATTGGTGCAACGCAGCAGTGTGCTCTTGCCGGAGCCACTGCTGCCGAGTATCGACAGCACATCGCCGGGCATCGCGGTCAAGGATACCCCCTTGAGCACCTCGTTGTCGCCGAAGCGCTTGTGCAAGTCGGAAATCTCGATGGCGGCCGTGCTCATGCGGTCGGTGACAGCTCAATAATCGGAACGCGCTAGTTTGAACCGATCAGTTGCATCACGCAACCGGTCGAGCAGGATTTCAAGCAGCAGGGGGTGTTCCCCCACCAGGGGCGTGGCGGCGATGCGCAACCCGGGATGCCGCTGCATCACCCGCTCCATGATGGCTTCGATATCCCCACCCGCACCGGCATGGCGTCCGGGCAGAAAGAACATCAGCGCCAGCAGCAGTTCACTCTGCCCGGCCGCCGCCTGCCGCTCCAGCCAGTCCTCAAGCTGCGGGCCATTGAAATCGTATTGCGCCCCCGGTCGGCGCTCCATGGCCGCCTCGGCAACCGGTTGCCCCAGCATTCGTTCCATGGCACGCGCCAGATGATGCCGTGCCTCGGCCACCCGGGGCGACGGCGACCCGTGATCGACCAGACAGACCGGAGGGGCGGACAAGCCCGCCTGCAGCGCCGCCAGCCGCAGGTGCTCGACCATCAGTTCCGCCAGCCGCGGCTCCCCTCCAGGCAGTGGATACACCAGCTCGGCAAGGCGCCAGCGCAGATCCGGCCAGTCATCACGCAGGGCGTCCAGCCTACGCGGCAGGGTATCGGTCAGCGCCCGGCTGGGGCCAAAGAACAGCGGCAGGATCAGAAAATCCCGGTCGCCCGAGGCCAACCTTGCGGTGATGGCCTGATCCACGGTATGTGCCGGCTCACCGCCCAGCCGCCCGGTATCGATACGGTCCACATGAGACAGCGATACCGGCAGCACAGTGCGCCCAAGACGCTGTGACAGGCCGGAGGCGGCGGCACGCAACGCATGCACCGCCTCCGGGCGCAGGGAACCATTGTCCATCAGCAGCAGACGCGGCAAGGCATGTGTATCGGTCATCCGGCCATGATGCTACAAAACCCGGCTCGGTTCACCCATGGCGCCATTTGCATGACAACCGGAAGCCGGTATGCTGCCGGGGTCGAAACCGGATGGCGGACATGACCCTGCGACACACAGCCTTCTTTCTCCTGCTGCTGGCCACCAGCGTACAGGCCCAGTATTACGCCTATCCGCCTGCTGCCCCCCTCAACACCGCTCCCCCGGCGTCGGCCTCGCCCCCGGTGCGCAAGGACGACAAGAAAACCCGTTTCGCCGAATGGCTGCTGCCGTTCATCATCCAGGAGAACCAGCATTTACTGGAACAGCGACAGACCGTGTGGCGGCTGATCAGTTACCTCAATGCCGGTTACCGGCTGGATACCGATTCCGCCCTGTGGCTGGAGCGCCTGGCCCGCGAATACAAGATGCAGGGCGACCCGCTCACGGACCCGAAGGCACGCAGCGAACTGCTGATGCGCATCGATGCCATTCCGCCTTCGCTGGCACTGGCCCAGGCCGCCATCGAAAGCGCCTGGGGGCAGTCCCGATTTACCCGGGTCGCCAACAACCTGTTCGGCATCTGGACCTGGGACAAACGCAAGGGCGTGCTGCCCAAGGCCCGCAAAGCCGGCAAGAAACACTATGTCCGCAAGTTCCCGGATGCCGGCGCATCACTGCGCTACTACATGCACCTGCTCAATACCCTGCCTGCCTATCGGGCTTTCCGTGAGCTGCGCTATCAGCAACGCCTGCGCGGCGAAGCACTGAGCGGCCCGCTGCTGGCCGAGGGCCTCGACCGCTACTCGGCCAGGGGCAAGGATTATGTACTGCTGATTCGCAACACGATCCGCAGCAACGGCTGGACCCGGTGGGATTATTTCTGAGTTCAGCTCGCGAGCAGATAAATCAGCATCAGATTGCCCAGCAGGGAAACTCCGGCCAGCAGTTTCCAAGCCAGGCTGGGGTCGCGTTCGATGAGCGGGGCGCTGCGGTTCATGAACATCGGATTGGGGTTCTTGAGATCGAAAAGGAATTCGGAAAAATGGCCGTAGCGCTGCTTGATGTCGAGCCTGACGGCCTTCTCCAGGGCACCGTCCATCCACAGCGGCAGCATCGGGTTGTAACGAATGGCCGATTCATAACGGATCTTGCTCAAGGTCTTCCAGTTCAGTTCACGGGTCAGCTTGTCGCCATAGGGCAGATGACCGGTGAGCATCTCGTAGGCCATGACTCCCACTGAAAACAGGTCGGACCGGGTATCGCCGCTGGAGCCGAGCAGGTATTCCGGCGCGGTGTAGTTCTTGGTGCCCAGCAGGTCGATGCGCTCGATCGGCGTGCTGACTTCCTGCAGGCCGCCGATCTTCACCGATCCGAAATCGATGAGTTTTATCCCCTGACTGGGAGTTACGATGACATTTTCCGGCTTCAGATCACGGTGCAGCATCTCCAGACGGTGGAACACCCGCACTCCGGCGATGATTTTCTCCACCAGCTCCACCACTTCGTCGATGTCGGGGTCCGGGTTCTGCTCGATCCACTGCCGCAGGGTGATGCCCTCGAC
>JALSKD010000138.1 GCA_026989015.1 Gammaproteobacteria bacterium
GATTCGGGTGCCGGAACGCATGTGTTGCTGAAAGTCCGCCAGCAGTGGTTTTTGCTCGTCGGTAAACAGGCGGTCCATGGGATTGCCTTCCACGGCATCCGGTTCCAGACCCAGGGTATCGCAAAGAGCGGAATTGACGCGTTGAACACGGCCGTTGATGTCGGTGACGATGAGGATCTCCGACATGGATGACAGAATGCTGTGGATGAATTTCTGGGCGTCCTCGAGTTCGGCGTTCTTGCGTTCCAACTCTACCTGGGAGAGTACAAGGTCGGCATAGATGTCATCCATGCGCTGGATGACATCGATCCAGGCCTGGTCGTCGGAACGGCGGCGCTCCTGGGTCAGGTCGCCAGGCAGGCTGACCTGATCGGTCAGCCTGGGGGATGATGGGGTTTGGGGCTGATCCATGAGCGGCATCGGTCAGGCGACATCGGTAATGGTTTCGATATTGGGGTTTTTTTCCAACCCGTAGCGCTCCATTTTGCTGCGCAGGCCAACGCGCGAAAGGCCGAGTTCCTGGGCAGTCTGGCTCTTGTTCCAGCGATGCCGGATCAGGGTCTCGCGTATGATGCGTGCTTCCAGAGCTTCCACCCTTTGCTTCAGGCTGCCTCCGCTGCCTTCGAGAAGGTCTTGTACCGCATGCGGAGTGTTGTCGTCAGGGGTGGCGCGGAGAATATGTGGCGAGACCAGTTCGGAACCCAGATAATCGTCCTGGGCCAATACCAGCATGCGTTTGATTTCGTTTTGCATTTCGCGGACATTGCCGGGCCAGTGATAGGCCTTGAAACTGACCAGTGCCTCCTCGCTGATGCCCTTGACCCGCTTGCCCAGTTGTTCCATCGCCTCGCCGAGCAGGTTGATGGCCAGGGGGACGATGTCGCTTCGGCGCTCGCGCAACGGTGGTATTTGGATTTCAAAAGTGGCCAGCCGGTAATAGAGATCCTGGCGGAATTTGCCGCTGCGAATGTCCGCGTTCAGATCGCGATTGGTGGCGGCGATGACCCGGACATTGACCGGGCGGCGCCGGTTGCTGCCCAGAGGTCTTATCTCACCTTCCTGCAATACCCGCAGCAGCTTGACCTGGAAGGCAGGGGAGGTTTCTCCGATTTCGTCGAGGAATACGGTGCCGCCGTCGGCCAGTTCGAACAGACCCACGCGGTCCTCGGTTGCGCCCGTGAAAGCGCCGCGCTTGTGGCCGAAAAGTTCGCTTTCGAGCAGTTCGTCGGGCAGTGCGCCACAGTTTTCGGCCACGAAGGGCTGATCCTGGCGCAGGCTGTTGTAGTGCAGCGCGCGGGCGCAGAGCTCCTTGCCGGTGCCGGATTCACCGGATAACAGCACATTGATGTCGTAGGGCGCGACCTGTCGAATGGTGGCGCAGACCCGGTTCATGCAACTGTCGGGTGAGCGCACGATGCCTTGGTCCCAGTCATAGCGGGCCTTGAGGGCGCGGCGTTTTTCGATCAGTGCCTGCTCCAGGTTGTCGGGCTTGAGCTTGAGTTCGACCGCCAACTGCTCGTTCTGCCTTTGCAGGCGGAACAGTTCGGCGGCATTGGTGAGCTTGGTGATCAGTTCGTCTGGGTGCCAGGGCTTCGTGATGTACTGGTAGATGCCGCCCTTGTTGACGGCCTCGATGATGTCTTCGGCATCGGTGTAGCCGGAGATGATCATGCGCACCACATCCGGGTAGTCGTTGCGTACCTGCTGCAGGAATTCGACTCCGGTGATGTCGGGCATGCGCTGGTCGCAGAGGATGATTTGCACCCATTCCCGACCGAGAACGGTTTCGGCCTCCTTGGCCGAGAGCGCGGTGAAGACTTCAAAGTGACTGGAGAGTATGCGTTCGATGGATTCCAGCGAACGCTGTTCGTCATCGACCACCAGCACGGTGGCACGATGGGCGCTTGATCCGTCCATCAGGCTATCTCCTGTCGTGGTGTGTCACGGGTGGTGCTTGAGGCATGCCCGAGCAGGCGGCTCTGGTGCTCGAGGCGCAGCCATTGCAGCCAGTTTTCCATGCCCTCACCGCTGCGCGCGGAGACGGCCAGCACCTGGATGCCCGGATTGACGCGTCGTGCGTAATCGATGCACCGGTCGAGGTCGAAATCCAGATGGGGCAACAGGTCGATCTTGGACAGCAGCATCAGGTCGGCAGCGGCGAACATGTCGGGGTATTTGATGGGTTTGTCTTCGCCTTCGGTGACTGACAGGATTGCAATCTTGTGCGCCTCGCCGAGGTCGAAGGCCGCGGGGCAGACCAGATTGCCGACATTCTCGATGAACAGGATCGAACGCTCCACGGGAGCCAGGTGGTCCAGGGCGTGTCCGACCTGGTGGGCATCCAGGTGGCAACCCTTGCCGGTGTTGATCTGCAGTGCGGGCACGCCTGTGGCGCGGATGCGCTCGGCGTCATTGATCGTTTGCTGGTCACCTTCTATGACTGAAAGGGGGATCTCGTTTTTCAGTGCATCGAGGGTGGCGGTGAGCAGCGTGGTTTTGCCGGATCCGGGACTGGACACCATATTGAGCACCAGCATGCCCCGTTCGGCGAAACGACGGCGGTTGGCATCGGCGTATTCGTCGTTCTTGCCGAGTATGTCCTGCTCGATCTGCACCATGCGGGCCTGGCTCATGCCGGGTGCATGGGCCCGGGCTGGACCCTGGCCGTAGTCGAGATGTTCATGGCTGTGGTCATGGTCATGGCTGTGCGCATGTCCGTGTTCGTGCTCATGACCTTCGATCCGGGTTTCGCCTTCACCACATCCGCATACGGTACACATCATTCAACCTCCAGTTCTTTGATTTTCATCTGGTCACCGCTGGTGACCTGCAATTGGTAACTGCCGCAATCCGGACAGGCATCGAAACGCTGGCGGACGGTCACGGTTGTGGAACAGTGCATGCACCAGGCTTTTCCGGGCGGGCGTTCGATGTTGAGCCGGGCCTGTTCGGCCAGGCTCCCCCGGATAACCACATCGAAGCTGAACCGCAAGGCGTCGATTTCCACGCCGGCCAACTCGCCGACCTCCAGCCAGATCTGCTTGACACGCTGAAAGCCTTGCTTTTGCGCCTCGGTTTCGAGCACTTGAAGCAGACCTTCACAGAGAGACATCTCGTGCATCAGGCGACCTCCAGCCGGTAACCGACACAGGGGTCGATGACGCGAATGCACAGCTCGGCCAGCATACGCCAGTCGGCATCATTGTGCGCCTTGATTGAGGACAGCATGCGCGCCACCGGTCCCCGGGGGTGAAAATTCCATTCGGTGGGCGCCAGAATCCGGTACTCGGCCACGTGGTCGCCCTTAAGGGTGACGGCATGTACCAGACGACCGCGAGCCGCTTCAACCTGCGCCAGGCCTTGTCCGGAGGGCAATGCCCCGCCCTGAGCAAGCGGAAGAGCGTGGCGCAGGGTTTCGCGCATGCGCCCGGGCAGACCGGCCAGTTCGATCAGGCGTGCCGTGTACCGTGTCAGCAGGCCGCTGCCGAATTCCCGGTGCAGTTCGGCAATAAGCGGATGGTAGCGCTGTCGGGTCAGGCTGCTGGTTTCGTATTGCCGGCCCAGCCAGTGGGGACGGGCGATGTATGCGTCTTCACTGAGGTGGGGCATCAGCTGTGCGGCAGGCAATGGTGGCAGAGCGAGGGTTTCGTTGCTGCCCTGTGAGGCCCAGCCGTTTTCACAGATGAAATGCAGCATACGGGATGCCGGGCTGTCGTTGTTCGTGAGCCAGTTTTCCAGTTCGTCGATGCGGTCGATGTCCAGCCAGTCTGCGGCCGGTCGAAGGAACACATGTTCGAGCAGCAACCGTTCCAGCGTCTCGATGGCGGTCAGCTGTTCCGTCTCTGTTGCAGATTCGCGCATGCGGGGTGTCAGTCCGTTGATGTGGGGCAGGGTGCCGGCCCCTTGGTCATTGCCAAGAAGTTCCCGGTCGTCGAGGAAGAGGCGCAAGAGCAGCTCGCGCGCGCATTCCATGTCCGCCGTCAACCGTTGGTTCAGTAACACGGAATCTCCCGCACCCTGGGCCTGACGCAGTGCCTGGCGGGCTGCCAGTTGCTGGGCTTCGGCACAGAGGCTAAAGATCAGCGCGATGCGTTCCAGAACTTCATCGCCTGTCCGGCCTTCCAGCAGTCGAGTGGCCTGCAATGGCCGCTGGGACATGATCTCTACCCGTTCGCCGGCGGCGGACCGGGGGGTGAACCGTATGTCGATTCGTCCTTCGATGCCGGGGGCCTGGGCGGTCATGAAACACCTCGTTGGCGGAATGCACCGCGCAGCAGTTGGCGGCGGCTGAGCTGGGTTTCTCCGTTGGATATTGCTGTGTCTTTCGGGGCTTCGCTTCGTTCGCTGCCCGCGGAAACCGTGTCTTCGGTATCCGCCGGGGTATCGGCTTCAGGTAATGCCGTTGGCCGGAGTTTTTCTCCACGCCAGATGGCTTCGATGTCGCAGGCCTCGGCGTCTTCGAGATTGATGTTGTCACCATCAAAAAGGCCTTCGATGACGGCTTCAGCAGTCTCCACGGCGGCCCGATCGTCAGCGAATTCGAACATCGGGGAGAACAACGAGCACATCAGGTAACTGCCCAGTCCAGGCTCGCGACCCAGAAGAAATCGGTAGCGGCCGGACGGGAATGCCTGTTCGTGTTCCGACAGTTCCGGCAGGTCGTCCCAGTCTCCGGGTTCGGGCGGGAGCAGCAGCAGGTTCATGAACCAGGGGGTGATCAGTACGCCAATGGCCCCGTCCTTCCAGGGTCTCAGGCCGATCAGGTGTATGCCGATGCGGTTGTTGAGAATGGGCACATCGGCCATGCGTTCATCACGAATGCGGCCGAAGCAGCGTTCGAAGTCCCGGCGGTATTGTGCAAGCCGTTGCGGAGTCATGGATCAGTCACCGAGCAGCATGAAATCGACCTTGCGTCCGTCGCATTCCGGGCAGGTCCAGTGATCGGGAAGCTGCGAAAAGGGTGTACCGGGTGGAATTTGCCAGTAATCGTCGCCTTTGTCCGGGTCATAGACATACCAGCAGATCTTGCATTCGAGACGGCTGTCGTCACGGAGCTTGCGGGTGTCGCCGCCGTAGGAACCGGGCAGGTGTTCGTTCTGTGTCATGGCTCAGTCGTAGATACGCAGTATTTCCTCGAGGCGCCGCGCCGAGTCAGCAATGTCTTCCGGCGCGGCGCAGGCCACTTCGGGGACGGCACTGATCTCGAGGGTATTGAGGATCAGCGTTTCCTGGGAATTGAAATACTGTACCCACCAGACATCACGGGTACGGGTACTGCTGATTCGGCAGTTTCCATAGCCGCGGGAGAGGACGATGACCGGGCCGATGCCGAGGCTGTCGGACAGGAACATCAGGTCTTCCTCGGTGTGGGGCAGGAGGGAAAGGTTGATGATGTACGGGCGTTCCGCGTTATCGCCCTTGGCCAGTTGGTCGTCAATTTCGCTCAACAGAGGCGGTGCGTTATAGACGGTTTCCGGGATTTCCAGGGCGGTAACATCGATGCGTTCCGCTGCCCCATTGAAGGTCAGTTCGCTGACCAGCGAGGGTACGCTGGCAATTTCGATGCTGTCGCGAACAACCTGCTGCTGTGCGTCGAGGTACTGGACCCGCCACACGCCGGCCAGCACTGATTCCTGGATCAGCGCAGCAAGGTCGCCGCTGCACTGGACGCTCACTTCGCCCTCTCCCAACAGCTGATTGATGAACTCCCTGTTGGTGCTATCGAGGTCATCCAGCGAGAGTATGGTGGCCGAGTTGCCGGCTGTGTAACCGGACAGGGCTTTCAGGATTTGCCGAGCGCGCTCGACACCGGCTTCGAGCCCTTCGATCTCTTCAGGCTCGGGTACGACCGGGGCCATGTAGGTGTTCATACCCGAGGGCATGGCCATGAAGCTCATTTCAGCGCCATCGCTGTCGGGGGGTTGCGATCCGGGACCAAGCACAACGGGAATGTCGATGTTTTTCATGGGGCTTCTCCAAGAAGGGGGTCAGGAGGCGCAGCCGGGCTGGCCGGTTTCTACCGGGGTTGGGAATCCCGGTGCGGGTTTCGGTTCAGAGGAGAGTATATGGTTGATTTTCATTAGATAATCCACCCAGTCCTGGACCCGGCACACTGTGCCCAGATAACGGCTGTCACGAAGAAAAACCAATGCAGGCCATTCGTTGAAGCCGTAACGGGCCTGCAAGCTGCGTTCCGCTCCACGCTCGATGACAGCAGCCGCGAAGCGGTTGCCGTATTCCTTGACCAGTTCAGGCAGAATCATTGCAACATCGTTGCTTTCCGGAAAGCGTTCGGGGCTTTCGGTGAAAAACAGAACGCATTCTTCATGGGACTGGAGGAAATCGTCCAGGGTGTCTTCATTCAGTACGGGGTAGCCGTATTGCTCGATCATGTTGCGGATCAGCGGGGAGGGCATGGCTCAGTCTCCTTTTTTCTGTGAGGCCTGCTCGTGGGCAAGCAGGGAATCGGGTTTTGGGGGGTCACGGTCGATGAGGTCGGCGAAAAGGGTTTCCAGAGCGTCGTGTTGCAACCCCTGGTCGCTGAACCGGCCGCCGTGCTGCATGACCAGATCCACGGCCTGTACCGCGTCACTGATCCGCCGGGCATCGTCCTCGGTTAATACTTCCCGGGCGCTGTTGAGAAAGACGAGCAACCAGGTGCCGGGTGGCTGTTCACCGACCAGCAAAGTATCGACTTCCCGTCGTTGCCCCATGCCTTCGCAGAGTGCATGGCCAAAGCCGGATTCGACGACCTGCATGGGTATGCCGATACACATGTCAGTATTTGCCCCGGTGATCCACATCGCAGGAAATGACCTGTTCCGGCTCCAGCGGGTGGGGTTTGTATTGCAGATGAAAATCCGGGTCGCGCAGTACGCGTTCATCGCCAATGCGGCAAGCCAGTTCAGGCGGTGGGCGCTCCCGTTCGTAACGCTGAATCTGAACCTCGGCGCCGGCAAGGGACTGGTCCTCGGGCAGCGGTTGCTCGCGTTTGCGGGCGTGGACGCCCCGCGCGGCGAGCCACCGCAGTGCCAGATCGATCGCCGGTTCGATGCGGGAGCGGGTCAGTGGTCGCAGGCTGCCTCCGTAATCCTCAAGCACCTCCGGCTGTACGCCAACGAGGAGCAGCTCGTCCGGGTATTCGCCCAGCATCTGGGCCATGGCCAGCACTTCCTGGAACCCGGTCTGATGCAGGCTCATTTTCTTGGCCCCCATGAAGGAGGGTACATCTTCGCCTTCCAGGGTTTTCAGTGTGCCGGGGGCGAGCCCATAGTCGATGGCATCGAAGATCACCAAAAGGTCGCTCTGCTGGACGAAGGGGGCCAGATAAAGGCCCTGGGTGCCTCCATCCATGAGAACGACGTCGTCGTTGAAACGGTACAAGGCATTGAGCTGTTCAACAGCGCGGACGCCAAAGCCTTCGTCGGCCCAGAGCAGGTTGCCTATGCCAAGAATCAGGGTGTTCATGGGGGAGGGCTCCCGGTAATGTCAATAATGGAATATATCATTCCATATTGGCCGGAACATGCAAATAAAAATTACAAATATGGCTTTTTGCTAATAATCAGTAGTGGATGAATGCCTTTCATAAGCCGTGAGCAGGTGGTAGGAATCTGTACAGGTGTAAACATGGGTTAATTGAAGGGCTATTTCTACAAGTAATTGATAAGTATCGGTTTTGTGGTGTTGGCTTGTGTGTTGCTTAATCATCCGGGCGTTATCAATGAAAATACAGAGGGGAGTACTCATGACCGAAACTTTTTATGATGTAATGCGACGGCAGGGGATCACCCGTCGCAGTTTTCTGAAGTTCTGCAGCCTTACGGCCGCAGCCATGGGGCTCAGCCCCGCCTATGCGGCGAAGATCGCGGATGCCATGGAAAACAAGCCCCGTATCCCGGTACTCTGGCTGCACGGGCTTGAGTGCACCTGTTGTTCCGAATCCTTCATCCGGTCGGCACACCCGCTGGCCAAGGATGTCATCCTGTCGATGATTTCCCTGGATTATGACGACACCATCATGGCGGCAGCCGGAGAACAGGCCGAGGCAATCGTCGATGAGGTCATCGAGAAGCACAAGGGTAACTATATCCTTGCCTGCGAAGGCAATCCGGGTCTGGATGAGGGCGCTACTGGTGGCATGTCCTGCATCATCGCTGGCAAGCCCTATACCGAGCAACTGCGCCGTGCGGCAAAGGATGCGATGGCCATCATTTCCTGGGGATCTTGCGCGTCCTGGGGCTGCGTACAGGCGGCCAAGCCGAACCCGACCGGCGCTACGCCGATCCACAAGGTGCCGGACATTGGCAATGCCCCGATCATCAAGGTGCCGGGGTGCCCGCCGATTGCCGAGGTCATGACCGCCGTCATTACCTACATGCTGACCTTTGAACGCCTGCCTTCCCTGGATCGGCAAGGGCGCCCGAAGATGTTCTACAGCCAGCGCATACACGACAAGTGCTACCGCCGCCCGCATTTCGACGCCGGCCAGTTCGTTGAAAAATGGGACGACGAATCGGCGCGCAAGGGCTATTGCCTTTACAAGATGGGGTGCAAGGGGCCGACCACCTACAATGCCTGTTCCACTATCCGCTGGAACGGCGGGCTGTCCTTCCCGATACAGGCGGGTCACCCCTGCATTGGCTGTTCCGAAGACGGTTTCTGGGACAAGGGCAGCTTCTATGACCGGCTGACGACCATCAAGCAATTCGGCATCGAAGCCAATGCCGACGATATCGGAATCGGTGCTGCCACCGTCGTGGGTGGCGCAGTGGCTGCCCATGCCGCGATTTCCGCATTGAAACGAACCCAGAGCAAAGGAGACCAGGAATAATGAGCATCATCAAGACACCCAACGGCTATACGCTGGACAACTCCGGACAGCGCGTGGTGGTCGACCCGGTCACCCGCATTGAGGGGCACATGCGCGCGGAGGTGAATATCGACGAGAACAATGTCATCACCAATGCGGTATCCAGTGGCACCTTGTGGCGCGGACTGGAAGTGATCCTTAAAGGGCGTGATCCCCGGGATGCTTGGGCCTTCGTACAACGCATTTGCGGAGTGTGCACCGGTACCCACGCGCTGACTTCCGTGCGCTCGGTGGAGAATGCGCTGGGTATCAACATCCCGGAAAACGCCAACTGTATCCGTAACATTATGCAGCTGTCGCTGCAAATCCATGATCACCTCGTGCACTTTTATCATCTGCACGCGCTGGACTGGGTAAACCCGGTCAATGCGCTGAAAGCGGATCCGCGTGCCACTTCTGCTTTACAGCAGCAGGTGTCTCCCCATCACCCGCATTCCTCCCCCGGCTACTTCCGGGATGTGCAGAACCGACTGAAGCGTTTTGTGGAGTCCGGCCAGCTGGGTCCCTTCCGTAATGGTTACTGGACCAACCCGGCCTATTTGCTGCCGCCGGAAGCCGACTTGATGGCGGTGACCCATTACCTGGAGGCGCTGGATTTTCAGAAAGAAATCATGAAGACGCGCACCATCTTTGGGGGCAAGGACACCCATCCAAACTGGACCGTCGGTGGCGTACCCTGTCCGATCAATGTGGACGATACCGGTGCAGTTGGCGGCCTCAACATGGTCAACCTCAACCAGGTACACCAGATCATCAAGGATACCAAAACCTTCGTGGACAATGTCTATATACCGGACATTCTGGCAATCGGCCAGTTCTACAAAGGCTGGCTCTATGGTGGCGGTCTGTCGAGCCAGAATGTTCTTGCCTACGGGGATATTCCTGATCGTGCAAACGACTATTCGACTGACAGTCTGCTGATGCCACGAGGCGCTATCATCAACGGGGATTTGAACAAAATCCACGAGGTCGACCTCACCGACCCGGAGCAGATTCAGGAATTCGTGCCCCACTCCTGGTACAAATACCCGGAAGGTGTCAAAGGGCTGCACCCATGGGATGGCATCACCGACCCGGATTTCGATGTCAGCACTGCCAAGGGCAGCAAGCACAATATCGAACAGCTCGACGAGTCGGCCAGCTATTCCTGGATCAAGGCGCCCCGCTGGCGTGGGCATGCGATGGAAGTGGGGCCGCTGGCGCGTTACATCGTCGGCTATGCGCAGGGTCACGAGTACTGGACCGAGCAGATCAATCGCACCCTCAAAACCCTGGATGTGCCGGTCAACGCGCTGTTCTCCACCCTGGGTCGTACCGCTGCACGCGCGCTGGAGGCTCAATGGGCCGCGGACATGCAGCTGTACTTCTTCGACAAGCTGATGACCAATATCAAGAACGGCGATACTACAACGCACCTGGGCGAGATGTGGGATCCCGCCGACTGGCCGGCGGAGGCCAAGGGTGTCGGGTTTACCGAAGCGCCTCGGGGTGCGTTGGGTCACTGGATCCGTATCAAGGACACCAAGATCGACAATTACCAGTGTGTGGTGCCGACGACCTGGAACGGATCACCGCGTGATGAGGCGGGCAACATTGGAGCCTTTGAAGCGTCGATGATGAATACCAAGGTGGCGGTGCCGGAAGAGCCGGTGGAAATCCTGAGGAATATCCACAGCTTCGATCCCTGTCTGGCCTGTTCGACTCATGTGATGACCGAGGACGGTGAGGAACTGACCTCGGTTACCACCAGCCCCATCGGTCTGTAGGAGGTGTGTCATGGCTACAGTGACAACCAAGCCACACGCGGAACCGGCGGTTTATGTCTACGAAGCGCCGGTGCGTATCTGGCACTGGGTCAACGCCCTGTCGATTACCTTGCTGGCAGTCACCGGATATTTTATCGGTTCGCCTTTGCCAACGATGCCAGGGGAGGCCAGTGACCACTTCGTGATGGGTTATATCCGGTTTGTGCATTTTGCCGCTGGATATGTACTGGCCATAGGGTTTGCCGGGCGTTTCTATTGGGCGCTGGTCGGCAACAGCCATGCGCGGGAGATCTTTTTCCACAATATCCTGAGAAAGTCCTACTGGTCAGGTTTGTGGCATGAGATCAAATGGTACCTGTTCCTCGAAAAGGAACCGAAAGCCTATACCGGGCACAATCCGCTGGCCATTTTCTTCATGCACTGGATGTTCGTCTGGGCAGTGACCTTCATGATCTTTACCGGCTTTGCGCTTTATGGCGAGGGTGCCGGTTACGACAGCTGGCAATATACGCTGTTCAGTTCCTGGATCATTCCGCTGATGGGGCAAAGTCAGGATGTCCATACCTGGCACCATCTGGTGATGTGGGTCATCGTCGTGTTCGTCATCATCCATGTCTATGTGGCTGTGCGTGAAGACATCATGTCTCGACAGAGCATCATCAGCTCGATGATCAGTGGCTGGAGAAGTTTCAAGGACGCCCGGCCTCCGGAAGACAAAGACGTGAACTAGGCTTTCCCACATTTGAGTCAATCACTACAGTGTGGACCTGACCCGGCTTCGGCCGGGTTTTTTTTGGGTGGCCGGGTCAGCAGTGGCCAAACCGGACCAAAATCGGCTGAGGGTTTGTCTTTGTAGTGTCTTGCTTGATGGCCTGGAAAGCGGCCATGGCCCTTGGCTGGTTCAACCCGGGGCAGTTCGCTTGCTGTGTAAATCTTTGGGGGCAGTGAACAGTGGTGCGGCGGGGAGCGAGGCAGATGTGGCAAGGTCGCTTTTGTTGCAGGAGGGCACAAAAAAGGCCGCCCCGGTTGCCCGGGACGGCCTGTGGATGAAGGCCTGTACAGGTCTCTTCAGTGCAACGGGACGGCGTTTCCGTCCAGGGTCACGCTGAGTTCCCAGCGGGCGGTGGGTGGCTTGCGCTTGTGTCGCTTGCCGTCGTCATCGTCGTCCTCGTCGCCGTGATGGCGGCCGCGCATCTTCTTGATGTCTTCATGCACGGTATAGCCGTTGACCAGCAGGGTCCAGCTGCCGGCCTCGGGATCGCTGAGGCTGACGCGCTCGGGGCTGTTCAGCGTGGCGCCGTCATACAGCACCTGGCCCGAGGGGCTGAGCAGGATCACATCCAGATCGTCGGTGGGGTAGTAGCCCCAGTTCTCCTTCCACGACAGCTGGACGTCGAGGCTGGCGGTGCCACCGGGCACATCGAGCCCGAAGGCCTCGTAAGCTCCTTCGGCAATCTTGCCCTCGGCGCTTTCCTCGGCTTCCTCGCCCTTGATGGCCTGTACGGTCAGGGTGGCGGAGACGGGCGCCGCGTTGGTCCAGTCGCCCATCACCGCGATGCGGATCAGGCCGGTCTGTGGCTTGTCGATGACGATCTCGCTGTCGGTGCTGATGAAGTTTTCATACAGCGTGGCCTCGGTGGAGGTGATCGCATCTTGCACCCGCACATACAGGTCGTTGCCGAAGAAGGCGTTCTGCTGGTCATCCGGGCCCAGGTCGAGGTTGGCCAGGTTGATGACGATACGCTCGGTCTTCTTGCCGGCCTTGACGAAGAAATGCGCGACCTCGCCCGGATCCAGACTGTCCAGCGAGGCGGTCCAGGGCCGCTTGGCCTTGAGTACCTTGTAGCCGAGGCGCTTCACATTCTTGGCAACCTTCTTCGACGGGCGCTTGTGGTGTTTCCAGCCGTGGCGGTGCTTCATGCCCGTCATCGCGTAACCCATGGATTCCAGTTCGGCCAGAGCTGCCGGATAGTCCACCAGGCCTGCACCCTGGTCCATGGCCTCGGCCGTTTCCATCAGCGGCATCGGATTGGCGCTGCGCATCAATGCCTTGCGTACCGCGCGGGCGGACGCATCGGGCGCGGCCTGGCGCAGCAGCGCGGCGCCGCCGGCCACATCGGGGGCCGAGAAGGAGGTGCCGGATACCAGGTTCAGGCCGCCATCAGGGCCTTGCACGAAGGTGGCGAAGCCCATGCTCACCACATCCGGGTCGTTGCGGCCGTCGGCATTGGGGCCGCGCGAGCTGAAGTAGGCCATCTGCAGATGGTCGGTGGGACGGAACAGGTCGCCGGCGCCGAGTCCGTACTGGATGTCGCGCAGGATGCGCTCATGGGCCGCGGTATTGACCGCACCCACGGTCAGCGAACCCTTGCCGGAGCCGGGACTGCCAATGGTCATACCGGCAAAACCGGAGTTGCCTGCGGAAACCACGACCACGATGCCGGCATCGAGCATTGCCTGGGTCATGCGGTCTTCCAGGTCGCCGCCGGCGAACAGGGTGGCGCCGCCAAGGCTCAGGTTGACCACACCGATCGGCAGCGAGTCATAGACATAGGGGTCGTCCTCGGTGCCGGAACCGGATACCGGAACCACTGGCATGCCCGCGTCATAGTTCTTGCGCAGGGTGATGACCCGGTCCATGGCCGCGATGATCCGCGACTCGGGCGCACCGCCGCCGAGGGAGGAGAACACCTTCATCGCGTACAACGAAGCGCCTGGCGCGGAGCCGAACATTGGCAGCAGGTCCAGGCCACTTCCGGCATAGTCCGGAATGATACTGTCCGGTGCATGCTGTTTCACCGACTGGGCCAGTGCGCTGTCCGGGCTGAACAGGAACGCGGTGTGGCCGGCAATGGTGCTGCCGACCCAGGTGCCGTGCGGTGCGTTGCCGGTGCTGGTAGCGGATTCAGGGTCGTCGGCTACGAAGCTTTCGCCACCGATCACCGACCCGGCCAGCGCCGGCACCACATCGGGATTGTTGGCGGTACCCGAGTCGATGACCGCGACGACGACACCGGAACCGTCCAGTCCGGCGCCGAACAGGGTCGAAGCGCCGGTCAGGTTGTGGCTGCGGAAATAGTCGCTCGGCAGGTCGTTCCTGATGTCGGCGTATTCGACCACACCGCCGATGTCACTGGCGGCCAGGCGGGCGGTGGTCCCCTTGACCGGGGCGGGCACATCCAGCTTGCGGTCTTTCTGAATGCCCCTGACACCGTTGAGGCGTTTCAGGACGCTGGCATCGCCGGATTCCACTTCGACGGCGATGGCGTTGATATTGTCGTATTTCTGGGTGATGCGCGCGCCCGAACTTTCGAGTTGCGCAATCAGTTCCGGCGTCAGCCGGTCATACTGGAGGATGTAGCGGTTGCCGGTATCGGCGAAGGTAGCGCTGCAGGTGAGTGCCAGAACGGCGAACACCCATCCACGGCCTTTGCGTAGAGTGAGTTTCATGATGCAAGGTCCTTTTTGGTTGTTGTTGGCCGGACCGAGAATAAAAGCCGTCTGCCCGAAAGTCTAGGTTTTATTCTGCAACTGATGGAGTTTTGTTTCGGGGAAGGCTGGGTTTCCCTGATTGGGTCAGGGATCGTCGGCTTGCGTGCGCATTCGTCAGTCAAGGAGCTCGGCGAGGCTGTCGAGCAGCCGCTCCATGTCGTCGTCGG
>JALSKD010000139.1 GCA_026989015.1 Gammaproteobacteria bacterium
CCGGCTGCAGCCGCTGGATGTCGAACGGGATTCCGAAGCCCTGTGGCGGGCCTTCGCACAAGATGCCGATGGAAAGGACTGGACCTGGCTGCCCTATGGGCCGTTCGAAGATCCGGACGCCTTTCACCGCTGGCTTTCCGGACTGCAGGGGCAGCAGGATCCGCTGTTCATGACGCTGCGTTCGACGCAAGCCGTAGCCGGATTGGGACTGGGCATGGCCGCCTGGATGCGTTGCCAACCGGCGCAGGGCGTGATCGAGATCGGCCATATCCATCTTGCGCCCGCCCTGCAACGCCGCCGCGCGGCGACCGAGGCCTTGTACCTGATGATGCGGCGGGTGTTCGACGACTGGGGCTATCGGCGGCTGGAATGGAAGTGCGATGCCCTCAATGCGCCGTCACGACGGGCCGCGGAGCGGCTCGGTTTCCGCTTCGAAGGGATTTTCCGTCAGCACCTGGTCGTCAAGGGTCGCAACCGGGACACTGCCTGGTATTCGGTCATCGACCGCGAATGGCCGCAGCTGCGCCTTGCCTTCGGGCAATGGCTGGACGAGGCCAATTTTGATGACCACGGTCATCAAAAGCAGTCTCTGACGGACATACGCCTCGCTCTGGAGAACGACCGGAAGACGCCCTAGCGCACAGGTTTTCCGGGCCAGGGCTGCCCCCCGCCGGGTCCTTCACCGGCCTGCGGCTGACCGGCCAGGCCGAAACATCCGCGGCAGCGATGCCGGGGCCGAGTTGACCCAGATCATCTGACGACCGATTTCCGGTCGCAGCCACCGGGCACTTGATGATTGTCATCGCGGCGACACCGCCCAGCCAGTAGTGTGCTCAAAAAAGGGGGCGGTACAGCCCTCGCTCATCGCTACCCATGGGGGGACGGATGAAACCACTGTCACGGCTGCTGCCGTTTCTGCTGATGTCGCTGTCATTGCATGCCGCCGAACCGGACAAGGCGCGCCAACAGGAGTTGATTTACCTGTTGAAGCAGGACTGCGGATCCTGCCACGGCCTGACCCTGAAGGGCGGGCTGGGTCCTGCGTTGCTGCCACAGCAGTTGCACGGCAAATCCCTGGACTACCTCACCACCACCATACTCGACGGCCACCCGGGCACGGCGATGCCGCCGTGGCGTGGACTGATGGCCGAGAACGAGGCCCGCTGGTTGGCGAAGGCACTGCAACGGGGGGTGAAATGAGACCGCTGCTCATGTTGCTGTGGCTGGCGCTGTCGGGTTGTGCATCCCTGAACGGCGGCGCGGTCCGTGGCACCGGCGATCTGGGTGTCATCATCGAACGCGCCGACGGTGCGGTCAGCCTGCTCGAAACCACCGGCAACAGCCTGCTCGGCCGGGTCAGCGGACTGGGGGACCTCTCCCATGCCTCGGTCGTCTATTCCCGTGACGAGCGTTACGCCTTCGTGTTCGGCCGCGACGGCGGGCTGAGCAAGGTGGATCTGCTCACCGGCCGTCTGGCCGGGCGGGTGATGCAATCCGGCAACAGTATCGGTGGCGCCATTTCCCAGGACGGCCGCTGGGTGGCCGTGTCCAACTACACGCCGGGCGGGGTGCGCATCTTCGATGCGGAGACGCTGGAGCTCAAGGCCGATATCCCGTCATTTTGGGGCGAGGGTGGCAAGCGTTCCAAGGTGGTGGGGCTGGTGGATGCGCCGGGAGAAAAATTCGTGTTCAGCCTGTGGGACGCGGGCGAAATCTGGGTGGTGGATGTCAGCGATATCGATGCGCCTTCGATCCGCCGCTTCCGCAACATCGGACGCAACCCCTATGACGCCCTGATCACCCCCGATGGCCGTTACTACATCGCCGGGCTGTTCGGTGAAGACGGCATGGCGCTGCTCGATCTGTGGAACCTGGATGCCGGCGTGCGGCGCATCCTGCCCGATTACGGCAAGGGCGAGCGGAAACTGCCGGTGTACAAGATGCCTCACCTGGAGGGGTGGGCCATCGCCGGTCGCCTGGCTTTCGTGCCTGCGGTGGGCCGCCACGAGGTGCTGGTCATCGACACCGAAGACTGGAGCCTGAAACGGCGTATTCCGGTGCACGGTCAGCCGGTGTTCGTGATGGCGCGGCCCGATGGCCGTCAGGTCTGGGTGAATTTCGCCGTTCCGCGCAATGACACGGTGCAGGTCATCGACACGCAATCCCTGAGCGTCGTCAAGACCCTGAAACCGGGCAAGGGCGTGCTGCACATGGAATTCGAGCCGCGTGGCGAGCAGGTCTGGCTGTCGGTGCGCGACCGTTCGAAGGTCCAGATCTACGATACCGCGACCCTGAAACTGCTGCGGGAGCTGAGCGTGCGCACACCCAGCGGCATCTTTTTCACCGACCGTGCCCACCGGATCGGGTTGTGAGGCAGGCATGAGCGACACCGGCTACAGCGTCCTGGAAAAACGCCTCCTCAACGAGGTGCAACACGGCTTTCCACTGTCGACGCGGCCCTTCGCCGAACTGGCCGAGCGTTTCGACAGTGACGAACAGACGGTGCTCAACGCTTACCGCCGCCTGCAGGACGAGGGCGTCGTCAGCCGCATCGGTCCGGTGTTCCGACCCAACCGCATCGGCGTCAGCACGCTGGCGGCTATGGCGGTACCGCCGCAAGACCTGGAACGTGTCGCCGCCTGCATCAGCGCTCGTCCGGAAGTCAATCACAACTACGAACGCCTGCATGAATTCAACCTCTGGTTCGTCGTCACCGCGCGCGATACGCAGGAACTTCAGGCCGCGTTGCAGGCCATCGAGCAGGAATGCGGCTATCCGCTGATGGATCTGCCGATGCTGGAAGACTACTACATCGATCTCGGTTTCGAGATCCACTGGGGCGACGACTGAGATGGACATGCAGGCGATGACACCGGACCTCAGTCAGGCGCTGATCGCCGAGATCGAGCAGGGTCTGCCGCTCTGCGAACGCCCCTATGCCGAAATCGGCCGGCGTATCGGCTGCAGCGAGGAGGAGGTGATTGCCGCCATACAACGTCTGCAATGCGAGGGCGACATCAAGCGCTTCGGTGTGGTGGTGCGTCACCGCAAGCTGGGGTATCGGGCCAACGGCATGGTGGTATGGAACATCCCCGACGAACGGGTGGCAGAACTGGGCCGCTGCATGGGTCGCTTTCCCTTCGTTACCCTCTGCTACCGCCGGCCCCGCCGCCTGCCGCACTGGCCCTACAACCTGTTCACCATGGTGCACGGACGTGACCGCGAGGCGGTGGCCGAAAAAACCCGGCATCTGGCCGAATCCTGCGGCCTGCGAGACGCCGATTACCGCATCCTGTTCAGCGGCCGCTGCTTCAAGCAGCGTGGCGCCCGCTACCTGGGGCGCGCCCTGGAAGAGCCAACGGGGGACTGTAGCCGTGCTCGATGACCTGTCGCGCCGTTTCATCAACCGCTGGCAGGGCGGCATGCCGCTCGACCCGCGGCCCTATGCGGTCATGGCCGAACGTCTGGGCTGTGACGAGGACAGCTTGCTGCGCTGCATCCGCGCCCTGCTCGAGAACGGGTGGATCAGCCGTTTCGGACCCTTTTACGACGCCTCGGCCATGGGAGGCGGTCTGACGCTGGCCGCGCTGTCGGTACCCGAGGAACGCTTCGACGCAGTCACCGCCCGCGTCAATGCCCATCCCCAGGTGGCCCACAACTACCGCCGCGATCACCGCCTCAACATGTGGTTCGTGATCGCCACCGAACACCCGGAGGAAGTGGCCGATGTACTGCGGGCGATCGAGACGGACACCGGACTCAGGGTGTACGACTGCCCGAAACAGCGTGAATTCTACATCGGCCTGCAACTGCACATCGACGAACAGGGCCGAGTGGATACGGTAGCTCTGGATCAGCGTGCATTGCGTGTCGATACCGAAGCCACGGCGATCGATGCGGACGAACGGCGGCTGATCGCCGCCACCCAGGGCGGCCTGCCGCTGGAAATCGATCCCTGGTCGGCGGTTGCCAGGTCGACCGGACTGGATGCCGGCGAGGTGCTGGAACGGCTGCGATCCCTGCTCGAACGGGGCATCATCCGCCGCATCGGCGCCGCGCCCAACCACTACCGCCTGGGCCTGCGCGGCAACGGCATGACGGTCTGGGATGTGCCGGACGATGAAGTCGAGGCCGTGGGCCGTATCCTCGGCCGGATGGATTGTGTGTCCCACTGCTACCAGCGGCCGCGGCACCGCCCCGACTGGCCCTACAACCTGTTTGCGATGGTGCATGGCCCCGATCGTGACGCCGTGCGCCGACGGCTGGCCCGCATCGAGGCGGCGCTGGACCGCAGCTATCCCCATGAGGTGCTGTTCTCCAGCGCCATACTGAAAAAAACCGGCCTGCGCCTGGCCGCCTGAGGAGAACCATGTTCCGATTGAGCCGATACCTGCACGCCCTGGTCCCCGGTGAAGCGCCGAGCGGCGAACGCCGGACTGCGCCGATACAGTCGATGAACGGGCCGGTGGTGATCTGGAACCTGATCCGCCGCTGCAACCTGACCTGCAAGCATTGCTATGCGACCTCGGCCGACAAGGATTTCGATGGAGAGCTGAGTACCGATGAAGTCTTCGAGGTGATGGACGACCTGTGGAAATACGGCGTGCGGGTGTTGATCCTGTCCGGCGGCGAACCGCTGATGCGTCCGGACATCTTCGAGATTTCTCGCCACGCCAAGGCGATGGGGTTTTATGTCGGGCTGTCTTCCAACGGCACCCTGATCGATGAGGAACGCATCGCCGCGATCGCCGATGTGGATTACGACTATGTGGGCATCAGCATCGATGGCAGCCGCGCCGTCCATGACCGTTTCCGCCGTCGCATCGGTGCCTATGACGAGGCCCTGCGCGGCATACGCCTGTGCCGTGACGCCGGACTCAAGATCGGCCTGCGCTTCACGCTGACCCAGGACAACCGGCAGGACCTGCCGGAACTGTTGCGGCTGATGGACGATGAGGACATCGACAAGTTCTACCTCTCTCACCTCAACTATGCCGGACGCGGCAACAAGCACCGCGGCAGCGACCTGCATCACCGCATGACCCGCGACGCCATGGATCTGCTGTTCCGGACCTGCTGGGACGATGCACAAGCCGGCAGGCGGCGGGAATTCGTCACCGGCAACAACGACGCCGACGGCGTCTATCTGCTGCTGTGGGCGCGCCGGCACCTGCCCGAGCATGCCGAAGCGCTGGAAGCCCGCCTGCGCCGCTGGGGCGGCAATGCCTCCGGAGTGATGATCGCCAATATCGACAACCTGGGGCGGGTGCATCCGGACACCATGTGGTGGGACTACAGCCTCGGCAGCGTCCGTGAACGGCCGTTCTCGGAAATCTGGGAAGACACCTCGGATCCGCTGATGGCCGGGCTCAAACAGCGCCCGCGTCCACTGCAAGGGCGCTGCGGCCGTTGCCGCTGGCTGGAGGTCTGCGGTGGCAATTCCCGCACCCGCGCCTGGCAGCTGACCGGCAACCCCTGGGCCGAGGATCCGGGCTGTTACCTGGAAGATGGCGAAGTCGTGAATTACCTTGAAAACGGGCGACGATCTCAAGCTGACAGCGGGAAAGGTGAAGCCGTCGTACCCTGAAACCAAGGAGAGTGCTCCTCCTTGATGTCATGGCTCATGACCGTGACACCGATCGGGCAGCAGGATGACCGCTGCTGGTTCAAATCCTGTAGTGAACCGTCCCGGGTTTACCGGAGACTCTATTTCTTGAGAGGATAGAGTCATGAAGAAGAGTACGAGATATTCCCCGGAAGTGCGGGAACGGGCGGTTCGGCTGGTGTTCGAGCATCAGGGCGAACATGATTCACAATGGGCGGCGATGGCCTCCATTGCGGCGAAGATTGGCTGTACGCCGGAGACGCTTCGGAAATGGGTACGGCAGGCCGAGCGTGACCAGGGGCTGCGCGAAGGTCTGACGAGCTCGGAGCGTGAGCGGCTCAAGGCGCTGGAGCGGGAGAACCGGGAGCTGAAGCGGGCCAACGAGATTCTGCGGACGGCGTCGGCTTTTTTCGCCCAGGCGGAGCTCGACCGCAAACTGAAGAGATGATCGCCTACATCGACGATCACAGGGATCGCTACGGGGTCGAGCCGATCTGCGCGGTATTGCCGATCGCCCCGTCGACCTACTAGCCGATCGCCCCGTCGACCTACTATGAACACAAGGCCCGAGAAGCCGCCCCGGAACGGCTGCCGCCGCGTGTGCAGCGCGACCAGGCCTTGTCTGGTGAAGTCCGGCGGGTCTGGGAAGATAACTTCCAGATCTACGGTGCCCGGAAGGTCTGGCGCCAGTTGAACCGGGAAGGGATACCGGTGGCCCGCTGCACGGTGGAGCGTCTGATGCGGTCGCAGGGACTGCGCGGCGTGGTGCGGGGTCGCCGCTGCCGGACAACGATCGGCGATGAAGCTGCGGACCGTCCGCTGGATCGGGTAAACCGGCAGTTTACGGCGACACGGCCCAACCAGCTGTGGGTCGCCGACATTACCTTCGTGGCAACCTCGACAGGCTTCGTCTACGTGGCATTCGTCGTAGATGTGTATGCCCGCATGATAGTCGGCTGGCGCGTGTCGCGCTCGCTCAAGACGGATCTGGTGCTGGATGCGCTGGAGCAGGCGCTGTGGTCACGCCGGGAGACGGAGGGCCTGGTACATCACAGTGACCGGGGTTGCCAGTACCTGTCGGTGCGCTACACGGAGCGGTTGGCGGAAGCCGGTATCGAGGCCTCCGTCGGCAGTCGGGGCGACTCGTACGACAATGCGCTGGCCGAGACGATCAACGGTCTATACAAGGCCGAGGTGATCTACCGGCGGGGTCCCTGGAAACACATGGAGGAAGTCGAGTACGCCACTCTGGAGTGGGTGGACTGGTTCAACCACCGGCGGCTGCTGGAGCCGATCGGCAACGTGCCACCGGCGGAGTTGGAGGCTATGTATTATCGCCAACAGGAAGAGTCAGCCAGGGCGGCCTGACTCAAACTAAACGGTCTCCGGAATACCCGGGGCGGTTCAACGGGCCGAGTAAAGTAAGGAATTGAGAAAGAAGCGGCCCCTTGGGGCCGCTTCAACAGTCAAGGATACTCAGGCTTCAATGACCGCCGGTTTCATGGCGACGGTGCACGGCGAAGATACCCGTGGGCGTTTTGATACCGGTGATGGTCTTCACCAGTTTCAGACTTTCGTCGTCATAGACCCTCACGACATTCTCTTTCCAGTCAGAGACATAGACATAGTTGCCTTCTTTGTCGGGCTCCGGATGCACGGTGAGTGTGCCGTCGAAGATATGCTTGACGGCCTTGAACGGAGGTTTGCGCTCGAAAACCGTGATCTCGTTGGGTTTCGGCGGGAAGATGGAGTCAGCCCAGACGTACTTCATGTTGTCGGTGGTACGAATGAACAGCCCCGGGGCCTCGGTCTTGACGGTGCCAACGATCTTGTTGGTATCGGTACGCCAGACAGTAACGATGCCGGCACCGATATGCGTGGTGGCGGCATACTCGACACCGTCTTCCTTCCATACTGCGCCTTCGCCCGGGTGAGGCTTCTTGCCTGTCTTGATCTGCTTGACAATCTTCATGCTGGCAACATCGATTGCGGCAACCCAGTCTGAACTCTGAGAAGCCAGATAGAAGGTCTTGTTGTCTTCATCGAGGAAGCCGTCATGAAGGATTTTGCCAACCTTGTCCACCTTGGTGATCGGAAAGTCGGGTTTGCTCCAGTCGATACGCCACACCTGACCTCCTTCCTTGAGTGCCATCAGGAAATAGGGGCCGACCTTTTTCGGATCCACATCGTTGACTGAGCAAATGCGGGAATCCACATAGTCGCCGTCCGGATCCTTGACATGGTGTGTGTCAATGATTTTAAGGGGTTTGAGTGTGATGGCGTCGACGATGACGGCCTGGGTGGGAATGTACATGCCAGTGAGCAGATATTTTCCGTTGTCGGATACGGCGATACCGCGTGCATCCAGACCCAGACGCACTTTCTTGGTGGCCTGCAGGGTCTTCAGATCGTACTGATACAACCATCCATCGCGGCCCAGGTTATAGGCGTATTTACCGTCCGGGCTGAACGTGTAGCCATGGGCCCGGGCTCCCGCAGGGAGGTGGGCGACCACATCCTGTTTCTGGGTGTCGATGACGGCCACGCTGAAATTCTCACGCTCGGTGACGAACAGCAGGTCGTCGACATCCTTGGCCGGGGTCACCTTGCCGTTCTCGGAAGGCTTGACATCCTGCAGTGTCTTCATCATGTCGGCCATGCCCCATTTGAAATCCTTGGGTGGGGGCACATTGTAAACATGCTGGGTAATGGCCTTGATTTCAGCGTCGGTCAGCGCTACACCGATGGGGTTGGAATCAGTACCCCAGGCAGGCATGGAGGTACCGGCACGACCGGCCTTGACGGTAGCGAAAATGGCTTCTTCAGGGAAGGGATAGGTAAAGCGACCGGCCTTCTTGGCAGCCGCCCCTTTGAGTCCGTTGCGCAGTCGATCCATGGTGATGTTGGGTCCTGTCGCACCGGTCAGTTTCGGGTTGTGGCAACCGCCGCATTCGGAACTCACGAAATCGACGACGGAGCGGCCCTTGATGTTCTTGGCGGGAGTGATGTCCTTGTATTCAGCTGCCGAAGCAGACAACGCAGTGGTTGCCAACGCCACGGCGAAGGCGAGGCGCCCGAGGGTGCGCCGGCTCGGGTTTCGGGATGAGAGTTTGTGAGGCATCATTGATCTCCTTTGTTTGAGGTGATGGTGAGTCTGGTTCAAGCCCGTACGGGGTCATGCTCCCCATGGCGCTAAAGTCCTATAACCAGTAGGTGAATTCCTTGATTTTGGTTAAGTCAGAGATTGACGGAACTTGATCTGGAGCAGGTAAACGGCATTGTCCGAAGCTCCTTCATTCAGCCGGGCCGGGTATCTTTCTGTTTTGATGGACCGCAGACATTACTGGATACCGCAGCGAGCGTTGTCGGAGCGGTGCCATCCTTGGCAGAGGGATGTCGAGGCGACATCTTTTGGACGCTATTTCACTTCTTTGCTGACCGAAAAAGCACCACGGATGTCACCGACATGAAACCCCCTTGCCTGGTCGAAGGGGTAGAGGCTGTCCAGTTGTTTCTCAACCTGAGAGTCTACCGACTCACCATGACATTTCAGGCAAATCTTGCCGGTGGGTATGGCTTTCATGTAACGGAAGAGGGTTTTGCCGTTCCGGGTCACGGTTTCGCTGTAATCCATGTGGTCGAGCGGTTCTCCAGCCTTGCGGCGTTGTTCGAACTGTTCCAGCACCCGAGTTTCCCAACGGTCAGGAGCATCCTCGAGGTTTCTTACCTTGAGGCTGGTGCGGCGTACCGTCCAGCCAGACTGGTCCGACAGGTCGGAAGCGATGTCCGGCGCTTTGAGGTGGCAGGTCTCAACAGCCTGGGCCACACCGCCTGACTTGATTGCCTGTTTCAATTCCTTTTTCAGATTTCCGCCATAGCGCTGGATCAACTGCCTCGCCTGGCCGATGGCCTCATCCTGGGTCGCGGCGTCCAATGCCAGAACCTGGGCCGAAGTAAACAAGCCACAAGCACACAGAATTGTAGAAAAGGTGGAGGTCTTCATGGTGGCTCCTTGCGGTTGCTGACGGATAGGAATGAAATCATTCCATTTCGAATCCATCGAGTGATTGATGTACATCAATCCGGATGCGAGTTGTCACCAACAGACGGGTGGTATGCTTCGAGCAGGCTAACAATCGGGAAAGGTCATGGTGCGCTCGGGTTCAGTATCAGGGATACCTTGGAACATTCTGTTGTCGCTGCTGATGGTGCTGGCGGCATTTCCTGGGTGGGCTGGCAAACCTCAGCGGCTGGAAGCCGTCACATTGCCCGAAAGTCTGGCCCAGTGGTACAAGCCGCAGAACAAGCGCCAGGTCTGGCTGCACGGCATGTTTGCCATGCGCCGCGCACTGCAGGCCATCGATGAATACGCTGCTGACGGCGATCTGCCCCGGGTGCGCGACTGGGCGCGGAAACTCGACGACGAATACCGCAGGCTGGAAAAACGGGTGCCCGAATGGAAGGACTACCTGGACTATCCCCGGCTGGATGCCCTGAATCAGGCCCTGGCCAGTGGAGATGTCCGATCCATCGCCGACGCGGCAAGGCGCTTGTCCGAAAGCTGTCAGTCCTGCCATCAGGACAATCAGGCATTGGCGGCGCTGAAATACCGCACGCCCGATTTCAGCCGAATCGAACTGATCGAGGGAGATGCCGGCAGTCGTTATCCGTCCTTCATGAAATCACTCAGCCGGACCGTTAACCGCATCCGCATCGCCGCAGAGGACGGTCTCTGGCCCAGAGCCGGCGAGGCGGGCTACCGGCTGGAAGACCAGTTGGGCCTGCTCAGCCATAGCTGCATCCAGTGCCACCAGGAGCGCGACCCCTACGAGCGCATTTTCGGCGGCAAGACCCGCAAGGCCTTCACCGACCTGCAGCGCGCCATCGCGCGCGAAGACCTCAAGTCATTGCGCATGAGCCTGGGGGAGGCGGCGGTGCTGGCCTGCGCCCGCTGTCACAGCGTACACAAGCTGAATGCGGATCTGAAGAAGCGGCTGTTCGACTGAACGGAGCATCGTTCCGCGCGTTGCCGGCCTATTCTCCGACGCCGGCCCAGCGCCGGCTGTCTTCGGGATACAGACCCCAGAGCCCTTTGTCGTGTGTCCGTGCCTCACGGGCCAGGGCGCCGAGCAGGTGGATCAGCGAAGCCGGCATGTCGCGGGTGACGGGCATCGCATAGCCATTGGCGATCATCATCGCCGCCAGTGAATTGCCCTCGGCATCAACCAGGTCCGCTGGCATCCGGCCGTAGCGGTCTTTCAATTGCCGGTCGAACTGCAGGGTCAGCGGAGCCCTGGAATCGATCAGGAACCTCAGCTGCTCGGTGGCCACCGAGCCCAGGCGGCGCAGGCGCTCGGCATCGAGTCCGGTGCGGCGGAGGTCGACGCGAAACTTGGGGTTGTCGGAATCCTCCGGCGCGTCGATGCCGATCAGTTGCACTCGCACCGGCGTGCCATCAAAATCAATGACCAGGGTGTCGCCATCTTCCACCTCGATCGCATCGCGCTGCAACAGGCGTTCCTCGGCCTGGGCGGTACCCAGGGTCGTCAGCAGCAAAAGCAGTGTCAACGCGATGGGGTTCATGGCGGCTCTCCGGGTCGGTGGTCAGTGGCTGGTGCCTGCGGAACGGTTGATCTTGTTATGGACATTGTATTTGCCGGAGGGTTTCTTCATCGGCAAGCGCTTGACCTCTTTCAGTGTTTTGGCGTCGTAGACCACGATGGCGCCATCCATGTCCCAGATGCTGACCAGCGCATGGCGTCCGTCGCGGGTGAACTCCACATGGGCCGAAGTCTTGCCGGGCTCCGGAATCAGCGTTTTCACGATCTTCAGACTCTGCTTGTCGATGACATGCATCTCGTCCCGCTTCGGGCCAAAAAACACATCGGTCCAGGCATAGCGGCTGTTCTCGTGGCTGCGCATGAAGAAGCCGGGGCCATCGGTGGGGATGTGGCGAATAGGTTTCCAGCTTGCGGTATCGACCACGGTAATCTCGCTGTTACGGATGTTCGGTGTGGCCATCACCGTATGGCGTTGACCCTGTGCGTCAGTCCAGGGCCAGCTGATGGCGGAACTGAGGTGCGGCATGCCCGGCAATTGCAGGGCCTTCACTGCGCGTCCCAGATCCAGGTCGATGACCTGTCCCTGGCCGTCGCGCGAGGTGCCGGCGATCTGGCTGTAGTCCTGGGTGATGAAGAAATCATCGAGAAAGCCCTGGGTGGCGATGCGGCGCACGGGGAATGGCTCGGCGGAATCGTCTTCGCCGGAGTATTCGCGGTAGTCGTGCATCCACTGGCCGAAACCGCGCGGTGGCGGATCGGCGTAGCTGACCTCCCAGACCTCGGGGATATCCTTGAGTGCGACGATGAAGCTGTCACGGGGCGGGGCGGCATAGACCGCGCTGACCCGTGAGCTGTGTCCCTGCTCGTCGCGCACCGGAATCACTTTCAGCGGCAACAGGGTCTCGGCATCCAGCGCCACCAGCGTGTGCGGCAGGTAGTTGGCCACCATCACCACGCGGCCGTCTCCGGATACCGCCAGGTTGCGCGTATTGATGCCGGCGCGTACCTCCGCCACATAGGTCAGGTTGTAGAGGTCGTATTTGCTGATCCAGCCGTCACGGGATGCGAAATACACGAAGCGCCCGTCCGGGGAATACTTGGGACCGCCGTGCAACGCAAAGCGGGTCGGGAAGCGCCGAATGACCTCGAAGCGGTCGCCGTCGAGCAGACTGGCGTGGTGGTCGCCCAGCTCGACCACGATGAACAGGTTGTCCGGATCGGCATCGAAGATCGGCCGCTCGGACAGTCGGGCCGGATCGGCATGCCGTAGATGGCTGGCGCGGATTTCCTTGAAGCCCCATTCCGGCACCCGGTCCAGCGGGCTATAGATGTAGTTCACCAGAGCAGCGATGGCCGCCGCATCGAGCTTTTCACCAAAAGAGGGCATCTGTGTGGCCGCACGGCCGTCGCGGATCACCCGGCGCGCCGTTTCAGGGCGCAGGCGCTTGAGGTTTTGCAGCAGCAATGCCGGGCCCATGCCGCCCAGCCGGTCCGCTCCATGGCAGCTCGCGCAGTACTCGCGGTACAGTTCTGTGACATCGGGCGCGGGTGTGGCCACGGCAGGCGCAGACAAAGTAAACAGCAGCAATAGTAAGCAAGAAAGGGTGCGGAACATGGCATCAAAAGGCGGTGAGCAGGACCCAGACGCTAGCATGAAGTCCCGTGGCAGCCTCTGATCCAGATCATGATCTTCGGTCGGAAAGACCGTTCGCACGCCCCTGGTGCGCGGCCGATTAACATCTGCACTGTGTGGGTGCGCCATGCGGATGCCTGTCTGCGGGGTTCGGAAGGTAAATCAATGAAAAACAAAAGGTTTATGCGGCCGGGCACGGATGCTGCTCTTGTGCGGGCTCAACAATAATCCGGAGAGGACATGATGAACATGAAGCACTTACTGAAGGTTTCGGCCCTGGCGATGATGACCGCGGGGCTGTTCGGTACCGCCCATGCCGAGAGCGATACCATCAAGGTCGGCATCCTGCATTCGCTGTCGGGCACCATGGCGATCAGTGAAACCACGCTGAAGGACACCATGCTGATGCTGATCGAGGAACAGAACAAGAAGGGCGGCCTGCTCGGCAAGAAGCTGGAGCCTGTGGTCGTCGATCCGGCCTCCAACTGGCCGCTGTTTGCCGAAAAGGCGCGTGAACTGCTGTCCAAGGACAAGGTGGCCGCCATCTTCGGCAACTGGACTTCGGTATCGCGCAAGTCCGTATTGCCGGTGGTCGAGGAGCTCAACGGCTTGTTGTTCTACCCGGTTCAGTACGAAGGCGAGGAATCTTCGAAGAATGTCTTCTACACCGGCGCCGCGCCGAACCAGCAGGCGATCCCGGCCGTCGATTACCTGATGAACGAAGTGGGCGTCAAGCGTTGGGTGCTGGCGGGTACCGACTATGTCTATCCGCGCACCACCAACAAGATCCTGGAAGCCTACCTCAAGTCCAAGGGCGTCAAGTCCAGTGACATCATGATCAACTACACGCCCTTTGGCCATTCCGACTGGCAGAGCATCGTCTCCGACATCAAGAAATTCGGCTCGGCCGGCAAGAAGACCGCAGTGGTCTCCACCATCAACGGCGATGCCAATGTGCCCTTCTACAAGGAGTTGGCGAACCAGGGCATTTCCGCCGACGACATCCCCGTGGTGGCCTTCTCGGTGGGTGAGGAAGAGCTG
Organism: Gammaproteobacteria bacterium; assembly: GCA_026989015.1. Taxonomy (GTDB): domain Bacteria; phylum Pseudomonadota; class Gammaproteobacteria; genus S144-22. The sequence continues at coordinate 13,841 of JALSKD010000139.1, forward strand.
TCCGGTATCGACACCAAGCCGCTGGTGGGTCACCTCGCCGCATGGAACTATTTCATGAGCGTGGACGATCCGGCCAATGATGAATTCATCGAGAAATGGCACGCCTTCATCAAGAACGAGGACCGCGTGACCAACGACCCGATGGAGGCGCACTACATCGGCTTCAACATGTGGGTGAAGGCGGTCGAGAAGGCTGGCACCACCGACTCCGACGCGGTGCAGAAGGCGATCATCGGCATTGCCGTGCCCAATCTGACCGGCGGCTATTCCGCGATGATGCCGAACCACCACATCACCAAGCCGGTGCTGATCGGCGAGATCCAGGACGACGGCCAGTTCGAAGTGGTCTGGCAGACCAGCGGCCTGGTGGCTGGCGATGCCTGGTCCGACTACCTGCCGGGTTCCAAGGACATCATCTCCGACTGGAGGGCACCGCTGTCCTGCGGCAACTACAACGTCAAGACCGCCAAGTGCTCCGGCCAGAACTTCTGATCTGAGCCGAACCGCAGCAGGCCGGGGGCGCTGCTCCCGGCCTGTTCACTTCCATTTTCCGAGACTGGAGTCTGTCCGTGATCCCACGCCTGTTTGTATTGCTGGCCGTACTGCTGTGGGCTGCCGTTCCGGCACCGGCGTTGGCCGCTTCCGATGCGGATCTCGGCCCTGCCTTTGATCTGTTGATGAAGCGCAGCTTCGACGACAAGGCCCGGGGCATCGAGGCGCTCGGTCAGAGCGGCCACCCCAGAGCGCCCGAAGTGTTACAGGCCATCCTCGATGGCCGCCTGTATTACATCAAGAAGACCCGACAACCCGTGTTCACCCAGAAACAGGACTCAAAACTGCTGGCGCGCGATGTGTTCAGCGGTGAGGAGCTGGGTCTGTTCAAGAAACGCAAGCTGAAGAAGATCAGCATCAACAACCGCTTGCGCCAGCAGCTGAAGATCGCGCTGGCGCGGGTGCAACTGTCGGATCCGGATCCGGCGCAACGGCTGCAGGCCGTGCGCGGATTCATCGGTTCCGACGACCCCGCGCTGCTGGACAGCCTGCGCGCCCAGAAGGCGCATGAGGACAGCGCGGAAGTGATCGCCGCCATCGACCAGGTGCTGGCCTTCGCCGACCTCGACAGCAAGGACGAGGCATTGCGCCTGGCCGCCATCGAACGCCTGAAGACGCAACTGGATCCTGTGGTCATCAACCGCCTCAAGCGCATCGTCAAGAGCGACGATACACCGCTGAAGGTGCGACTCGCAGCGGAAAAGGCGATTGAGCGCATCGAATCGCGCATCGCCTTCTACGGCTACCTTGAAACCCTGTTCTTCGGCCTCAGCCTGGGCTCGATACTGGCGCTGGCGGCGATCGGTCTGGCCATTACCTTTGGCGTCATGGGCGTCATCAACATGGCCCATGGCGAGCTGATCATGATCGGCGCCTATACCACCTATGTGGTGCAGCAGCTGATGCCGGGGGCCATCGGTGCGTCGATCCTGGTGGCGATACCGGCCGCCTTCGTCGTCTCCGGGCTGGTGGGCATCGCCATCGAACGGGGCATCATCCGTTTTCTGTATGGCCGGCCGCTGGAGACGCTTCTGGCCACCTTCGGCATCAGTCTGTTTCTGCAACAGACGGTGCGCAGTGTGTTTTCGCCGCTGAACCGCAGCGTGGAGACGCCGCAATGGATGGCCGGATCACTGGAGATCAATTCTCTGTTGTCGATCACCTACAACCGGCTCTACATCTTTTTCTTCTGCCTGATCGTGTTCGTGCTGCTGTACCTGGTGATGAAGAAGACCTCGCTGGGTCTGTATGTGCGCGCGGTGGCCCAAAACCGCAACATGGCGCGGGCCATGGGCATCCGTTCCGACTGGGTCGATGCGATGACCTTCGGCCTGGGCTCCGGTATTGCCGGCGTCGCCGGCGTGGCGCTCAGTCAGGTCACCAATGTCGGCCCCAATCTGGGACAGGCCTACATCGTCGATTCCTTCATGGTGGTGGTGTTCGGCGGCGTCGGCAATCTGTGGGGGACGCTGATTTCCGGCCTCTCGCTGGGTGTCGTCGGCAAGTTCCTGGAACCGGTCAGCGGCGCGGTGCTGGCCAAGATCCTGGTGCTGGTGTTCATCATCCTGTTCATCCAGAAGCGCCCGCGCGGGCTGTTTCCGCAGAAGGGGAGGGCCGCAGAATCATGATCATAGCCCGTCTGTTGAAGAACGACCGCGGCGGCCGGATCTTCCTCGGCCTGCTGCTGCTCGGCAGCCTGTTCGTGCTGCTCTCCAACCGGCTGTTGCCCGAAGACAGCCTGCTGCATGTGCCCACCTATACGGTGACCCTGCTCGGCAAGTATCTGACCTATGCGCTGTTGGCCATCTCCGTGGATCTGGTATGGGGTTATCTGGGCATCCTGAGTCTTGGTCATGGTGCATTCTTTGCGCTGGGGGGTTATGCCATGGGCATGTACCTGATGCGCCAGATCGGTGATCGCGGTGTCTATGGCGATCCACTGCTGCCGGATTTCATGGTCTTCCTCAACTGGAAGGAACTGCCCTGGTTCTGGCTCGGCTTCGATCATTTCGGTTTCGCCTTGCTGATGGTGTTGCTGGTGCCGGGGCTTCTGGCCTTCCTGTTCGGCTATCTGGCCTTCAAGTCGCGGGTTACCGGGGTGTATCTGTCGATCATCACCCAGGCCATGACCTACGCGCTGATGCTGGCCTTTTTCCGCAACGAGATGGGTTTCGGCGGCAACAATGGCCTGACCGATTTCAAGGATATCCTTGGCTATTCGTTGCAGCAGGACGGCACCCGGCTGGCCCTGTTCGTTGCCTCGGCGCTGGCGCTGGCGCTGGGCTATCTGGTCAGCCGCTACATCGTCACTTCCAAGCTGGGACGGGTGGCGGTGGCGATCCGCGACAGCGAGGACCGGGTGCGCTTCATGGGCTACCGGGTGGATCGCTTCAAGCTGTGGATCTTCACCGTGTCGGCGGTGATGGCCGGCATCGCCGGGGCCTTGTATGTGCCGCAGGTGGGCATCATCAATCCCTCCGAGTTCTCGCCGATCAACTCCATCGAAATCGTGGTCTGGGTGGCGGTGGGCGGCCGCGCGACCCTGTTTGGCGCGGTGCTGGGCGCCTTGCTGGTCAATTATGCAAAGACCTATTTCACCGGCGCCTTCCCCGAGATCTGGCTGTTTGCGCTGGGCGCCCTGTTCATACTGGTCACCCTGTTCGCGCCGCGGGGCATCGTCGGCTTTCTCGAGCGCCGCAAGGCGCGCGATGAACGGGAGGAGAGCGCATGAGCATCGTCGATCAACTGCGTCACGCCACCCGCCGTGACCGAGTCTTCAACTTCATGATCGAGGCCGACCGGTTGCAGCCCGATGTCAGCCACGGCACGATCCTCTATGTCGAGGACCTGTCGGTGAGCTTCGACGGCTTCAAGGCCATCGACAACCTCAACCTGTACATCCGCGACGGTGAATTGCGCTGCATCATCGGTCCCAATGGTGCCGGCAAAACCACGCTGATGGACATCATCACCGGCAAGACCCGGCCGGACACCGGCAGCGTGTATTTCGGGCAGAACATCGACCTGCTGCAGTTCACCGAGCCGGAAATCGCGCAGATCGGCATCGGCCGCAAGTTTCAGAAACCCACCGTGTTCGAGCAGCACAGCGTGTTCGAGAACCTGGAACTGGCGATGGCTGGCAACAAGCGGGTATGGCCGACCCTGTTCGCCCGCCTGACCGCGGAGCAGATCGACCGCATCGACGCCATCCTGGAGCAGGCCGGACTGATCGATCTGAAATGCCAGCAGGCAGCCCTGCTGTCACACGGTCAGAAACAGTGGCTGGAAATCGCCATGCTGGTGGTCCAACAGCCGCGCCTGCTGCTGGTGGACGAGCCGGTGGCCGGCATGACCCACCAGGAGATGGACAAGACCGCCGAACTGCTCACGGGCCTGGCCGGGGAGCATTCGGTGGTGGTGGTTGAGCACGACATGGATTTCGTGCGTTCCATCGCCCGCGAGGTCACCGTGCTGCATCAGGGCACGGTCCTGGCCGAGGGCAGCATGGACGAAGTCCAGGCCGACCCGGTGGTGCAACAGGTCTATCTTGGAGTCTGAACATGCTGACCATCGAAGCACTCAACCAGTACTACTCCGGCAGTCATACCCTGTGGGATATCGACTACCGGCTCGAAACCGGCAAATGCAACTGCCTGATGGGGCGAAACGGAGTGGGCAAGACCACGCTGCTCAACTGCATCATGGGCCTGCAGCCGGTGCGCAGCGGGCGCATCCTGTTCCGGGATCAGGATCTGCTCCGGCTCCCGGCGGAAAAGCGGGCGCCACTGGGCATCGGTTATGTGCCACAGGGGCGGCAGATCTTCCCGCTGTTGACGGTCCGCGAAAACCTGCAGACCGGGCTGGCCGCGCGCAGCGACGGACGCCGGGAGATTCCCGAATTCATCTTTGAACTGTTTCCGGTGCTCAGGGACATGCTGGGCCGCCGCGGTGGTGACCTCTCCGGCGGTCAGCAACAGCAGCTGGCGATCGGCCGCGCGCTGGTGGTGGACCCTCAGCTGCTGATTCTCGACGAGCCGACCGAGGGTATCCAGCCCAACATCGTGCAGGAAATCGGTGACATCATCCGCCGGCTCAGCGAGGAGCGCGGCCTGACCGTATTGCTGGTCGAGCAGAAGCTGCCCATCGTGCGCCGCATCGCCGACAATTTCTGCATCCTCGATCGCGGCCGCAAGGTAGCGCAGGGTGACATCGCCGACCTCGACGACGATCTGATCCGTCAATACCTGACGGTGTAACCGGAACGGTTTTGCGGTAGCCTGAAGCGATGCATTCTCCGGCCCCCAAAGCGTCGAGCGCCGCTGGCTGGCAGGCACGTCTCGAGCTCTGCCTGCGACCGCTCTCCGGGCGCACCCGGCTGATACCCCAGCGCCGCCTGGGACCCTTGTCGGTGCAGCGGCCCTTCCATCCGGAAGGCGCGTGCTGCCATGTCTACCTGCTGCATCCTCCGGGCGGCGTGGTCGGCGGCGACCGTCTGAACCTTACAGTGATCGCCGAACGCGGCAGCGAGGCGCTGCTGACCGCACCGGGCGCCACCAAGTTCTACCGCAGCGCCGGAGACGAGGCCCGCGTGGATCAGCACTTCATCGTGAATGATGGTGCGCGGCTGGAGGTCTTGCCGCAGGAGAACATCCATTTCCCTGGCGCTCGCCTGCGCATGCGTACGGAGCTGGAGCTGGAACCGGGCGCCCGGCTGCTGCTGTGGGAGAAACACTGCTTCGGCCGCCCCAGCATCGGCGAACGCTTCGACAGCGGCCGGGTGGACAGCGAACTGCGCCTGCTGCGTGACGGGCAATTGCTGTTTATCGACCGGCAACGCATCGATGCCTGTGAGATCGACCGCCCCAGCGGCTTGCGTGGGCTGCCGGTGATGGGTAGCCTGCTGCTGGTCGCCCCTGGCCTCGATGCCGCGCTGATCGACGCCTGCCGGGCCATTCCCCACAGCAATGGCTTGGGCGCGCTCAGCCGGCTCGACGACGATCTGCTGGTGGCACGCTGGCTGGGCGGCGACAGTGCCGCGATGAACCGCTGGTTCGTCGCCCTGTGGGCGCTGCTGCGGCCGGCGGCACTGGGCGCGGAGGCCTGTCCACCGCGCATCTGGAACACCTGAACTCCGACAACACCAAAGGTAGAACGATGGAGCTGACACCCCGAGAAAAAGACAAACTGTTGCTGTTCACCGCCGCGCTGCTCGCCGAGCGGCGCAAGGCGCGCGGACTCAAGCTCAACTACCCGGAGGCGGTGGCCTACATCAGTGCAGCCATCCTCGAGGGCGCGCGCGAAGGCCGCAGCGTGGCCGAGCTGATGGACTACGGCCGCAGCCTGCTCAGCGGCGAGGATGTGATGGAAGGCGTGGCCGAGATGATCCACGATGTGCAGGTCGAGGCTACCTTCCCGGACGGCACCAAGCTGGTGACGGTGCATGAACCGATCATCGCGCAGGCAGCATCGACGGTGGCCGGCGAGGTGATCACCGAAGACGGCGACATCGAGCTCAATGCCGGCCGCGAGACCATCGAGGTCGAGGTGGCCAATACCGGGGATCGCCCGATTCAGGTGGGTTCCCACTATCACTTCTACGAAGTCAACGCCGCCCTGTCCTTCGATCGCGAGGGGTTGCAGGGTTATCGCCTCGACATACCGGCAGGCACCGCGGTGCGCTTCGAACCGGGGCAGACCCGCCGCGTGACCCTGGTGCGCTACGCCGGCGAGGGTCGGGTGTTCGGTTTCAATGGCAAGATCATGGGGGACCTGAAATGAGCCGCATCAGAAGACAGGCCTATGCCGAAATGTACGGACCGACCACCGGCGACCGGGTGCGGCTCGGCGATACCGACCTGTGGATCCGGGTGGAACGCGATCACACCGTGTACGGTGACGAAGTCAAGTTCGGCGGGGGCAAGGTGATCCGCGACGGCATGGGGCAGAGCCAGCGTGACGACGACAGCGTGGTCGATCTGGTCATCACCAACGCACTGATTCTCGACTGGAGTGGCATCTACAAGGCCGATGTGGGTATCCGCGACGGCCGCATCACTGGCATCGGCAAGGCCGGCAATCCGGATACCCAGGCCGGGGTCGATATCGTCATCGGGCCGGGCACAGAAGCCATCGCCGGGGAAGGGCAGATCCTCACTGCCGGCGGCATCGACGCGCACATCCACTTCATCTGCCCGCAGCAGGTCGAGGACGCACTGATGTCCGGCGTGACCACCATGCTCGGCGGCGGCACCGGGCCGGCCACCGGCACCAATGCCACCACCTGCACGCCCGGCGAATGGAACATCCACCGCATGCTGGAGGCGGCGGACGAACTGCCGGTCAACCTCGGTTTTCTCGGCAAGGGCAACGCCAGCCTGCCCGAGGCGCTGGAGCAGCAGATACGCGCCGGCGCCATCGGCCTCAAGTTGCACGAGGACTGGGGCACCACCCCGGCGGCCATCGACAACTGCCTGTCGGTGGCGGAGGCCTTCGATGTGCAGGTGGCGATCCACACCGACACCCTCAACGAATCCGGTTTCGTCGAGGATTCGCTGAAGGCGATGAAGGGGCGCACCATCCACACCTACCACACCGAGGGCGCCGGTGGCGGCCATGCCCCGGACATCATCCGGGCGGCTGGTTTTGCCCATGTGCTGCCGTCCTCGACCAATCCCACACGGCCCTACACCCTCAATACCGTGGACGAGCATCTGGACATGCTGATGGTTTGTCATCATCTGGATCCGAGCATCGCCGAGGATGTGGCCTTCGCCGAATCACGCATCCGCCGTGAGACCATCGCCGCCGAGGACATACTCCATGACCTGGGCGCCTTCTCGATGATCGCCTCCGATTCCCAGGCCATGGGCCGCGTCGGAGAAGTGATCACGCGCACCTGGCAGACCGCCCACAAGATGAAACGGCAGCGCGGCAGCCTTGCCGGCGACGACGGTGACAGCGACAACCTGCGCGCGCGGCGCTACATCGCCAAGTACACCATCAACCCCGCCATTGCCCACGGCATCGCCGATGAGGTGGGATCGGTCGAGGTCGGCAAGCTGGCCGATCTGGTGCTGTGGAAGCCGGCCTTCTTCGGCGCCAAGCCCTCGCTGATTCTCAAGGGTGGGATGATCGCCGCCGCGCCCATGGGCGACCCCAACGCCTCGATACCGACGCCGCAGCCGGTGCATTACCGTGCCATGTTCGGTGCGCTGGGCAAGGCCCGTCATGCGACGCGGGTCACCTTCCTGTCCGAGGCGGGGATGGAGGCCGGTGTGCCGCAACGGCTCGGTCTGAACTCCCGTGTGCTGCCGGTGAAACAGTGTCGCAACATCGGAAAACAGGACATGAAGCTCAACGATTACCTGCCCGAAATCTCGGTGGACCCGCAAACCTACGAGGTACGCGCCGATGGCGAACGGCTGACCTGCGAGCCGGCCAGTGAATTGCCGCTGGCCCAGAAGTATTTCCTGTTCTGATGCTGCGCCTGACCGAAGTCTGCACCGCCGTGCCGGAGGGTGTCAGTGGCGAACTGACCCTGACCCTCGATCAGCGCGTGCGCTCGCGTTTGCGGGTGCGGCTGGACGACGGTCGCGAGGCCGGTCTGTTCCTGCCACGCGGCCTGCAACTGCGCGACGGCGAATGCCTGCGCGCCGAAAGTGGCGAAATCGTTCGCGTTCGTGCCGCCCCTGAACCGGTGAGCAGCGTGTACTGTGACGATCCGCTGTTGCTGGCACGGGCCTGCTATCACCTCGGCAACCGGCATGTGCCGTTGCAGATCGGCCCCGGCCTGTTGCGCTATCAGCACGATCATGTGCTCGACGACATGCTGCGCGGGCTGGGGCTGGAACCGGTATTCGAAGAGGCGGCCTTCGATCCGGAGCCCGGCGCCTACGGGGGTGGCCATGCCCACCAGCACGGTCATGATCATGGCCACGGACAGGATCATGCCCACTGACCCGGCGGCGCTGCCGCGCCTGTTTCAGCTGATCAGTCCATCGCTGCCGATCGGTGCCTACAGCTATTCCCAGGGCATCGAGTGGGCCGCCGAAGCAGGCTGGATCCGCTGCGCTCAAGATCTCGAGTGCTGGCTCCAGGGGTTGCTTGAAAGCGGTCAGAAATACCTGGAACTGCCGCTGCTGCTGCGTCTGATGGCGGCCTGGCGCGGCCGGGACCTGGCGGCCGTTCATCGCTGGAATGCTTTCCTGCTGGCCAGCCGCGAAACCCGGGAGCTGCGCCTCGAGGAAGGCCGGCGCGCCCGCGCCCTGGCGCGCATACTGACATCGCTGGATGACGGGCTGGTGCCGGCCGATACCGGTCTGCTGGCCACTCAGCACGCGGCCTATGCGCTGGCCTGCGTCGGCTGGGGCATCGACGAGAACAGTGCCTGCCACGGCCTGGCCTGGAGCTGGCTGGAAAACCTGGTGCTGGCGGCGGTGAAGATCCTTCCGCTGGGTCAGACCGAAGGGCAGCAGGTGCTGATGCGGCTGGCCGACCGGCTGCCGGTGGTGATCGAGCAGGCACGGTCTGTCGCCGACGATGAGCTTGGGGCTTCCAGCCAGGCGCTGGCACTGGCCAGTTCGGCCCATGAAGCCCAGTACACCCGATTGTTCCGTTCCTGAGAGGCAGACATGACACAGACCCACAACGCTCCCCTGCGCGTCGGCATCGGCGGTCCCGTCGGTTCCGGCAAGACCGCCTTGCTCGACCGCCTGTGCAAGGCCATGCGTGACGACTACTCGATCGCCGTGGTCACCAATGACATCTACACCCGCGAGGACGCCGAGTTTCTGGTGCGCAGCGAGGCGTTGCCGGCCGAACGCATTCTTGGCGTCGAGACCGGCGGTTGCCCGCATACCGCCATCCGCGAGGATGCGTCGATGAACCTGGAAGCGGTACAGGCGCTCAGCGAGCGCTTTGGCGACCTGCAACTGGTGTTCATCGAGAGCGGTGGCGACAACCTGTCGGCCACCTTCAGCCCGGAACTGGCGGACCTGATGATTTATGTGATCGATGTGGCCGAGGGCGAGAAAATTCCGCGCAAGGGTGGGCCGGGCATCACCCGCTCGGACCTGCTGGTGATCAACAAGATCGATCTGGCGCCTCATGTCGGCGCGTCTCTGGAGGTGATGGAGCACGACAGCCGGCGCATGCGTGGCGACAAACCCTTCGTGTTCACCAACCTGAAGTCCGACCAGGGACTGGCCACCGTGGTGGACTTCATCCGCGAGCAGGGCATGCTCGACAGCGCCGCCTGAAGCGCTTATGGCGGAAACGCCCGCAGCACCGCTGACGCCGCGGCTGTTCTTCGCGCTCTGGCCCGACGACGCCCTGCGCCATCGGCTGCACGCACTGGTGCGAACCTTGAAATCTCGGCATCCGGCCCGCTGGGTGCCGCCAGAACGCCTGCACCTGACCCTGCATTACCTGGGGCGATTGCCCGTGGCGGACCTGGAGCATTGGATCGGGGCGGCAGAGGCGGTGCCTGTAATGCCGTTTGAGCTGAGGCTGGACCGGCTGGGCGTGTTCTCGCGACCCCGTGTGCTGTGGCTGGGGGCGGATCGGGCGCCACCGCCCTTGCAGGCGCTCCACGATGCCCTGACTGCCGGGCTGGAGCCGCTGGGCTACCGCCCACACCACGAACAGTATCGCCCTCATGTCACGCTGGCCCGCAAATGGCGTGGCGCTCCCCCACCGCAGCAGGAAGTCGAAGCCTGGCTCCCGGTCGACTGGTCGGTAACGGAGTTCGTGCTGGTTGAGTCGCGCGATACCCCGTCCGGCGTGGACTACAGGGTCATCCGGCGTTTTGGTGCGGGCCGCTAGAACGGCTGCGCCACAGCAGGAACACCGCCAACAGAATCATCCCCAGCTGCAGGCCGAGGCTTTCCAGATTGGGGTAGATGCCGAGCAGGTCGATGCGCGGGAAATGGATCAGGTTGACCGGCAGTTTGCCTGCCTCCTGCAGGGCGGCCACGCCCTTGCCGGCGAAGACCACGGCCAGCACGAACATGAACAGAGCCGTCACCGCGAAGAACTGGCGCAGCGGCAGACGGGTGCTGTAGCGCAGGATCAGCCAGCCGAGCACCAGCAATGCCGCGAGGGCGACACCCAGCCCGGCCAGAATCATGCCCTGGCCCTGTTCGCCGGTTTGCAGCCACAGCGCCTGATAGAACAGCACCGACTCGAAGATCTCCCGGTACACCGCGATGAAGGCCAGGCTGGACAGACCCCACAGCGCACCGCTGCTCAGTGCTTTCTGGATGCTGCCCTGGATGAAGCCCTGCCACTGCGCGGCGCTGGTCTTGCTGTGCATCCAGAACCCCACATAGAACAGCATCAGTGCGGCGAACAGGGCGGCCAGGCCCTCGGTCAGTTCGCGGCCTGCGCCACTGATGTCGATCAATGATGACGCCCACCAGGTCAGTCCGCCCAGAACCAAGGCGGCGGTGATGCCCAGACCGAGGTAACGCAATCCGTCGCGGCGATCGGTCTTGATCAGGAAGGCGGCCAGCGCGGCGATGACCAGAATCGCTTCCAGCCCCTCGCGCAGCAGGATGACCAGCGCGCTGGCGAAGGCGGTCATCGGTGACAGTCGGGTGCTGCTCAGCAGTTGCTCTGCCTGATCCAGCTGGGCGTCGATGCGTTGTTGCAGGGCGCTCAGAGCTTCGGCCGGTTGCCGCTTGGCGATGGCCTGACGGAAAGCGGTCATGTCACCCTCGATGGCCAGCCGCAATTCACGGTCGACGGCATCGAGATTGCCCTCCACCAGTTCGAAGCCTTCCAGATAGGCGGTGACCGCGAGGCGGTGTGCCTCGCGCGGATCGCCCGCGGCATAGGCCTCCAGCGAAGCGCGCAGTTTCTCGCGGGCGAAGCCGAGCGCACTGGCCGTGCTCTTGCCTTCGAATACGGGGGACGGATCATGACGCAGCCAGGCCATGACCGCGGCGCCGTCCGCGCCGTCTTCGGCCTCGATCTCGGCGGGGGTGCGGGTGGTCAGGCGTTGCAGCGTCCAGCGTTCACGAAGCGCGGTATCCTCGGCCCACAGCGACTGGCCACGCGCGCGCAAGGCCTTGTCGGTGGCAAGGGAACCGACCAGAAACGCCAGTGACCAGCGTTGATCGTCGGTCAGCTCGGTAAAGGGTTTCATGGCGGTGCCACCGACCCCCAGGCTGATGGTGCTGTAGAGTCCGTACAGGGTGCGTTGACGGTAGCGGTCGGGGTCGGTGAAGTCGGTGGGTGCAGGTTCCAGTGAGCGGGCGAGGGGGCCGTCACCACGGCCTTCAAGCCCGTGGCAGCTGCTGCACTGGTCGGCAAACAGTTGCCGGGCGGTATCGATGTCCGGCCGGCGTGCAGGGGTCACCGGCATGCGGTAGTGGCTGATCAGTTGCTGTCTGAGCGCGTTGGTCACTTCCTGTATGGCGCGGCCATCGGCCTTGTCATCGATCAGCGTGCCCAGGTGTCCCACCTGCTGCCGGATCGTGTCCAGACCATTGCTGTGCGGTAGTTTCTCGACCAGTTCGGCGATGGTGCCGGCAAAATCCTGCATTTCTTCGTATTCGGTGTCATTGACCACCTGGCCATCGCGTACCGCACCCGGGTAGTCGACAGCAATGTAGTCGACCATCTGTTGCAAACGCTGCAACGGGGTGGCGGCAAAGGTCGGGGTGAGGGTCAGCAACAGCAACAGTGCGGCGGTGATTCGGGGCATGATACAGCTCTATAAGGAATGGGTGATATGCAAATGATAATGGTTAACATTTGAGAATCAAGTGCCGATTCGGGTTTTTGTGCTGGCCCGGATCAGATGATGCCGGCCGCGCGGCGCAGTTCGTCCTGGTCGAGGATGCGGATGTGGCTGTCCTGGATGTCGATGGCACCGCGTTTGGCCAGCTCCTTGAGCAGACGCGAGAAGGATTCAGGCTGCAGCGACAGCATCGAGGCGATGGCGTGTTTGGGGATGTCGAGATGGAAGTCATCACCCTTGAGCGCGGCCTGATCGAGAAAGTAGGCGGCGACGCGGTTGCGTCCGGTCATCAGGCTGAGGTGGTCGATCTCCTTGATCAGGTCGTGCAGGCGCAGGCTCAGTTCGCCCATGATGCGAAAGCTCAGCTCCGGGAAGCGGGCCAGTACCTCGCGAAAGTGGCGGGTGCTGATGGATATCACGCGGGAGGGTTTCATGGCGATGGCGCTGACCGGGTAGACCGGCTGGTCATTGAACATCAGGGCCTCGGCAAAGGTCTGGCCGGGGTTTTCCAGTTCGATGATCTTCTCCTGGCCGCTGGGTGACTGCCGGTAGAGCTTGATCAGTCCGTCGACGACGAAATAGAAATGATGCACCGGCTCGCCATGGTCGAAGAGGCTCTGGCCTTCCTGCAGATCGAGCAGGTGCGCGCGCTGGACGATTTCATCCAGTTCCTTGTCATCGAGGCCGCTGAACAGGGGGCTGTGCAGCAGTTGATTGCGGATTTCGGTGGCGGTGCTGGGGGTGTCGGACATGTAATGCGGTCGAGTTCCAGGCCATGTTCGGTTCCGGCTTGACTTGGGTCAAGTACGCGACCGATTCACTGCCATTGTTGATAAAAGTCATGTGCCCCGTTTTCGGGTTGCCTTAGGTTAATGTCATGTCCGAGCCTGGGCAACCACGAGCGTTCATTCATCAACAATAAAGGGGCACGATCATGTCAGAGACATTTACCAAGTCGATGGCGCGAAACATCTTCTACGGGGGCAGTCTGTTTTTCTTTCTGCTCTTTCTCGCGCTGACCTTCGACACCGAATCCGCATTGCCGGACAGGGACAACCGCCAGGCGATCACCGAGAAGGTGGCGCTGGGCAAGAAGGTATGGGAAGAGCACGACTGCATCGGATGCCACACGCTGCTGGGCGAGGGCGCCTATTTCGCGCCTGAACTGGGTAATGTCTACAAGCGTTTCGGCAACAGTACCGAGGCCATCGTCGGCTTCATCAAGAGCCGTCCGGAAAACGGCATTCCCGGCCGCCGCAGCATGCCTCAGTTCAATCTGAGCGACGAAGAGCTGGAGGCGGTTGCCGAGTTCCTGAAGTACGCATCGGAAATCAATACAAACAACTGGCCGCCGAACATCCAGGGCTGACGGGAGGACGATCATGAAATACCAATCTCAAGCGGTTGCCAAGCCGTATTTCATCGCAGCCATCGGGCTGTTCGTGGGGCAGATCCTGTTCGGCCTGATCATGGGTCTGCAGTATGTCTGGGGCGATTTCCTGTTTCCGGAGATTCCCTTTAATGTGGCGCGCATGGTGCATACCAACCTGCTCATCGTGTGGATCCTGTTCGGGTTCATGGGCGCGGCCTATTACCTGATTCCCGAGGAAACCGAGAACGAGTTGTGGAGCCCCAAGCTGGCGCTTTTGATGTTCTGGATCTTCCTGGTGGCCGGAGCGCTGACCATACTCGGCTACCTGCTGGTGCCCTATGCCAAGCTGGCCGAGCTGACGATGAACGACCTGCTGCCGACCATGGGCCGCGAGTTCCTGGAGCAGCCGACGATCACCAAGATCGGTATCGTCATCGTGGCACTGGCGTTCCTGCTCAACATCGGCATGACCCTGCTCAAGGGCCGCAAGACGGTAGTGTCGCTGGTCATGGTGATCGGCCTGACCGGGTTGGCGGTGTTCTTCCTGTTCTCGTTCTTCAACCCGGACAATCTGGTCAAGGACAAGTTCTACTGGTGGTGGGTGGTTCACCTGTGGGTGGAAGGCGTGTGGGAGCTGATTCTCGGTTCGATTCTCGCCTTTGTGCTGATCAAGACCACCGGTGTGGACCGTGAGGTGATCGAGAAATGGCTGTACATCATCATTGCGATGACGCTGATCACCGGCATCATCGGTACCGGCCACCACTACTACTGGATCGGCACACCGGAGTACTGGCAGTGGTGGGGATCCATCTTCTCCGCGATGGAGCCGATTCCGTTCTTCATGATGACCATCTTTGCCTTCAACATGGTCAACAAGCGGCGACGCAACCATCCGAACCAGGCCGCCGTGCTGTGGGCGCTGGGCACCGCGGTGATGGCCTTCCTCGGTGCTGGCGTGTGGGGTTTCCTGCATACGCTGGCTCCGGTGAACTACTACACTCACGGCACGCAGATCACCGCCGCCCACGGCCACATGGCCTTCTACGGCGCCTATGCGATGATCGTGCTGACCATGATCTCCTACTCCATGCCGCTGATGAACGGACGCAAGGCCGCCAACAGCAACAAGTCGCAGGTGGTGGAGATGTGGGCCTTCTGGCTGATGACCGTCAGCATGGTGTTCATCACCCTGTTCCTGACCGGTGCCGGCATCCTGCAGACCTGGATGCAGCGTTATACCGATACGCCGCTGAACTTCATGGCGGCCCAGGAGAAGATCGCCGTGTTCTACTGGATGCGCGAGATTGCGGGCGTGGTGTTCCTGATCGGGCTGACCCTGTACATCGTCAGCTTCTTCGTGGGGCGCAACGATCCGGAAGCGGTCATCGAGGAGAAGGCAGCCGCCTGACATTGGTGCGGATCCACGGCAGGATGGCGGGCTTCGGCCCGCCATTTTTTTGCACGGACAAAAACCCCAATTTTGACATTAGAAAACAACCGACATGACGCACGCTGATTCTGACATCGGGCACGAACGGCCGCCAGGTGACCTGGCGATCTGGATATTCATCTGCGCCGAGCTGCTGGTGTTCGCGGTGTTCTTCGCCAGCTATGCCTTCACCCGCGCCAATCATGTGGAGCTGTTCAACCAGTGGCAATCCACGCTCAACCGCAACTACGCACTGGTCAATACCCTGGCGCTGATCACCAGCAGCTATTTCGTGGTGCGGGCGATTGCCGCGATCCGCATCGACCACCGATCCGCCAGCCTGCGCTGGCTGCTGGGCGCGCTGGCGATGGGGGCATTGTTTCTCGTCGTCAAATCGATGGAATACGCGGATCACTACAGCCACGGCGTCAACCTGCGGACCAACCTGTTCTTCATGTTCTATTTCTCGCTGACCTTCTTTCATTTCATGCATGTGCTGATGGGCATGGTGATCCTCGGCGTCAATGCCGCCGTGTTGCGCAAGGGCGGATACAGCGCGGAGAACCACCGCGGCATGGAAACCGGAGGCAGCTACTGGCACATGGTGGACATGGTGTGGCTGATCCTGTTCCCGCTGGTCTATGTGATGAGGTGACCCGATGAATGCCCCGACATCCTCCCTGCTGCGTCCCTGTACCTGGGTCTACCTGCTGCTGATGCTGCTGACCTTCTTCACCTGGCTGGTGGGCATCACCGGTCAGAGCGGCTTTGGCATCTCGATGCTGGTGCTCGGCCTGTCGCTGCTCAAGGGGCAGCTGATTGGCGATTACTACATGGGGCTCAAGCGAGTGACATCCTTCTGGCGCTGGGTTATCGTCATCTGGCTGACCCTTCCGGGCAGTCTGATCGGCCTGGCCTTCTACCTGACCTATTCCTGACACCATGGACATGCCCACCGAAACACCCACTGCCGAACTTCCGTTCTACAAGCCTCAGGGCAACGAAATCGAACTGTTCGAATACGCCTGGCGCAACCGCCTGCCGGTGCTGATCAAGGGTCCCACCGGTTGCGGCAAGACGCGATTCATCCAGTACATGGCGGCGCGACTGGCGCAGAACCTGTACACCGTGGCCTGCCATGACGACCTGACCGCCGCCGATCTGGTCGGCCGCCACCTGATCGGGGCCGAGGGCACCTTCTGGAACGACGGCCCGCTGACCCGTGCGGTGCGCGAGGGAGCAATCTGTTACCTCGACGAGGTGGTCGAGGCCCGCAAGGACACCACCGTGGTGTTGCATCCCTTGACCGACGACCGCCGCATCCTGCCGCTGGAACGCACCGGAGAGACCCTGCAGGCGCCCGATAGCTTCATGCTGGTGGTGTCCTACAACCCCGGTTACCAGAACCTGCTCAAGGGCATGAAGCCCTCCACCCGGCAGCGCTTCGTGGCCATGACCTTCGATTTTCCACCGCCGCAACTGGAGCAGGAGATCCTCATCGGCGAGACCGGCATCGATGCGGGGCTTGCCGAAAGTCTGGTACGCCTGGCGGATTCACTGCGTGCGCTGAAGGACCATGACCTCGAAGAGGCCGCTTCCACCCGCTTGCTGGTGTATGCCGCCACGCTGATCAAGGATGGCTTCCCGCTGCTCGATGCCTGCCGCGCCGCGCTGGTGGAACCGCTGACCGATGATGATGAAACCATCGAAGCCCTGATGGAGGTGGTTCATGCCTGCTTCCCCGAAAACTGAAGACGCCACCGATACGCGCCTGGCGATCACCGCCGAGACGCTGTATCTGGTCAATCTGCTGGTGTTGCCGGGGCTGGGTTTCCTGGTGTTGCTGTGGCTGTACTGGAAACGGCTGCCGGAGGCAGGTCCGGTGGCGCGCTGCCATCTGCGGCAGACGGTTTCGGCCAGCCTGTGGGGTGGGTTTTTGCTGGTGGTCATCAACGCGGCCATCATCCTTCTGGGCGGATACGATGGTGCCTGGACCTGGCTCATCGTCATCATCTACTTCACGATGGTGCATTCCACCTTCATCATTCTCGGCATGATCGGTCTGATCAAGGCCATGGCCGGTCAATGCTGGCGGTACCCGCTGGTCGGGCGGGCCATCGACAGCCGGTTATGAACACCCGCCTGCAGCACAGGCGCCGGATCCTGCAGAGCGCCTTTTTCCTGCTGTTCGTGCTGGCGCCGGTATTCGATGTGTTCCGTTATGACTTGCAGGCAGGCCATTTCTGGCTGTTCGGACAGCCCTGGACGCTGGGCCTGGACGCTTTCCGCCGCGGGGAGATCAATGGCAGCGAGGCGGCCTTGCGCCTGCTGCTGCGCGGTTTTCTTCCGCTGGCGCTGCTGGCCGGAGGGTTTATCTACACGGCCTGGCGCTGGGGTCGGCTCTATTGCGGCTGGCTGTGCCCCCATTACTCGGTGCTGGAAACCGTCAACCGCCTGATGATGCATGCCTTTGGCCGGCCCAGCCTGTGGGAGCGCAAGCCCTTGCCGCAACGCCAGCCAGACGGCAGTCTCCTGCAGCCCCACAGGCTGTACTGGCTTCCGACGGTGCTTGCCATTGCCGGTTTTTCCTTTCTGTGGGCGGTGGTATTGCTGACCTACCTGCTGCCGCCGCAAGAAGTGTACGGCAATCTGCTGGGGGGTTCATTGACGCGCAATCAATTCATCTTCATTGCCGCGGCCACTGCGGTCTTCATCGTCGAGTTCACCCTGGCGCGGCATTTTTTCTGCCGCTACGGTTGCGCGGTCGGTTTTTTTCAGAGTCTGGCGTGGATGGCCAATCGCCGGGCGATGGTGGTGGCCTTCGACCGGGACCGTGCCCGCCTGTGCAAGGACTGCAACAATGCCTGTGACAATGCCTGTCCGATGCGCCTCAAGCCGCGCGACAAGAAGCGGCGCATGTTTGCCTGCACCCAATGCGGGGAATGCATTGCCGCCTGCAACCTGCTGCAGGGGGATGACGGCCTGACGCTGATCGACTGGGTGCAGGGCGCAGCCGCGCAGCATCAATCGGAACCACCGGTGGGTGTTCCTTTGCGGAAGGGCAGGGGGCATTGAGATGGAAGAAAAGGTCGGCGAGCTCTGGCACCGGTTCATTACCCGCGCAGCGGACCGCCGTCATCTGCAGGCAGCGGTAGAGCTGAAGGAAGTGCGCCCCGGCCTGAGCCTGTTCTTCCGCGCACTCGGTGGAGACGGCGGCCTGCAGATCGAGGTGGTGGACAAGACCACCTTCAATCTTCGCAAGAACTGGTTGCAGCGTATCGCGGGCATCGGCGATCAGGTGGAGCTGGCCTGGCGGGATCACAATGCGCTCAAATTGCCGGCCCGGATCGCCGGCTTTGCAGAGCGTGAACTCAACCGTGATCTCTATTTCTGGCTGGCCGCCATGGCGGCCAATGAGGCGCGGTTCGCTCGAGAACTGGCCGGCGACTGGCTGGCGCGCAATCAGGTGACGGTGCTGCTGACCCTGCAGCGTTTTCCCGGATTGTTGGGGCGTTATACCCGGTTGGTGCGGGCGCATCTGGATCAGCGGCCCGACCCGCAGGCACTCAAGGGGGCTGAAGCCGAGGCCGAGCGTCTGCTGCGCCAGGCCTTGTGCGAACCGGGTTCGGTGCGGCGCCTGCCGACCGCCAGGCTTGATCCAATGCCAGTGCCCCTTTGGTTGCACCCTGATCCGGCCTCCTCGGAGGCAGCTGCCCGTGATGACCCGGACGAAGTGGCAGGGGACGATGGCGAGAGCCGTGAACTGGATGACATCGGGCGGCGCAAGGCAGAGCAGACCGATGAGCCAGAAGCCGACCGCGGACTGATCACCATCCGCATGGAGAACATCTTCACCTGGGGGGAATTCATCAATCTGGATCGCGGCAGCGAGGACGAGGAGGACCTGGACAAGGCGGAGGCAGTGGCCCGCGATCTGGATACCCTGGCCATTTCCCGTGAACAGAAGTCCAGCGGCCTGCGCCTCAAGTTCGATCTCGATCTGCCGGGCAGTGAGGCGGACGACGAGATCGTCCGCGAGGGCATGCTGCTGCCCGAGTGGGACTGGAAAAAACAGCGCCTGCTCGAGAACCGCTGCCGCGTGGTGGAAATGACCGCGCGCGACGCGGAAGCGATTCCCTTGCCACAACGACTGGCCCGTACCGCAAAGAAACTGCGCAATCAGTTCCAGTTGCTGGCACCGGCACGGATCTGGCTACGCCACCAGGACGACGGACAGGACATCGATCTGGATGCCTATCTGAATTACCATTGCGAGCGCCGCGCCGGCAGCCCGGTGGGCGCCGATGGCCTCTACCGTGAACTGAACAGCGGCGCGCGTGATCTGGCCTGCCTGCTGGTGGCGGATCTGTCGCTGTCCACCGATACCTGGGTCAATGATACGCAACGGGTCATCGACGTGATCCGTGACAGCCTCTACCTGTTTGCCGAAAGCCTGCATGCGACCGGTGATGCATTTTCGATGGTGGGGTTTTCGTCGCGCAAGCGCGATCCCATCCGCATTCACCGTCTGAAGCGTTTCGAGGAACCCTATTCGGCGTCGGTGCGCGGGCGCATCCAGCAGATCAAGCCGGGTTATTACACGCGGCTCGGTGCCGCCATCCGCTATGCCAGCCTGCAACTTCAGAAACAGCCCAGCGGCCGCCGTCTGCTGTTGATCCTCTCCGACGGCAAGCCCAATGACCTCGACCAGTACGAGGGCCGTTACGGTATCGAGGATACTCGCCAGGCGATCATCGAAGTGAAGCGTCTGGGCCTGCAGCCATTTTGTGTCACCATCGACCGCAAGGGCAGCGAATACCTGCCGCATCTGTTTGGCAGCAATGGCTATGCGGTCATCCGCAACCCGCTGGAGATGCCCCGTCTGTTGCCCCGGCTGTACGCCCGCCTGACGGCCTGAATCATCGTGACTCGTGGTAGTCGAGCAGCGTTGCGATGGCCTTGTCGAGGTAGTCGGTAGAGACGAAGACGATCAGCGGAAGGTCATTCTTTTCGAGGCCCAGGTAGAATTTTCTGGCGATGGGCCAATACTTGAGCAGCTTGCGTTGCGCCGTTTGCTGCGTGGGCGGGTAGTGGTAGGCCTTGATTTTCCCGATGCGCGCATCGAAATCGGCAACCGCCTTCCTCGCCTGTTGTACTGCGGTGTGATCCCTGAACCCGGCGCGAAAGGCAATGTAATACTTGCTGAGGCGTTCGAGCAGAAAGTCCATGTGTTCGAGGGTGGTGACCATGGCCTGTTTTTTTGTGTCCCTGGTTTCGACACTCTTGAGCAGGGTTTCCGAACCCTCGAGCAGGGTTTCGCTGTAATCGAGGATCAGGGCACCGTTCTCCTTGCTGTATTTCTCAGACAGAATGCTACGGATCTCGTCGAGGGCGAACCGCAGGTATTCGATCACAGCCTGTTGGTCATCGCCGGTTTGCTTTTCCAGAAGAGCGATGGCGGATTCGAGCTTCTGCAGGTTTTTCCCGAGATCCTTGCGCGCCTGTTCCTCACGGATGTGCTGGTGGATGTAGAAATAATCCTTGGCCAATGCCTGACTGGTGATCTCTATTTCTTCGGCCGCGATGATCGCCTTCAGCGGATCACTCCCAGCGGCCTGCGCGGTTGGACCGGTCATCAGTGCCAGAGCCAACAAGAATGTGACGAGGATGATCAAGCGCCTGTGGTTCATTTCAAATGATCCTCTTCCAGTTTCAGTATTCTGCGCACCGTCTGGTGGATCCGGGTGGCGTTTCTCTCAGCCAGGCTGGGCACGAAACGGCCGCTCGATCGGGTGGCCATGAATGCAAAGGTTTTAAAGGGCTTCTCCAGATTTGTCAGCTGGGTGCGGACGGCAGAAGGCAGCACCCTGTCGGGCTCGTCGAGCAGGTGTTGAAGCCGTGCGTCGAAGGCCTTGATGGTGTCTGTGGCCTGACGATCGTAGTCGTTCACATCCACGCCCCAGGCGCGGAGCATGTAACGCGCGGCCAGCCGTTGTGACAGCATGCCCAGTTCGGCAATCAGTACGACCTGGTCTTCGTTGCGAATACCGGTGCTGGCCGCAAGATCCAGGGCAATGCGTTCGCATCGTCGGCTCAGCGCATCGACCCGTCTGTGCAGATCACTGGCTGCCTTGGTATCGGGCTGTTCTTGCAGCAGGGGGCGTATGCCTTCCCAGGCCCGGACGATCTCGCCGATTTCTTTTTTCAGGCGTGTGTCGAGCGGGCGTTTGCGTAATTCTCCGAGGTAACGCTCGAAGCGTTGCAGGTTGTCTTCAAGGTCCTTTTCGGGATTGTGATAGTGGACGCCCATGCCAATCAGGGCATAGTCCTTGAGGAGCCGTTCGGAGAGCATGCACAGATCGGCCATTTCTTCCACATCGCGTGCCGAGGCGGGCAAGGCCCGCACCTCGAATCCGGGCGTGACCAGCGCCAGAACGACCAGGCCAGCCAACAAGTAGCCTGTGAAGTCGACGAGGCGGCGCCATGCCTCGCGGGCTGTTTTCAGTGATGTCATCGGAGCACTCCAGAAAAACAGCATGCAGTGTACGGATACGAATACTGACGATCAATGGTTCAGTATGGAGGCATGTTGGCAGAAATGTTGGGGCCACAATCCCAATAACCTTTGGCACTGTACAGGAATGGCAACGCGCGGATGTTGCTGGCATACTTCGCGATCCAGCGCCCGTCGCCGGCGATAGATCGGGCTAAAAAAGAGGCGCTCTTACACCACCATATTGAGGAGTTGTTCATGAGGCTGCATTACCTGCTGTTTGGTGCCACGCTGATTCTCTCACCCATGTTGCAGGCCGCCGAATGGTGGCTTTCGATACAACCCGTGCTTTCTCCGGAGCGCATCAAAAAGGCCTACGCGCCGCTGGCGGAGTACCTGAGCCGACAGACCGGTGAAACCATACGGATCAAGACCCATCGCAATTTCCTCACCTATTGGGCAAGCATGCAGAAGATGGATGGCTTCGATTTCGTGCTCGATGCCGCGCATTTCACCGATTTTCGGCTGCAACACATGAATTACCACCTGCTGGCGCGTCTTCCGGATACGGTAAGCTTTTCGCTGGTGACCCGGGATGACAACCTGGTCTTCGATACGCAAGAACTCCTGCTGAAGAAGATCGCCACTCTGGCACCGCCCAGCGTGGGCGCGTTGCGGATGCTGCAGCTGTTCCCGGATCCGATGCGCCAACCGCGCATAGTCTATGCGCGTGATTCGGAGGATGCCGCGGAAAAGGTGATACAGGGCAAGGCCTTCGCCGCGATGATCCCTTCGGCTCTGGTATCCCGTTATGACCGGCTGAACACGGTGTTGACCACCGCCCCCCTGCCGCACATGGGGTTCTCTGCGTCACCCGAGGTGCCCCAGAAACTGCGTCTGAGCGTCGGTCAGGCGCTGTTGCGGGCGAGCCTGACGCCGGCCGGGCAGAAGATGCTGAATCGGCTGAACCTGCCCCCCTTCATGCCGGCCAAGGCTTCGGACTATCGTGGCTATGCGCGACTGCTGGACATCATGCCCCGGTTCTATTAACCCGGCAAGTATCTACATCGTGTTCAGCCCGCTCGCGCTCGTTCGCGGCAAGGCATCGGTGCGCCGCTGCAGTCATTCTGCAGCCAGCGCCGATAACGCCGTCCGCGGGCAAGCACGAGCGGGCCTCGCTCTTGTGTTTTCAATAGGTTAGGGGCTTCAAGAATGAACCGGCTCGGTGTTGCCCGCAGGGATGCGGGCAAGGGGCGAGAGCAGGATGCGTTAAGCTTTGCGGCGCTTGCCAAGGGAATGACCCTTGCCTGCACGCCGTGCCTTGATCCGGCCCATTCTTGAAGCCCTGAATACGACGTAGATACTTGCCGGGTTAATATGTCTTTGCGGGAGCGTGGGAATATCTGGCTATCGATGGATAGAATGCGGCCCAATCAACAGACGGAGGCAGGCCATGAGCACTGAACAGCTGAAGCGGGTGATCGCGATGATCGATGACATCAACCGCGAGGACCCAAACATCGAAACCGATGAAAGCGGCAAGGAATGGCCGAAGGAGCTGCTGTATTCCGAGCGCATGACCGACATGCTGCACCGCTATGTCGAAAACCCGGATGAAGTGGCGGAGATCGCCATGCGTGGCCAGCATGTGGCCCGCTGGGAATCACCGCGCAGTGAGTACCCTGAAGGCCGGCAGGGCTATCTTCAATGGCGCAGCCATCTCTACAAGTTCCACGCCAACACGGTCGGCGAACTGATGGAGCAGGCAGGTTACGACGCGGAAAGCATCGATCGGGTAAAGAAGGCCGTGGGCAAGCGCGGCATCAAGGTCAACCCCGACACCCAGCTGCTCGAAGACGTGACCGATCTGGTGTTCATTGAGCACTACATGCTGCCCTTTGCGGAAAAACACCCGGAGTATTCGGAAGAAAAGTGGATCGACATCATCCAGAAGACCTGGAAAAAGATGTCGGAGCAGGGGCAGCAGTTTGCCCTGTCCGGCAAGATCCGCCTCCCCGAGCCGTTGGTGCCGCTGATTCAAAAGGCGCTGGGTGGCTGATCACGCGCTCCTGTGGCGAGGTCGGTAATACGCGGCCAGACTGAGTTCGTATTCGGCAAAGGGGCCTTGCACCGGGGTATCCCGTGGCAGCGAGTCCAGGGCGTCCGCTGGCTTGAGCCAGGCCCAGACCTCCAGCTCCTGCTGGCTTTCGCTGTCCGCGACGCGAATGCGCTGGCGCCGGTAGCCATCCGGTTCATGGGTGCGTTCCAGCCGGTCCAGTGCCTGCAGTGCAGCGTCGTCCAGTTCATGGACTTCACCCAGCACCCGTTCACCGTCACCGGCGGCATCGATGAGCCAGGGCGAAGCGCGTTCCCCAACCAGGTAAAGGGGATAGCGCAGGCGTGTCTGCCAACGACCCGGCAAGGCATGCCCGCGGCTCAGGTGGTGGTTGGGGAAACCGTGTTTCAGAGTGCCATAGACGAAGACGCGGTGCCGAATCATGAACCGATGAACGCCATCATCCACTGCACGAACAGGCCGTTGTCAGGAGTGCTATGCTGCAGTTCCTGCAGGGCCTGTTCGATACGATCTTCCTCGATCACCCCACGACGCTCCTCCAGCAGGGCCTGTGCGTAGGCAGGCTGCCATTCCGGGTGACCCTGCACGCTGAGAAAGCGGTCGTTCCACTGCAGCATGAAAAAGGGGCAGAAGTCGCTGCCGGCAAGCACGCGTTCATCTTCTCCCGGCAGGCGGGTGACCTGATCCTGATGGCTGACGATCAGATCCAGCTGCGGCGGGCAGGGTTGCATCCAGGGGGGACAGTCGAGCACCCGATTGTGGGCGATGCCAATGCCCCAGCCCTTGTCGGAGCGCTCCACACAACCACCCAGTGCCCGGGCGATGATCTGATGGCCGAAGCAGATGCCGATCAGGTGTCGCCTGTCCTCATCCAGTTGGCGGACGAAACGAAGCAGTTGATGCACCCAGGGATCATCGCCCCAGGCATCCGCCTTGCTGCCGGTGGTAATGAAGAAATCATAGACCGCCGGGTCGGGCGGATACTGCCCCTGTTCGCAGTCCCAGACATCGAACTCGATGTTTCGATGACCGGCATCCTCGAACATGGCCTCGATCATTCCCGGGTAATCACCGAAACGGGGCTGCAGGTGTTCCAGTACCCGGTCGCATTGGAGGATGGCGGCTTTCATCTGTGTCAGCGTTCCAGTGTGCCGCTGACCGCATCCAGGAAGATGCGGCGGTAGGCGCTTGCATCGAAGCGGTTGGGGTTGCCGCCGGCTGACGGGTCCTGCTCCGCCATTGTTGCCACGGTGTCGGCCTGACGGTCATCGATGCCGATGGCCGACAAGCTGTGTGGAATCTCCAGTTGCTGCCTCAGGCCGAGAATCCAGTCGAGAAACCCGTCGAAACCGGGCGTGTCGAGTTCGAGGTAGCGTGCGGCTCGGGATAGAGAGGTTTCGATGGCCGCCCGGTTGGCCAGCAGTACATAGGGCATCAGTATGGCGTTGAGCAGTCCATGATGTGCGTCGTAAAGGGCCCCCAGTGGATGCGCCAGCGCGTGCATGGCTCCCAGTCCCTTCTGGAAAGCGGTGGCCCCCATGCTGGAAGCGACCAGCATCTGGGTGCGTGCCTCGATGTTTTCGCCATCGGCAAAGGCGCGGGGCAGGTATTCCTTCACCAGGCGCATGCCTTCCAGCGCAATGCCTTCGGCCATCGGATGGTAAAAGGGGGCGCACCAGGCCTCCAGGTTGTGCGACAGGGCGTCCATACCGGTGGCGGCGGTGACGCCAGGCGGCAGGCCGATGGTCAGTTGCGGGTCGAGAATCACGCGTGCCGGCATCATGCCGGGATGGAAGATGATTTTCTTCACATGCCGTTGCGTATCGGTGATGACCGAGGCGCGGCCCACCTCCGAACCGGTACCGGCGGTGGTCGGCACGGCGATCACCGGTACCATTCCTTGGGGATCGACACGGGTCCAGTTGTCGCCCACATCCTCGAAATCCCACAGCGGACGGGTCTGCCCCACCATCAATGCGATGGCCTTGGCGGCATCCAGCGCGGAGCCGCCGCCGAAGGCAATGATGCCGTCATGCGTGCCTGAACGGCAGGCGGTGACGCCGGCCTCGACATTCTCCCCGGTCGGGTTGGCCTTGATATCGCTGAACAGGCCGCAGGGCAGGCCTTCCTGCTGCAGAACCCCGAGTGCCTGTTCGACCATCGGCAAGGCGGCCAGGCCGGGATCGGTGACCAGCAGCGGATGGTTGAGGCCCAGTTCTCGGCAGAGTTCCGGCAGCTCGGCGATGCGGCCCGCACCGACGCGGATGGCGGTCGGATAATTCCAGTTGGCGTTCAGGTTCACGATGCCTCCTCGATGTGCTTGATGTGAAAGGACTTGGGCCGTGTCAGTTGCTCGTAGCCGATGACCGACAGGGTGCAGCCGCGCCCGGAATCCTTGACTCCGACCCAGGCCAGCTCCGGATCGAGGTAGTCGCAACGGTTGACGAAAAAGGTACCGACATCCAGTTGCTGACCCAGTGCCACACCGCGGTCGTAATCGCGGGTGAAGATGGCTCCGGTCAGGCCGTAACGGCTGTCGTTCATCAGGGCCACGGCTTCCTCGTCCGATTCCACGCGCTGGATGCCGACGATGGGACCGAAACTTTCCTCGGTCATGACCCGCATGGAGTGATCCACATCCAGCAATACCTGTGGCGCCAGGTAGGGTGAACCCCGCCGGTCGAGAGGATAGGTGGTGGCGTCGATCATCGGTGTCGCACCCTGCGCAATGGCTTCGGCGGCCTGATCACGGACAAAATCGGCGGCGCTTGCGCGGACCACCGGCCCTAGTGTGGTTTCCGTATCGTTCGGGCGCCCCAGCCGCAGCTGGCGGACCCATTCGACGGCCCTGGGCACAAAGTCATCGTAGATGTCGCGGTGCAGGTAGATGCGTTCGATGCCGCAGCAGGACTGGCCGGAATTGAAGAAGGCACCGTCCATGACGGTTTCGACGGCCTGGTCGATGTCCGCATCGGCCCGCACATAGGCGGGGTCCTTGCCGCCCAGTTCCAGGCCGACTCCGATGAAGCGGCCGGCGGCGGCCTGCTCGACGGCATGACCGCCTTCTACCGAGCCGGTAAAGGCCAGCAGATCGATGCGCGGGTCGGCGATGATGCGTTCGGCATCGGCATGGCTCAAATGCAGGTACTGGAACACGCCTTCCGGCAGGCCCGCTTCCCCGAAGGCCTGGGCGAAGCGCTCGGCGCACAACGGAGTTTGCGCGGAATGCTTGAGAATGACCGTATTGCCGGCGAGCAGGGCGGGCACCACGGTGTTGACGGCGGTCAGATAGGGGTAGTTCCAGGGGGCGATCACGAACACCACGCCATGGGGTTCACGCTGGATCCAGCGGTCGAAACCCGGTTTGTCGCGGGTTCGGATCGGGGCAAGACCCTCATCGGCCAGTTCGATCATGGTACGTGCGCGTTCCTCAAGCCCCGCCACCTCGCCGGCGGCAAAACGGATCGGACGCCCCATCTGCCAGGTCAGCTCCTCGGCAATGGCGTCACGCTGCGCGACAAAGGCATCGACGAAGGCGCTGGCCAGTTGCTTGCGCTCTGCCAGTGGACGGCGCTGCCAATCGGACTGGGCACGGCGTGCCCGCTCCAGCGTGGCATCGATCAGTGCATCATCGGCAAGCGGGCGTTCGACGAAGACGGACCCGTCCACCGGGCTGACGGTTTTCTGTATACGGCTCATGTTTGCTCTGCAAGGTTGAAAAAATCAGATGATTTCGAAATAGCGTTCCAGCTCCCAGTCGCTGATGTGACGGCGGTATTCCTTTTCCTCCCATTCGCGGGACGCAGCGAAGTGTTCGACAAAGGCATCGCCGAACAGCTGCCGGGCGGCTTCGGACTGTTTCAGTCGCTGGGCGGCTTCCCACAGGCTGCGTGGCAGGGCCTGGTGGGCAGGGTGTTGCTGCTCGTAGGCGTTGCCGGTGACACGGGGTTCCGGTTCCCACCCCTCTTCGATGCCGATCAGTCCGGAGCCGAGGGCGGCAGCCAGTGCCAGATAGGGATTGGCATCGGCCGAGCCGACCCGATATTCGATGCGCTGAGACGTGGCCGATCCGGGGATTACGCGCAACGCCGTGGTGCGGTTTTCCACGCCCCAGGTGGCGTCGGTGGGCGCCCAGAATCCGGGAATCAGCCGTGTGTAGGCGTTGACGGTCGGGGCGATCAGGGCCAGCAGTTCCGGCATCAGCCGCTGCTGTCCGGCCAGGAAGTGACGCTGGATGCGGCTCATGTGAAAGGGTTGGTCTGAATCATGGAATACCGGCTGGCCGTTGCTGGCGTCACGCAGCGATATATGGATGTGACCGCTCTGGCCCGGATAGTCCGGCGACCATTTGGCCATGAAGGTGGCCATCAGGCCGTTGCGCTGCGCCAGCACCTTGATGAAGGTCTTGAACAATGCGGCCTTGTCGGCGGAAGCCAGCGATTCGTCCACCGCGATGGCAGCCTCGATCACGCCCGGCCCGGTTTCGGTGTGTATGCCCTCGATCGGGAAATCCATGCGTTCTGCCGTATCGAGAATCTGATGATACAGCTCGGCATGCACCGAATTGCGGATCATCGAATAGCCGAACCATCCGGGGGACAGGGGTTTGAGGTCACGGAAGCCTTTTTCGCGGATGCTGTGAGGGGTTTCGTCAAACAGAAAGAACTCGTATTCGAGTGCGGAAAACGGGGTGAACCCCATGGCATGCGCCTTGTCCACGACACGCCGCAGCGCCGCGCGCGGGCACACCGCCTCGGCCTGGTCGGCAAATTCGGCAAGGAACAGCAGCATGCCGTCCTCGAAGGGAATCTCGCGACAGGAATCGGGCAGGATGCGCACCGGCGCGTCCGGGTAGCCGGTGTGCCAGCCGGTATAGTCCACATGGTCGTAGAGCTGGTCCTTCACATCCCAGCCCAACACCACATCACAGAAGGCGAAGCCCTTTTCCAGGGATGAAAAGAACTTTTCACGGCTCATGTACTTGCCGCGCATCACGCCGTCGTTGTCGAACAGGCCAACCTTGACATGGCTCAGTCCGCGCTCTTCGACGATGGCCCTGGCGTCCTCGATGGTTTTGATTTCTCTCGGGTTCATGGTGTGTTTGTCTCAGTCGGCAAAAACGGTTTTGGGCAGCCACAAAGCGATGTCCGGGTAGCTCATGACCAGCGCCAAACCGGAGATCATCAGCAGAGCGAATGGAGCAATGGAGGCGTAGATATCGCGCAGGGTGATTTCCGGTGGAGCCATGGCTTTCATGAGAAACAGGTTGTAACCGAACGGTGGGGTCATATAGGCGATCTGGCAGGTGATGGTATAGAGCACGCCATACCAGATCGGATCGAACCCCAGTTTCACGACGAGGGGGATGTATAAGGGGGCCACGATCACCAGCATGGCGGTATCGTCGAGGAACATGCCCATGACGATGAAGGAAAGCTGCATGAGGATAAGCACTTCCCAGGGTGTCAGCCCCCACTTGTCGAGAAAGATGTACTCGATGGCCTTGACAGCACCGAGACCGTCGAATACCGCGCCAAAAGCGAGGGCAGCGAGGATGATCCACATGAACATGGCGCTGACATCGAGGGACTTCTTGAGCGTTCGGTGCATCATCTTGCGGTTGATACGCCCCTTGACTGCCGCGGCCAGCATGGAAGCGGCCGCGCCCACTGCGGCACTCTCCACCAGGCTGGTGATCCCCATGATGAACAGCCCGATGACAGAGAAGATGATCAGGATCGTCAGCAGTCCGGAGCGAACGATACGCCAGAAATGTCTGGGTTCTATCTGACGTTCCTCTCGTGGCAGAACCGGACCAAGTTCGGGTTGCAGATAGCATCGAATGACGATATAGCCTATGAACAACGAAGCCAGCAGCAGACCGGGGAGTACCCCCGCGAGCCAAAGCTGTGAAATCGGTTGGCGAGCGATCATGCCGTAGAGTACGAGAACGATGCTTGGCGGAACAAGAATACCCAGGGAGCTTCCGGCCTGTATGACACCGGTAACCATGCGCTTGTCGTAGTTGCGTTTGAGCATCTCGGGCAGGGCAATGGTGTTGCCTATGGCCATGCCGGCAACACTCAGCCCGTTCATTGCCGAGATGGCGACCATCAGCAATGTGGTTCCAACCGCCAATCCGCCTCTGAGCGAGCCGGCCAGGACATGCAGCATTTCGTACAGGTCGCTGGCAATGCCGGATTCACTGAGCATATAGCCCATGAATATAAACAGGGGGAGGGTGAGCAGAGGGTACCAGTTGAGCAGTTTGATGCTGGCCGAAAACGCCATTTCGACACCGCCATCCCCCCACAGCAACAGGGAAGCGACGGCTGCCACAAACCCAATCGCACCGAATACCCGCTGTCCGGTCAGCAGCATTGCCATCATGCCGCCGAACATGACCAGGGCGATCATTTCATGGCTCATCGATTCTTCTCCCCAGAACGGTGGCGAGATCGCGGAAGAAAATGGCGATCGCCTGCAGCAGCATGAGGAAGATGCCGAAAGTCATGATGATCTTGATCGGCGCCATGGGTGGGCCCCAGGCCGAGTAGTTTTTCTGTCCGTACTTGAGCGCGTACTCCGTACTCGATACCCCACCGTAGAACAGTACGATCAGGTAGGTGATCAGGCAGAAAGCGGTGAGGGTATCCATGAAGGCGCGCTTGCGCAGTGTCCAGCGCTCGTAGAACAGATCCATGCGGACATGAGCGCCGTTTTTCAGTGTCCAGCCTCCGCCCAGCAGGTAGTAGGCGGCCATGGTGAACTGAGCCATTTCGATGGTCCACAGCTGTGGGCTGTTGAAAAAGGAGCGGGTCACTGCCGAATACAGCAGAATGCCAAGCATGACGAAGATACCGTACATGGCGATATGCCCGAAAAACCGGTTGATCGCTTCGACATAGTGGACATACAGCTTGATGAATCTGGGCACGACGATAAAACCGATGGAGGTGAAAGCAAGGGACGCGCAAGCGCGTCCCCCCGCGGATCTCAGCTGCAGCGATAGGGCGGTCCGGCTTGCTCCATGATGGCATTGTAATCCTTGAAGATCTGGACCACTCGAGCGGCCCTTGGGCTGGTCTTGGCGATCTCGTCCCAGAATTTGGCGGCTTCGGCCTCGACCTTCTTCCATTCGCTGTCGGGGATGCTGGTCAGCTTCATCTTGGTGCCCTTGACGCGAAGGCGGGCTTCACCTGCCCAGTACCAGTACTGGCGGTGGTAATGGGAACTGTCCATGCACAGCTTGAACAGGGTTTTCAGGTGTTCGGGGACTTTTGCCCATGCATCCTCGTTGGCAAAATAGGAGCCGCACCAGGCGCCCGAGATATTGTTGGTCAGAAAATAGTTGGTCACATCGGCCCAGCCCACGGTGTAGTCTTCGGTAATACCCGACCAGGCGATTCCGTCGAGCTCCCCGGTCTGAACGGCAACCTCGATATCTTCCCAGGGCAGGGTGACCGGTATGACGCCGAAGCGCGAGAGGAACTTTCCTGCCGTCGGGAAGGTAAAGACGCGCAGCCCCTTCAGATCGTCGAGACTGCGAATGGGTTTCTTGGTGGCAAAGTGACAGGGATCCCAGGCCCCGGCAGACAACCAGGTCACACCCTCCACTTCGTCGTAGGCCTCTTTCCAGATCTTGTTCAATCCGTATTCGTGGAATAATGCGGGTACATCCAGGCTGTAGCGGGTAGCGAAGGGGAAGTAACCGCCAAACACGGCGATGTCCACCGGAGAGGACATGGAGTCATCATCGCTCTGTACGGCGTCGATGGTGCCTCTTTGCATCGCGCGGAACAGCTCTCCGGTAGGTACCAGCGAATCGGAGGTGTAGAGTTCGATCACCATTTCACCGTTGGCCACCTTGTTGAATGCTTCAATGGACGGCTTGATGACATGTTCGGCCAGGGCGGGCCCCGCATAGGTTTGCAGTCGCCACTTGATGGTGGTTTTTTTGGCGGCGTGAACATAAGGTGCAGACAGGCCGGCAGCGGTTGCAGCCACTCCGGCCCCGGCCTTTTTCAGGAAATCACGACGGTTGCTCATGGTTCGATCCTCTTTGGTGGTGTTGTAAGTCACGGTTCCGGACCGTGTTGCGTAAATATATTTACATGCAGATAATAATCAGTCAAATAATTGATATCATGGTCCGCAGCGTCACAGGCAGGGGCAATGACGGCCCCGCCGAACGACGGCGTCTGTTCGGGACCGGAGAAAGTGAATGAAACCCACAAACACCAGCATTGCCGACCGCCTGCGTCAGCAGTTTGCGCAGTTCAAGCCGGCGGAGCGCAAGATTGCCAATCACCTGCTGGCCGACTACCCGATGTCGGGTCTGGTATCGATTACGGAGCTGTCGAAGGCCAGCAAGGTGTCCACGCCGACGGTGATGCGGACTTTGAAGCGCATCGGCTTCACCAGCTTTGTCGATTTTCAGAAGGCGCTGAAGCAGGAGTTGTCGCAGACCCTGGCCGACCCGGTGGCGCGGCACGGCCAGTGGGCGAGCGGTGCGCCGCGCGAACATGTGCTCAACCGTCATGCCGAAGCGGTGCTAGCCAATCTGCAGGACACGATGAAGCAGATCAGCCACCGCGATTTCAATGCAGTGGTGGATCTGCTCGCCGATCCCGAACGGTCGGTGCACCTGGTCGGCGGGCGCATCACCCATGCCTTCTCCGATTATCTGGCGACGCATCTGGAGGTCATCCGCCGCGGGGTGTTCACCTTGCCCCAGGCGGTCAGCCTCTGGTCGCATCATCTGCTCGACATGGATGACGGGGATGTGCTGGTGATTTTCGATGTGCGCCGGTATGAGGCCGACCTGCTGACCCTGGCTGGCCAGGCGGCGGACAAGGGACTCAGGGTCGTCCTGTTCAGCGACCAGTGGCTGTCGCCGATTGCACGGAGGGCCGATTTCTGCTTCCCGGTGCGCATCGAAGCGCCTTCCGGTTGGGATTCCGGGGTGGCCACGCTGTTCCTCGTCGAAGCGCTGATCAATGCGGTGGAGTGCAAGGTCTGGCCACAGGCCGAACAGCGGATCAAGGCGCTCGAGGAGACCTTCAACCGAACCGGGCGCTTTCGCCCCAGTGAGCCAAGCCGATGACTGAGGGTGACCGAAGACCCGGGGACAGGAAGCCGGAAGATGACCGGGGACCGAGCATCAGCACCCGCTTTCTGTGGGTGTTGCTGGCGGTGATGATCCTGATGGTGGCCATTCCGTTGTTGCCCGACCTGCTGCGCCGGGTGGTGGCCGGGCTGATGATGCTGTGGCTGACCTACGAGCTGTGGCGGGTGGTCTACCGCGGCCGCGGCTCAGGCTGAGCCGTTTGTTCCGGTCACTGCTTCGAGGATCGCGTGGATCGCCGGCCGATGTTCGCGGACTTCCTCATCGGTCAGGCCTTCCAGGGAGTAGGGAAACTTGAGCCAGCGGTCGGTTTCATGGATGAAGTAGTCCGGCGCACGGCCGGTTTCGTTGCGCGAAGGTTTGTACCAGGGCACGGCGATGCGGATGTCCTCGGGTGTGTTCCTTCGGCATTCCAGTTTCAGTCTGGCCAGCAGGGCTTCGATGGTCCGGCCGCTGTCGTATACATCGTCGACGATCAGCAAGGGGTCGTCGCGGTTGAGGTGCTTGATCAGGTAGCCCAGGCCGTGGATGCGGATCTCGCGTGATGACTGGTCGATGCCGTGGTAGGACGAAGTACGAATGGCAATATGGTCAGCGCGGATGCCCCCGTAATGGGCGAGGAATTCCTGCACCGCGATGCCCACCGGCGCGCCGCCACGCCACAGCGCAATGATGGCGTTGGGACGGAAACCGCTGCGCAGAATGCGCGCGGCCAGCCGCCAGGCATCCTTCTGCAGATCGTCAGAACTGATGTAGTGTTTTTCGGACATAGCCCGTTTTACCGTTGGTGCTTGCGAGCGTCGATTATATACTGCGCATTTTGCGGATGTCGGTTTGTATGCATCACTCCCTGCCCAGACGCTACATAGACCCCGAGCAGCAGTTGCTGGACGCTTATCGCCTTGCGGTGCGCATCTGGCAGAGCGGCTTTCGGCCCGACTATATCGTCGGCCTGTGGCGTGGCGGCGCGCCGGTGGGCATTGTGGTGCAGGACTGTTTCGACTGGCTGGGCCACAAGACCGACCATATCGCGCTGCGCACGAGTTACAACGGGTTGTCGAGTTACACGCGCATGATCGAGCGCGCCGAGGAGATCCGGGTCCATGGCACCCAGTACCTGTGGGAACACATGAATGCCGGCGACCGCCTGCTGATCGTCGACGATGTCCAGGGCAGTGGCCACAGCCTGCGCGCGGTCGTCCGCCGTCTGCAGCAGAAATTGCGCCGCAACATGCCGCAGGATGTGCGCAGCGCGGTGATCTGGTATCGCCCGGGTGGCGGTGATGGCCCGGCACCCGATTACTTCGTGCACCGTACCGATGACTGGCTGGCGCTGCCCTATGAACTGGACGGTCTCGACGAGCGAGAGATCATCGAACACAAACCGTTCGTTCATGAGCTTGCCGAATGGGCGCTGGGACGAACCGATGAGGAACCGCAGTGAAGTTTACACCCGAATCCTTCCGCAACTGGGAGCACAAGAAGGTGACGCTGGTCGGCATGTCCGGCGTCGGCAAATCCTATCTGTCCACACTGCTGCGCCAGAGCGGCAGCGGCTGGTTCCATTACTCCGGTGACTACCGCATCGGCACCCGTTACCTGGACGAACACATTCTCGACATGATCAAACAGCAGGCCATGCAGGTGCCCTTCCTGCGCGAGCTGTTGCGCAAGGACTGGATCTACATCCGCAACAACATCAAGGTGGACGACCTGGGTCCGGTGCTCAGTTTTGTGGGCAAGCTCGGCAATCCGGAACTGGGCGGGGTGGAACTGGAGGATTTCATTCAGCGCCAGGCGCTGTACCGGGAAGCCGAGGTCGCCACCATGCGCGATGTGCCTGAGTTCATCCGCAAGGCGCAGGAAATCTACGGCTACCCCCACTTCGTCAATGATGTCGGCGGCAGTCTTTGCGAACTGGACGAACCGGGGCTGGTCGAGGAACTGGCGGAGCACACACTGATCCTCTATATCAAGGTGAGCCACGAGGAAGAGGAACAGAAACTCATCCGGCGCGCGGTCAGCGCCCCAAAGCCGCTGTACTACCGTCCCGAATTTCTCACCGAGCACCTGGCCTTGTACCTGGCCGAGAAGGGACTGGAGTATGCGGCGGAGATGGACCCCGACGACTTTGCCCGCTGGGTGTTTCCCCGCCTGTTCCATTCCCGTGTTCCTCGCTATGAGGCGATCGCCCGACTGGGCTATACCGTGACTTCCGAAGAAGTGGCACGGGTGCGTGACGAGGCCGATTTCCTGCGCCTCATCGAAACCGCGATCGGGAGGGCCGGCTGATGCCTATCGTTGCCCACAATGATCTGCCGGTCTTCGACAAGCTGCGCGGGGAGGGTATCCGCATCCTCGATCCGGACCGGGCGATGAGTCAGCACATCCGTGACCTGCACATCGGCCTGCTCAACATGATGCCGGATGCCGCGCTCAAGGCCACCGAACTGCAGTTTTTTCGCCTGATCGGCGACAGCAACCCCATCGCCCAGTTCTACATGCATCCGTTCACCCTCGACAGCATCCCGCGCGGGGAAGAGGCGCGGGCGCACATTGATAGCTATTACGAATCCTTCGATGCGATCCGGGCGCAGGGTCTGGATGCCCTGATCATCACCGGCGCCAATGTGGTCGGCCCGGACCTGTCGACCCAGCCCTTCTGGGAGCCCCTGAAAGAGGTCGTGGACTGGGCCTGGGACAACGTCACTTCCACCCTCTGCTCCTGCCTGGCCTCCCATGCGGTGATCGAATTCCGCTATGGTCAGAAACGCCGCCACCAGCCGCGCAAGAAATGGGGCGTGTTCGAGCACCGGGTCGCCGACCGCCATCATCCGCTCACCGCCGATATCAACACCCGTTTCGTGGTGCCCCATTCGCGCTGGAACGCGATCACTCCCGAGCAGTTCGAGGCCGCGGGCCTGCGTGTACTGGTCAACGAAGTGGACGATGGCTGTGTGCACCTGGCCACCAGCCCGGACGGTATCCGGCTGGTCTTCTTCCAGGGGCACCCGGAATTCGACACCATCTCCCTGCTCAAGGAATTCAAACGGGAGGTGATGCGCTTCATCGCCGGCGAGATCAAGGATTTCCCCCCCTTTCCCGACAACTACTTCGGCGCTTTCGAGCGTGCGGTGCTGGGGGAGTACCGCTACTATCTGCAGCGTGCCATGGCACGGGGCAAGCCGTTGCCCGAGTTCCCGGAAGCGAAGATTGCCGCCCACCTCGACAATGCCTGGTGCGATACCGCGGATGCGGTGGTTGGCAACTGGATGGGGCTGTTCTACCAGCTCACCCACCGCGACCGCGACAAGCCGTTCATGGATTCGGTGGATCCGGACAACCCGCTCGGCCTGTTGAAATGACTTGCCTTGCCCGGCTTCTCGTTCTATTCTCGCCCGGTCGCGAGAAGATAACGAGAAGAAGATGCTGACCACCCAGGAACAGAATACCCTCCAGTTCATCCGCAACTACATCGCCCAGTTCGGCTATGCGCCGCGCCTCAAGGAGATCGGCCAGGCCATTGGGGTCAAATCCCAGGGCACCATCCACCGCTATGTGAAGGCACTGGAGGACAAGGGCTATATCGAACGCAGCAAGAACAACTCGCGCGGCATCCATCTGGTCGATCTGCCACTGGTGGCGCCGCCGGTGATTCCGCTGGTGGGCAAGATCGCCGCTGGCCTGCCCATCGAAGCGGTGGAAGACCAGCAGGAATTGAATCTGGCGGAGATGTTCATGGGGCCGGACCTGTTTGCGCTGCGCGTAAGCGGTGACTCGATGATCGATGCCGGCATCCTCGACGGCGACTATGTGGTCATCAGGAAACAGCCGGTGGCCCATGATGGTGATATCGTGGTGGCGCTGATCGACCGCGTCGAGGCCACCCTCAAGCGTTTCCGCCGCATCAGCAACTCCGAGGTCAGGCTGATACCCGAAAATCCGGACATGGAGCCGATGACCTACCGCGCAGACCGGGTCACCATTCACGGCGTGCTGGTCGGCCAGATGCGCAGCTACCGATGACCGATCAAGACCCGCGGAGCCCGGGTCGTGCTAGTATTACGGATCGCTTTACGGATCCGTATCATGAAGTACCGCCTGCCGTATCTGCTCCTTCTTCTGAGCTTCGCTACCCTGCTGCATGCACAGCAACCCTTCGATCTGGAACTCCCCGGCGGCAATGAGCTGACCGTCGAACAGTATCCGGCCGCCGGCCGCCAACTGGTACTCTGGCTGCCTTCGGAAAACGGTTTCGGGCCGGGCCATGCAGGCATTGCCCGCGGGCTGGCGGCTCAGGGCATCGATGTCTGGGTGACGCGCCTGCACGACAGCCTGATGCTGACTCCCGGCCGGCAAAGCCTCGAAGATGTGAAGGCGCGTGACCTGCTGGCGGTGCTCAACCGGGCCGCTGAGCAGGGGTTCCAGCGGATCTTCCTGTTGTCCTCGGGGCGTGGCGCCCGCCTGGTCCTGAAGCTTGCCTACCTGTGGCAACGGGCCGACCCCGATGCCGCACGGCATTTGCGCGGCTTGCTGCTGTTCACACCGCATCTGATCGAGGAGCAGGTGGCGATTGGGCGAAAGGCTGGCTATCTGCCCATTGCAGCCTACAGCAACTTGCCTGTGTACATGATCATGCCCGAGTTCTCCACCAAGTACGCCCGCAGCCGTGAGATTGCCGAGCAGCTGGGACAGGGCGGCAGCCCGGTATTCGTACACCAGCTCAAGGGCATACGCGGCGGCTTCCAGATGCGTGCGGACGAGGACCTCAAGCCGGTCGACATCGCCCTGCGCGCGCGTCTTCCCCAACTGTTGAAACACGCAATGGCGCTGCTTGCCCGCGTGCCGGAGGCTCCACTCAGGCCCGGCTGGAAACCGGCCGATGGCCCGGTCGCCGCCAGCTTCCGCGCGCCACGGCTCTATCCCATCGAGGGACGCCCCTTGCCGCCGCCGCTGCGGCTGAACACGCTGGAGGGGGAGGAAATCGATCTCGAACGGCTCAAGGGACAGGTCGTGCTGGTCAACTTCTGGGCCACCTGGTGCGCGCCCTGCATCGAGGAGATCCCGTCGCTCGGGCGGCTGACCGACCGCTTGAAGGGCAAGCCCTTCCGCGTGCTGGCGGTCAACATCGGCGAACAACCTGAAGCCGTCCGTCGTTTCCTGGAACGCATCCCGGTCAACTTCGATATCCTGCTCGACCCGGAAAGCCGTGCCGTGCGTGACTGGAAGGTGTACGCCTATCCCTCCAATTACCTCATCGATCGTGAGGGCCGCATCCGTTATGGCTACCGCGGCGCTTTGACCTGGGATGCGCCCGAGATCGTAGAGACCATCGAATCGTTGTTTTGAGTCATGGGTCATGCCAATGGCATTTACAGCTTGATTTTTAAGAAGAAGGGAATAATATCCCATTAAGTAGCGGAGATACTCCATGAGCCTGGTACCCGAGTCCCTGCAGCAGGTTGCGATTCGCATCCTGACGCCATTGATACGCATTTTGCTGCGCAATGGCGTGTCCTATGGAAATTTTGCGGACATTGCACGCAAGATCTATGTGGATGTCGGCTTTGAGGAGGCGGCCCGTCAGGGACAGAAAACGACCATTTCGAATGTGTCCATCATCACTGGCATCACCCGCAAGGAAGTCAAGCGCCTGAAAGATGCGCTGGGCTTTGATACGGACCGATCGCTCAAGAAATTCAACCGCATCGTACGCGTGCTCTCGGGCTGGCAGCATGACGAGGAGTTTCTCGATCCGGACCACGAACCGCTGGATCTG
This sequence comes from Gammaproteobacteria bacterium, assembly GCA_026989015.1. Taxonomy (GTDB): domain Bacteria; phylum Pseudomonadota; class Gammaproteobacteria; genus S144-22. The sequence goes on from JALSKD010000139.1 coordinate 52,416, forward strand.
ATGCTCGAAGGAGAAGCGGCTTCCTTCACGCGGCTGGTACGCCGCTACAGCGGGGACATGCCTGTAGTGGCGATGCTCAACGCTTTGCGTGACAGTGGCAACATACGCATTCTCGACAATGGCCTGATTCAGCTGGTCAACCCGAACTATCTGCCGGAGACCGACTCGGAACAGAAGTTGAACATATTGGGCATCGATACCGCCGAATTCATCGAAACCATTGATCATAACCTTTCAGTCAGCGATCCCGACGAAGCCTGGTTCCAGCGCAAAGCCTCCAATATCAATGTCAGTTGCAGCGCGCTGCCAAAACTGAAGAAAAGCCTGAACAAGAAGGCTCAGCTGCTGCTCGAGGATATCGACGCGGATTTTTCCGATCATGAGACCGATGATGAAAATGATCGATGCATGGTGAGTTTTGGCATCTATTTTCATCAGAAGCGCACAGAAACGAATGAGGAAACACCCGATGAGTAAATTTTCCGGCAGGATCAGGCGACCGTTGGCGGTTGCATTCTTGTCCTCTGTATTGCTGTCCTGTGGCGGCGCCCTGGTTACCGCCGGGATCAGCGGAACGGGTATTGTCGTCGGTGTATTGACAGGCTTCGGCAGTATCTATGTCAATGGTGTCGAGTACGATATCGAAAACGCCACCTTCGATATCGATGGTGTCCAGTATGATTCGGCGGCCGAAGCGCAGCAAAACATGTCACTGGGCATGGTGGTCCGTCTCGAGGCCGAGGACAAGGGCGACGGCACCGGTATCGCCTACCGTGTCGTCTATGACGATTCGGTCGAAGGGCCGATCGAACAGACACCGGTGACGGTCAACGGCGATCCGAACCGACTGAGCTTTACGGTACTGAGCCGAGAAGTGCAGGTCGATGCCGTGGGTACCACTTTCGATGGCATCGATTTTGCGGGCCTCGATCAGTCCGTGGTCGTGGAGGTCAGCGGTTTCACCGATGGAGACGGTGTGATCCATGCCACCCGCGTGGAAGGCAAGGGTGAGGTGGTGCCGGGTACAACACCCGTTGAGCTGCACGGGCGTGTGGCTACGCTTGCCTCCGACAGTTTCATGCTGGACGGGGTACTGGTGCACTTCGACGACCAGACCCGCTTCGAGGACATGCAACCCGGCGATCTTGCCAACGGATTGCGTGTCGAGGTGAAAGGCGTCTATCAGAGCGATGGCAGCGTCAGTGCCCGCAAGATCGAAGGTGAAACGGACGATGACAATGAAGTGCCGACCTCCGATGGCACGGTCGAACTGCAAGGCATCGTCTACGGTTTCGTATCCGTCTCCGAGTTCCGCCTCGGCGATGTCACAGTGGATGCCTCCGCTCTCGACGCCAGCGTCACCGCGCGCCTCGCCAATGGTGTGCAGGTCGAGATCAAGGGCCAGATGGACAACGGCACCCTGATCGCCGAATCCATCAAATACCGTGGCGCCGAGGCCGAACTGAAGGCCGATGTGATGGATGTGAATCCGAATGCATCGACGATCACCGTCTCGCTGGGTGCAGGCAATGAATTGACGCTTCAGGTCACCGCAGAAAGCCTACTCAAGGACGACCTCGACGGCTCCGGGGATGCCGCGCTGACCCTTGCGGACCTGGCTGCGCAAATCCCCCCCCCGCTGGCGGCCGAGTTGTCGATGCGTCAGCAGGGAGACGACTGGCTTCTGGTCGTGCTCAAGTTGAAGAACGGCATCGACAAGTACGAAGTCGAAGGCACTCTGGAAGCCGTGGGCACCGATACCGTGACCCTGTTCGGTCTGACCCTTCCACTCGATCCGTCGGTATCCGTACCGGCCGGTCTGCAGGCTGGTGACTCGATCGAGGCCAAGGATAACGACAAGGACGGTGACATCGACGAGATCGAGGCCGATGACTGATCCGCGGTGACCGGATCGCAACGCAAAAGGGCGCCATCGGCGCCCTTTTTTCATCTGTCGGGTCTGGGTTCAGGCAGCGGTGACCTGGGTTCAGGCAGCGGTGACCACCGGCTGTCGGCGTGCCGACCACGGTTCCGCGAAGCGGTAGCTGTCGATGCGCCAGAGTTGGGGGCCCGCGTGCAGCACCATGCAGGACGGGCCGCCGTGGGTGCGGGTATCGCCTGCCGCACCGGGATTGATCACCCAGGGGAGCCGGTAGTCGTCGATGACCTTGCGGTGGGTGTGGCCGTAGACGATCACCCGTGCTTCCGGATGGGCGGCGCGCAGGTCGTCATGGGACGGCTGCTTCCAGTCATGCACATGCCCGTGCTCGACCTCGACGGTACCGCCGGGAAGATCCAGCCGGGCGACGGCGGGCAGGGCGCGCACCCGCTCGTGCTGATGCTCCGGCCACACCCCTTCGTGATCGTTGTTGCCGGCCACGGCGATGACCCGGCCGCTTTTCGGCTGCAGGCGATCGAGGATGTCACCATGGAAGATGTCTCCGGCATGTATCGCAATGTCGCAATCGCGCACCAGCGCTTCGATCTGCGGATGCAGGACGCCGTGGGTATCCGAGAGGATGGCCACCGTGACGCTGGCCTCGGGGGTTTTCTGCTGTTCCATTGAACGCTGACCGGGTGCTATATAAGCGACCGATTATATAGCAAAATGCGGACCGGTGCAGTCGGGTCGGATACTCAGCGCTTCAGCGGCTCGGTCAGGTGAGGCTGCAGGCGGCGTACCAGGTCGCTGAACAGGCGCGGGTTGCCCGCCACCACATTGCCGGTCTGCAGGTAGTCGCCTTCCCCTGAAAAATCACCGATCAGCCCGCCAGCCTCGCGGATCAGCAGGGCGCCGGCGGCCATGTCCCAGGGCTTGAGCCCGATCTCCCAGAAGCCGTCGAGCCGGCCTGCCGCCACATAGGCCAGGTCCAGCGCGGCGGAGCCGGCGCGGCGAATGTCCGAGGCATCGGCAAAGAAATCGGCGAACATCGCCTGGTAGGCCGGGAAGTGCTCCTTGGCCCGGAAAGGAAAGCCGGTGCCCAGCAATGCACCTTCGACGGACTTGCGTTTGGTGACGCGGATGCGCCGGTTGTTGACGGTGGCTCCAGCGCCCTTGCTGGCGGTGAAGAGCTCCTGCTTCATCGGGTCGTAGATCACGGCCTGCTGCAATTTGCCGCCCTGACGCAGGGCGATGGATACCGCGAAATGGGGAAAGCCGTGAAGGAAATTGGCGGTGCCGTCCAGCGGGTCGATGATCCATTCGAACTCGCCGCTGCCGCTGTGTTGTCCGGATTCCTCGGCGAGGATGCCGTGATCCGGGTAGGCCTTGAGCAGGGTATCGATGATGCGGGCTTCGGCCTGCCGGTCCACCTCGCTGACGAAATCGTTGCCGGCCTTGGCCTCGATCAGCAGGTTGGGGATGTTGCCGACCTGACGGGCGATGAAATCGCCAGCGGAGCGGGCAGCGCGGATGGCGATGTTGAGCATGGGTTGCATCGAAGAGACCTGACTGTGGGTGAACCGAAAACAGCGGCGCAGTCTAGCAAATTGCGGCACCCGTTTCAGCGCTTTCCGGTGGTACTGCGCACCGGGCGCTGGCATATTGCGGCGGCTGCCGCTACCCTCGCGCCATGAAATGCGACGACATCCAGGTCCTGCTGGTGGAGACCAGCCATCCCGGCAACATCGGGGCCACCGCGCGCGCCATGAAGAACATGGGGCTTTCCCGGCTCGGCCTGGTCAGCCCCCGTTGCGGCATCGATGAAGTGGCCATCGCCCGTGCCTCCGGTGCGCTGGATATCCTCGATACCTGCCAGCGCTACGCCGATCTGCCCAGCGCCGTGGCCGACAGTGAACTGGTGATCGGCTCCAGCGCACGGCCGCGCAGCCTCAGTTGGCCGGAGCTGACGCCGCGCGCGATGGCGCAACGGGTCGCCGGCCTGGCGGGTGGCCAGCGGGTGTCATTGCTGTTTGGCCGCGAGCGCAGCGGCCTGACCAATGAGGAACTGCAGTTCTGTCATTTCACGGTCAAAATTCCCACCCATCCCGAATACAGCTCGCTGAATGTGGCGATGGCGGTGCAGCTGCTGGCCTACGAACTGTTCGTTGCCCTCGGGGATGGCAGCTCTTCCGAG